>CALQGY020000041.1 GCA_943330235.2 Candidatus Kuenenia stuttgartensis
CAGGGACGCAAGCGCGACTTCCAGGCCATCCTGCCCCTGCGCGGCAAGATCATCAACGTCGAGAAGGCCCGTATCGACAAGGTGCTCTCCAACGAGGACCTCCGGACGATCATCACCGCCATCGGTGCGGGTATCCGTGACGACTTCGACCTGCAGAAGACGCGATACCACAAGATCATCATCATGACGGACGCCGACGTGGACGGCGCGCATATCCGGACGCTGTTGCTGACGTTCTTCTTCCGCCAGATGCCCGAGTTGATTGAGGCCGGCTACATGTACATCGCGCAGCCGCCGCTCTATCGCGTGGCCAAGGGCAAGGAAGAGTTCTACGCGTACACGGAGAAGGAACGTGATGCCTACGCGGAGCGCCTTGGTGGCGAGGGGAAGAGCAACATCAACATCCAGCGCTACAAGGGTCTGGGCGAAATGAACCCCGACCAGCTCTGGAAGACGACGATGGATCCCGAGACGCGCACCATGTTCCGTGTGACCATGGATGACGCGGTGCTCGCCGACCAGACGTTCCAGACGCTGATGGGTGACGAAGTCGAACCGCGTCGTGTGTTCATCGAGGCCAACGCGCGGTTCGTGAGCAATCTCGACATCTGACGTCGCGAGCCTGACGCGCTGGGAGCGCCGACGCCGTGGTACCGGCGTCGGCGCTCTTTTTTGTTACCGCGAGAACGGGCTGGCGAACTTCGGGTTTGTCATGAAGGCGTTGTCCGTCAGGGTGCGCAGGTAGGCCACCAGCTGCGCCTTCTGCGTCGCGGTCAGGTTGAGCCGTTGCGGCGTGCCATTCGGCGCCCGCAGCCGCGGATCAAGATTGGGATTGGCCTGCACCCCGGAATTGTAGAACTCGACCACCTGCTCCAGCGTCGCAAAGCGTCCGTCATGCATGTAGGGCGCGCGCACCGCGATGTTCCGCAGCGACGGCGACTTGAAGCGCCCGTTGCCCGCGCCCACGTCGGTGACGGTGGCGTCGAGACCGGTATTGTGAATGTTGTCGCTGATGAGCGCGTTCGTGCCGTGACAGCGCACGCAGCCCGCCGCACCGGTGAACAGCGCCTGCCCTGCGACTTCGTTCGCGGTGAAGACCGCCGTGAAATTCGGCGCGCCCGGCCCACTGAAGGCCTGATCAAACTTCGACGTACCCGAAACCATCGACCGGACGAATTGTGCGAGCGCGCGCGACACGCGGTCCGTCGTGATCTCGGCTGTTCCGAACGCGGCTTGGAAGAGCGAGGCGTAGTACGGCGAGACGGCCAGCTTGGTCACCAGCAGCGGAAGCGTCATCCCCATCTCGGTGGTATTCTGGATGGGCTGTAGCACCTGATCTTCGAGTGACGCCGCACGCTCGTCCCAAAAGAACCGGCCGTTGGCGTAGAACCGTGCATTCGCGAGCGCCATGGAGTGGCGGCCCGTCAGGCCGTCGGCGAATCCGCGGCTCAGGCGCGCCGTATCGCCGAAGGCGAATTGCTGCTGATGGCACGAGCCGCACGCGACGCGATCATTCAGCGAAAGGCGGCGGTCGTAGAAGAGCACACGCCCCAACGTCGCACCCGCATTGGTAATGGCGTTGGTCGCGGGGGTGTTATCCGCGGCGATCGCGCCGCCGCCGGGCGCATTGGCCGCGGTGAAGTGCGCGGGCAGCGGCGCCGATGCGTCGGAGTAGCTGAGCAGCGTCCCGGGCAGCGTGGGGGCCACAAGATCCGCCGCAAACGAGACGATCGCAAAGGAGTTACTCGCCGTCTGGCCCGTCGCGTCACGCGCGACGATGGTAGCCGTCGTGGTCCCGGTGCTGGTGGGTGTTCCCGTGATGCGGCCGTTGGTCGCGAGCAGACCGTTCGCGGTGGGCGCGAAGGTGACCGTGTAGGTGAGCGCGCTATTGCCGCCGGTGAACGTTGTGCCGCTGCGTGTCGCGTCGTACACGTAGGCCGTGCCCACGGTCGCCGCTTGCGCGCTGTTCGCCGCGCTGACGCTGATGGCAACGCTGAGACGCGCCACCACAATCGTGAACGTGCGCACCGCGCGTTGTCCATTGGCATCCGTCGCGGTCACCGTGGCGACCACGGTGCCCACGGCGAGCGGGGTACCGGTGATACGGCCGGCCAGCGCGCTCAACCCGTTCGCGGACGGCGCGAAACTCACCGTATACAGCAGTCGCGTGCCACGCAGGCCGGTGAAGGTCAACCGTGAGGCGTCGAGCACGAACGGCACGCCGACGGTCGCCGACACGGTGGTCGTGGTGGCCGTCGCGGCGACGATCCCCACCACGTCGGCGCTGGTGGCCTGATCCGGTACGATGGGCGCGGTGGCCGATCGGTCGGCGGTGCATGCCGAGAGCAGAGCCATCAGGGCGAGTGCGGTCGTCCTGCGCAGTCGAAGATGCATGGGAAGTCCAAGCTGATCGTGAGCCAAACTGAGCACGCACTCAACCGTTCTACAGCTGAGTTCGTCATGTCAGGAAGGTTACACGCACGTCAGCCACATCCCTACGTCACGCGCTCGGCACCGGTTCGTTCATCGGGCGCGTTCCAACTGCGTGCGTAACCGCGATCGGCACGAGGAGCATCGGGCATCGGGCATTGTCCGACATGAACACGGCGCGATGGCGGTTGCCCTACGCGATGCCCAGAGGACGCCGCGGGGGGACAAACGAAACGCGGTGGCCGGAGGGCCACCGCGTATATGCGTCAGACGACAGCGTGCGCGACCGAAGTCGCGTGGTGTTACGGCGTCTGGTACTGCCCCTTCGATTCGCGTGCGAGTTGACGCGAGAAGTTCACGGCGACCGTGATCAACGCGCCGAAGAGCGCGGTGAACGCGATGTAGCAGATGGTCGCGACCGTGGGCTCCATGCCGCCATCGGGGCTGGGCGTGACGATCTTCATGAGCAAGCCGTACAGGCCGAGCAACGGGAGCACGGCAGCCATGAAGACCAGGCTCAGGATTCGGGCGGCGCTTTGAGAGAGCATCGGCAGCGACTCGGTTCGGTGATTCGGGTTGGGCCGGGAACGAAGAGGGAAAGTATTCGACTTGCGGCCAAACGGGGAGTGGGCAGCGCGGGTTCCGTGCCAACGCCATCGCGGCCAGCCGTCCACGCCAGGCACGGGCGCGCGGCGCTAGTCCTCCCAGATGGCGACGCCGGCCTCGGTGACGCGGTGCGAGATCAGCGGCAGCGGCGGCTCGGCGTCATCGTCAATGCGGATGGCCGCCGCGAGGACGGCGAAGGCGTCCGTGACCCCTTGTCGGTTTGCGGCGAACACCGTCGCGAGCGGCTCCCCCGCCCGCACGACATCGCCGGGTCTGGCGGTGATGACGAAGCCCACGGCGGGGTCCACGACATCCGTGACCTTGGTGCGGCCACCGCCCAACTGCGTGATGCCGCGCCCGATCGCCCGCGGCTCGACCTGCGCCACGACACCATCGCGTGGCGCCAGATAGACCTCGCATTCGGCCGCCTGCGGGAGCAGCCCCGGATCATCGACCACGCGTGGGTCTCCCCCCTGCGCCTCGATGATCTCCTGAAACTTGCGGGCGGCCTTCCCCGACGAGATGGCGACCTCCATGCGTCGACGGGCCTCGTCGCGATCAGCCGCGGCGCCCCCCAGCAGCAGCATCTCCGCCCCGAGCGCGTAGGTGAGCTTCATGAGGTCGGGAGGCCCCTCGCCGCGCAGGGCCATGATCGACTCTTCGACTTCAATGGCGTTGCCACAGGCGCGGCCCAGCGGCCGATCCATGGCCGTCATGAGTGCCACGACCGGGCAGCCATAGTCGGCGCCCAAGGTGATCATCGTCTGGGCCAGCGTGAGCCCGCGCTCCAACTCCGGCAGGAAGGCCCCGGAGCCGCGCTTCACGTCGAGGACGAGCCCCGTCAGCCCCTCGGCGAGCTTCTTCGACATGATGCTCGCGCTGATGAGCGGGATGCTCTCGACGGTGGCCGTCGCATCGCGCAGCGCGTAGAGGCGGCGATCGGCGGGTGCGATCTCGTTCGTCTGCCCGATGAGGGCGCACCCCAGCCGTTCGATTTGCGCCGTGGCGTCAGCGAGCGACAGATTGGTGCGAAATCCGGGGATCGATTCGAGCTTGTCGAGCGTACCACCGGTATGCCCGAGACCACGCCCCGACATCATTGGAACCGCGACCCCCAGCGACGCGACCAACGGTGCGAGGACCAGCGACACCTTGTCCCCGACCCCACCGGTGGAATGCTTATCGACGCGCGGCAGCGCCAGATGGGTGAGATCGAGCGACGCCCCGCTGGTAAGCATCGCATCGGTCAGTGCGCCGATTTCCTCGCGGTCCAGCCCCTGGAAGAAAATGGCCATCGCGAGTGCGGCCATTTGGTAGTCCGGCACGTCGTCCGCGGCATACTGCTGCATCAGCCGACGCCATTCGGCGGGGGTGATCTTCCCCCCGTCGCGCTTCCGTTCGATCAGCGCGCGTGCGAGCATAGTCTCTGCATAGTGCTGCCAACCTACCATGTACGCGCGCCGCGTGCACGCCTCGTGCCCCGCTCGGTGCTTCTCTCCATGACGCCATGCTGACGTTCGCCCCCCTTCGTGGACTGCTGGTCCTCCTCCTCTCCGCGACGGCCGCGCTCGCGCAATCGCCCGCGGACCTGACGGCCGCCGGGGATCGCGAGAGCGCCGCCCGACAGCCCGCCAAGGCGCTGCCGCTCTACGAGCGCGCCATCCAAGCCGATCCACGCCACTTCGCGGCGCTCTGGAAGGCCTCGCGTGAGCTGGTCGATCTGGGGGAATTCGAGACCAACGTGGAGACGCGTACCGCGCTGTACGCGCGCGCGGTGGCGTATGCCAAACGCGCGGTGGCCCTGAATGAGAATGATGCGGACGGGCATTTCGAACTCGCGCGCGCGATCGGACGGACCGCCCTCGCCGTGGGGCCGCGCGAGCGCACGAAGTACGGGGTGGGCGTCCGTACGGAAGCGATGCGCGCGCTGGCTCTGGCGCCACGCCACCCCGGCGCGCTGCATGTGATGGGCGTGTGGAACGCCGAGATCATGCGACTGAACGGGCTCGCCCGCGTGGTGGCCCGCACCTTTTTAGGTGGGCAGATTTTCGAGACGGCCAGCTGGGCCGAAGCCACGCGGTACATGGAACTCTCCGTCGCCATCGAGCCGCAGCGTCTGGTGCATCGGCTGGATCTGGCGCGCGTGTATCGCGATCAGGATCGACGCGCCGACGCGCGCGCCGCGTATGCCGCCGCACTCGCGGCACCGCTCACGGATCCGAACGATGAGATGTATCGGCGCGCGGCGGAACGCGAACTCGCGGCCATCGGCAAGTAGCCGGCGCACCCAACGACGGGAGATGCCGCGCCAGCAGGCGGAGGCATGCTCCCGTCTCCGGACGCATCGCCTTACCGATCGACCAAGGCACGACCGCGCTTCGCTAAACGTTGCGCCACGCGCTCGCCATCGCTCCACGCATCTTCGACCGCATCCGTGCCGCGTACGTAGGCGCGGCGCGCCTCCCGACGCAGTCGCCGACGGGTCTCGTCGCCGCTGGCCGGTGCCAGCAGCAGCGCCGTCCCAGCGCCGAGCACTGCGCCGATCAGTAATCCCAGACCGAATTTCTGAACCGATGCGCCATCGCCATTTCTCGACGTGCCGAACATGATGCCTCCCGAGCCAGAAGTCGGCAGTAGTATTGTGGGCATGAGTGCCGCATCCCCTACCGCCGTGAAGCGGGCCGCCGAACTGCGCGAACATCTCGCGCGCGCCCAGTACGAGTATTACGTCCTCGATCGCCCTGCCTTATCGGACACGGAATACGATCGACTGTTCCGCGAACTGCAGCGTCTCGAAGACGCACATCCCGATCTGCTCACTCCGGATTCACCGACGCAGCGTGTCGGTGCGCCGGTACAGTCGAGCTTCGCGTCGCATCGGCATCTGGTACGCATGATGTCGTTGGACAATGCGATGGACGACGACGAACTGCAGGCGTTCGAGCAGTCCGTTGTGCGCGCCGTCGGCGACGGACTGCACAAGCACGGCTACACGGTCGAGCTCAAGATTGACGGCGCGGCGATCGCGCTGACGTATGAGCACGGTGTGCTCGTAACCGGGGCCACGCGTGGCGACGGCACAACCGGCGAGGATGTGACGGTGAACATCCGCACGGTGCAATCCGTCCCGTTGCGATTGCACGGCACGGATCATCCGGCGCGCATGGAGATTCGCGGCGAGGTGTACTTGCCCTTCGCGGGCTTCGAGCGCATGAACGAGGCGCGCATCGCGGCCGGCGAACCGGTATTTGTGAACCCGCGTAATGCGGCCGCCGGTTCGTTGCGGCAACTCGACCCCGCCATCACGGCCGCGCGTCCGTTGCGCTTCTACGGATACGCTGCCGTGCTCCCCGATGGCAGCGCCCCGGCCAAGACCCAGTGGGCGTTGTTGGATACGCTGAGCGCGTGGGGCATTCCGGTCGCGCCACATCGTCAGCGGTGTTCGACCATGTCAGAGGTCGCGGCGTGGGCGCACACCGTGGAGCATACCACGCGCGCCGAGCTCGGGTTCGCGATTGACGGTGGCGTCGTGAAGGTGAACGACATGGCGATGCAGGACGAACTCGGCGTGCGCAACGACCGCACCCCGCGGTGGGCCATCGCGCGCAAGTTCGCCCCCGACATGGCCGAGACGCGGCTGATCGCGATTGAGGTGAATGTCGGACGGACCGGTGTACTGACCCCGTTTGCCGTGCTCGAGCCGGTGGACGTGGGCGGGGCCACGGTGACGTACGCGTCGCTGCACAACGCCGATCAGATCGCCAAGAAGGATTTACGCGCCGGCGATCGCGTGCAGGTGGTGCGGGCGGGCGACGTGATCCCGTACGTGCTGGGGCCGGTGCCAGAACATCGCACCGGCGAGGAGGTGCCGTGGGAGATGCCCGCGCAGTGCCCGCGCTGTGCGACAGCGACGCAGCGATACGGCGACGATGTGGCGACGTACTGTCCCAACGTGGCGTGTCCCGGGCGCCAGCTGGAGGGGTTGGTGCACTTCGCGTCAAAAGATGCGATGGACATCGATGGGTTGTCGTACGCGCGCATCCAGCAACTGCTGTCGGCGGAGCTCGTGCACGACGTCGCCGATCTCTACGATGTGACGGTGATGCAGCTGGCCGGACTTGAGCGCTTTGCGCAGAAGAGCGCGGAGAATCTGGCGGCGGCCATTGGCACGTCGAAGGGACAGCCGTTGTCCCGACTGCTGTTCGGGCTTGGCATTCGGCACGTCGGCGCGCAAGCCGCGCAATTGCTGGCCCGCCACTTCGGAAGTCTCGACGCGTTGATGAGCGCCAGCGCCCAGCAGTTGGGGGCCGTGCGCGGGATCGGTGACATCATCGCGCAATCGGTGGCCGACTACTTCGCCGACACGACCACGCGCGCCTTGATGGAGCGCCTGCGCGACCGCGGACTGACGCTGACGGAGCCGCAAGCGGTCGCCGCCGATGGCGCGCTGAGCGGATCCACCGTGGTGATCACGGGGACGCTCCCCGGTCTTTCGCGCGGCGAGGCCACCGCGCTGGTGGAGCGGGCCGGCGGTCGCGTGACCAGCAGCGTCTCGAAGAAGACCACGTTCGTGGTGGCCGGCGAGGAAGCGGGGAGCAAGCTCGATAAAGCCGTCGAGTTGGGTGTCGAGGTCATCGACGAAGCCGAGCTCCGCCGACGGGTTGAGGCGTCGGGGTAAGGCGGTCCGCGTCTCGGTCGTGGTCCCCTCCGTCACATCGGGTGAGGGTCGCCCGCCTTGACGTGACCGCCCTACCTAGCGAGCGTCGTATTCACTGTGACCGCATCATCCAGCACCGTTCCCGCGTCCCCCTCGGCCAGTCTCCTCGTGACCTCCACGCTTCCGCTGTTCGGCACCCGCACTGTCGCGGTCCCGGTCGACTTTTTTGCTGCCCTGCGTCGGGCGGTGGAATCGCCCGCGTCCGGCGTAACGCTCGATGCGGTCCGTGACGCCGGCTATCACGCGGGCCAAGCGCTGTTCGATGCGTTCTCGGCGTGGCTCGCCGAGCGCGGGGACACGACGCCGGCATCACTCGACGACACGCGGTTTACGCTGCTCACGAGCGAATTCTTTTCGGAGTTCGGCTGGGGAGCGGTGCAGTTCACGACGTTGAGTGATGGCGTGGTCGCGCTGGATGCCGAAGACTGGGGTGAGTCGGACGGCCACGGCAGCGGATGCCCCGTCTCCACGGGGCTGTTTGCGGGCTTCTTCGGCCGTTTGGCCGAGGCCCCGATCTCGGTGCTGGAAGTGGAGTGCCGTTCGTCCGGCTCGACGCGGTGCCGTTTCCTGCTGGGGTCAGTGGATGTGCTGGCGTACGTGCACGAGGCGATGGGCCGCGGCATTCCGTACGATCGGGCGGCGGCGAGCGCCTGAGGCGAGCGCCTGGGGCGAGCGCCTGGGGCGACACGCTGCAGGCCAGACGCTAGGGGAGCATCCCGGCGTATTTGGGATTGGGGAGGAGTTCGTCGCCGATGAGGATTTCGCGATCCCAGGGGAGCACGATGGCGCTCTCGGTGGCGAGGGCGTGGAAGTCCGGCGCGAACGCCCCCGTGCTGAAGCTGACGGCGGTGCGCACTTCGCTCGCTCCCGCATTGACAAGCGCCGCGACCGCCAGCCGCATCGTCGCCCCCGAATCGCAGGTTTCGTCCACCACGAGGACCCGCTTGCCGCGGACATCGGTGGGCACCGCGCCGAAGACCGCCGGCGTCTCGCGGATGGTCTCCGCTTGGTAGCGTCGCGAGACGAGGATGGAATGAAACGGCAGGTCGAGGATGGCCGCGACGGCAGCGCCCGGCACGACGCCGGCGGTTGCCACGCCGACCACCATGTCCGGCATCCACGCGCGCGCGACCTTCAGCGCTAACGCGCGCGAGAGTTCGCCGAACAGCGGCCAGTCAACGAGCAGAATCCCCTTCGATGGGTCTGGCGAATAGGTCGATCGTTGTGCCATGGTCGCTCCGGAAGGGGGTCACCTGAACGGGGTCGCCGTGATGATTGTGCCGCAGTGTACCGCCGTCCGTCGTCGCCGGCCAGCGGCATTTCCCCGAGGCGTGATCCTGACGTCGCGTGGCGACTTGTTGCGGGCGTGCGCGACGGATAGCTTTGCGCGATCTACAGTCGCTGGTCTCTCTCTGTCGAACACTCCGATCCACGCGAGCGCATGACTTGGTGGCGCCGCCTTGTGGGCGGCACGTCTGGGCGCACTGGGCGCCCCACGGACTTTCTGGCCGAAGCGCTCGACCTTGAGTCGCGCGGCGATTTTGCGAACGCCCTGACGTCGTATCGTCTGGCCCTGCGCGAGCGCCCCGACGATCTCCGCGTGTTGCAAAACATCGCCATCGCGTTCTCCAAGACGAGCCAGCCCGAAGAGGCCATTCGCACGTACCGTCGGGCCCTGCAGCTCGCGCCGGATCTGGCCGGTGCGCATTACGGTTTGGCGTTCCTGCTGCTCAAGCGGGGCGACACGGCCCACGCCGGTCTCCATCTGGAAGCGTTCTTGGCGAACACCCGCGCGGACGACGAGGCCTCGGCCCGATTCCGCTCGCACGCGACGCAGACGCTGGATCGCTTGAAGGGCGTCGAGTCCGGCGACCACATGGTCGACGGCAGCGACGCGGGCTATCCCGATGCGTCGGCCGATGTATCGACTGACGCATCGACTGACGACGGAGCGAACTGATCATGGGTCGCGTACTGTCCATCGTCAGTCAGAAGGGCGGCGTCGGCAAGACGACCACGGCGGTGAACCTGGCGGCGGCATTTGCGCGCCGCGGGCTGAAGACGCTGTTGGTGGATGCCGATCCGCAGGGTTCCGTCCGCTATGGCGTGGGGCTTCGCCGCGGCCATGCGACGGTGGGATTTGATGACTATCTGCGCGGCGAGAAAACGCTGCGCGAGGTGATCCTGCCCACCGCGCTGCCGTGGATGCGCGTCATTCTCGCCGGCAGTGTCAGCGAGCAGGCGGATCACTCGGCGTTTCAGCGCCTCGTGGGCGACACCAATGTGCTTGCGGAACTGCTCGACACCGCACGCGAGCGGTGTCATGTCGTCGTGGTAGACACGCCTCCCGGTCTGGGCGCGATCACCCGTCGCGTCCTCGCGGCCAGTCAGCATGTGATCGTCCCGTTGCAGTGCGAGCCGCTCGCGTTGCAGACGACGCCGCAGATTCTCCGCGCCATTCAGGATATGATCGCCGAGAACGAGGAGCTCACGCTTGAGGGGATTCTGCTCACGATGTACGAGGCGGGGAATCCGGCGACGGATCGCGTCACGCACTACGTGCGCGAGCATCTCCCGCGTCATCTCGTGTTTGACGGGCCCATTCCGCGCACACCGGCAACGGCCGACGCGTTCGCGGCGGGCCAACCCGTTGTGCTGCGCGACCCGGCAGATCCGGCAAGTCAGGCGTATGTGAATCTGGCGACGCTACTCGCCGAACGGCTCGCATGATGCGCAGCGGGCCGCGCGTGTGGGTGTGTGCGATCACGTGCGCCCTCTCGATGGCCGCGTGCGCCGAAGTCGGACTCGCGCCCGATGTGCCGGCAGCGATCGAACTCACCGCCCTCCCGTCGCCCTCGGTGGTGCTTGGCGATACGCTCCGCAACGTGGCTGGCGTGGTGACGCCAGTGCAGGCCGTGGTGCGCAACGTTGGCGGCGACATCATCGCCGACGCGAAGATCCGCTATCTGTACGCCGACTATGCGCGCGATAGTGCGCTGGCGGTGGATTCCATCAGCGGCATCGTGCGCGCGCTGCGCGTCTCGAAAGCGTCAACCGGTGACGGACGGCTGGCGGCGCGTGTGTCGACGTCGTTGCAGGTGCTCAAGTCGCTGGTGATCACCACACGCCCGGATTCGGTGCATCGCGAACAGCTGTCGCTCGCGCTCTTCACCACGACACTACCCGACACCGGACGCGCCGCGGCCACCACGAATACGTCGGCGTCGATGGCGGTGGTGGTGCGTCACCTGGACTCCCTCGGCGTGAAGGGTGTCAATGCGTGGCCTGTCCGATTCGAACTGCTGTCGCCGGCGAACGCGACGAATGACACCACCAAGTCCGTCTGGTTGGTTGACGATCAGGGACGCGCCTCGGTGTTGGACACCTCGGATGCCGCAGGCATTGCGGGGCGGAAGGTCCGTATCCGTGCGGCCCAGTTCCCCGCCGTCGGCGTGACGGACTCCGTGATTGTGCGGGCGATTGTGAGCTACAAGGGGATCTCGCTCAAGGGTGCTCCAGTCCGGTTGGCGCTGCCGGTCAAGCGCGGTAGCTGAGCGGACGCTGAGCGGCCGTTGAGCGGTGCGCGCCCTCACGGCGTGTGGTTAGGCAACGCATCCCCTCGCGCTCCACGGCACGGCAGGCCAATTTCCCCTCTATCGGTCGGAACATCCGTTCCGCCGTCCCGCCTTCGTAGGAGAGTGTGATGTCCTCCATGCCGACACCGAATCCGGCCCTGAACGACACGCTGGCTGGCATTCCGTCTCCGACGCGCTATGCGAATGGCGGCCCGCGGCCAGCCCCCGGCACCGTCAATGCACTGTTCTTCGACGCGATTGAGCGTCACGCGCGCGCCGACGCCCTGACGTGGAAGGTGAAGGGGGTGTGGACGCCCGTTTCGCATACCACGATCATCGAGCGGGTGCGCCGCACGGCGTACGGGCTCGCGAAGCTCGGCATTGTCGCGCACGACCGGGTGAGCATCCTGTCGGAGAATCGACCGGAGTGGTTGATCGCCGACTACGCGTGCTTGTGTTCGTCGGTCACCGACGTGCCGATCTATCCGACGCTCCCCGCCGAGCAGATTCCGTATCTGCTGAACGACTCGGGCGCGAAAGCGATCTTTGTGTCGACGCCTGATCAGGCGCGGAAAGTAGCGTCCATTCGTGACCAAGTGCCGTCGCTGACCCACATCATCGGGTTCGGCGCCGGTAAGGACGACGGCTGCGATCTGACGATGGCCGACCTCGAAGCGATGGGCGCGCCGGACGATACGCCCGAGCGCGCCGCGCAGTTCAAGCGTGACGCACTCGCGGTGACGCCGGATCAACTGGTCACGCTGATCTACACGTCAGGGACGACCGGTAATCCGAAGGGCGTGATGCTGACACAGGACAACCTGTACAGCAATGTGATCGCGACGAAGAACACCCTCCCGGTGAGCGCGAGTGATCTCTGCCTGAGCTTCCTGCCGCTCAGTCACATCTTCGAACGCACCGGCGACTACTATCTGTTCGCGAACGGTGTGGGCATCGCCTATGCGGAGTCGATTGACACCGTGCCGGTGAACATGAGCGAGCTGAAGCCGACGCTCATGATGTCGGTGCCGCGCCTCTACGAGAAGATTTACGCGCGCGTAGTCGAGAACGCCGTCGCCGGTGGTGGACTCAAGAAGAACATCTTCTTCTGGGCCACGCGTGTCGGTGAGCGCTGGGCCGATTTGAAACTGGCGGGACACGAGCCGGCCGGACTGCTGGCGCTGCAGTACGCCGTGGCGAAGCGTCTGGTGTTCTCGAAACTGCAGGAGCGCACCGGTGGCCGCCTGCGCTTCTTCATTTCCGGTGGGGCCCCGCTCTCGCCCGACATCGCCAAGTTCTTCTACAGCGCCGGGCTGATCATCCTCGAGGGCTACGGGCTCACGGAAACATCACCGGTGATCTCGTGCAACACGCTCGACGCGTATCGATTGGGCAGCGTCGGCCGTCCCATCGCCGGCGTGGAAGTCATGATTGCGTCGGACGGCGAGATCCTGTCGCGTGGTCCGCACATCATGAAAGGCTATTTCAATCACGAAGAAGCGACGCGTGAGGCCATCGATGATGGGCACTGGTTTCACACGGGCGATATCGGCGAGTTGCAGGACGGGTTCCTGCGCATCACGGATCGCAAGAAGGACATCATCGTCACGGCGGGCGGCAAGAACATTGCGCCGCAGCCCATCGAGAACAAACTCAAGACGAACAAGTACGTCAGTCAGGCCGTGATGATCGGTGACAAGCGGAAGTTCCCGAGCGTGCTGGTGGTGCCGAACTGGGATCAGCTGGAGAAGTGGGCCGGCACACAAGGCATCGTGTGGACGTCACGCGCCGAACTGCTCGCGATGCCGACCATCCACGCCAAAATGGAGAAGGAAGTCGCCACGAGTCTCTCCGGTCTCGCGCACTTCGAGATGCCCAAGAAGGTCGCGCTGCTGGAACATGACTTCAGCATTGAGCGCGGTGAGCTGACGCCAACGCTAAAAGTGAAGCGCCGTGTCATCGACAAGACGTACAAGGCGATGATCGACGGGCTTTACGAAGGCGGCGGCGAGTAGCGGAGCGTTACGGGTGCGCTGACCGATTCCACCTCGGCCACCCATTCCTGCGCGTCGCGCGCCAGTTCACGGCATCCGACCGGAACGGGCGCAGCGACCGGCGCCACCACGCGCCCGCCCGGTCGCACGATGCGCGCGACGTCGGTCAGCAACGCGACATGCGCTGGGTCAACGGCCACGCCGTGGCACGAGGCATTCGCCAGCGGCCAACGCGCCGCCGGCCCCAATGCGAGTTGATCGATGGTGCGGCCGAGGGTTGCGCGCCGTGGTGCATTCACCACCAGACACTGCGCGCCGGTCTCACTCGCAATCTGCGCGGCGACCGACGCGTACGCTCCGCAGAGCACGACGCGCTGTTCCGGCAGAGACACGCCGAGCAGCGCGGCCGTGCGCTCTGCGTCTACCGCACGCGCTGCATCGTGCGATGGCACGACGGGATCCCCCAACCGCACCAGTCCGTCGTGCAGCGTGAATTCCGCACCGCAGACGGGACAGCCGAGCATCCCGTCGATGAGTGATTCACCGTCGCGCTGGTTGGCGACGGTGACGAGCGGCGTCAGGGCGTGCGACGCCGGGCAGCGGAGGAGTTCGATGAGATCAACGCGCATGGGGACAACCTAGTGCGCCGCCGAGGACGCCGGCGGACTATCGCCCCCGAGCGCGAGCACTCAGTTGGTGGCGAAGCAGTAGAACAGGCCAGCGCCGCCACTTCCCCGCAGGTTTTCCTGACTGCAGCCACGTGACGGATGGGCGTTCACCCATGACGTGGGATTGGTGCCGCCGCCCTGTCGATCGTGGTGCCCGACCGAGGCAGCGCCGGCGGCGTTGCTGGTCCAGTTGCGGCATGTGGAATCCGTCGTGTCGGACGCCACGCGCCCGTCGAGGCCGACGCCGGTGAGCACGTCATGCGTATTCGGGGTATCGGTGCGACCGTTCACCATCGCGCCACGCTCCGTCAGGCTGTTTTCCTTCGAGAGCTTGTTGTTGTCGCTGTGGAGATCGTCCACACTGGTGGCCACCACGACGCCCTTTGCGTTCGTCCACGGTCCCTTGCCAATGCGATCGCGAGCGTTGATGGCCTTCAGATTCCCCTGCGCCTGCTGCCCCAGGTAGGCGTGCCACGACTTGCCCGTTACGCCGACCGCGGCGGCCAGCCGCTCGCAGTGAGCATCGGCGCCCGCGAGGCCGCCGAGATTGGCGCCATCACCGGGTCCGGCGCTGGTGATAAAAAAGCTCATCGATTGGACGGGCGTGTTCACCGGTGTCGCAGACACGGTGGCCGAGAGGGCGGCGGCGAGGGCGATGCGAAGGGTCAGCATGAGGGGCTCCAGAGGCGGGATGGACGTCGAACGTCCAAGTTGCGAGCAGTCCGCGGACCGGGCAAGCACCCGCGCGGCGCGGTCGCGTGGTCTCCGGAGTCCGCGCTACGACGCAGACAGGCGCAGTTCGTCGACGTTGACGTGCGCCGGCCGTGTGAGCGCCCACAGCACGCTGTCCGCCACATCGGCCGGCCGCAGCATGCTGGCCCGCGTGGGGAAGCCGGGCGTGTTGTCCGGATCGATGGGATCCCATATCGGCGTGTCCGTGGCGGCGGGTGAGACGAGCGTACTGCGCACGCCGGTCCCGCGTAATTCCTGCCGCAGAACGTCCTGCATGGCCCGCTGGCCGAATTTGCTGGCCGAGTAGGCGCCATTGCCTGGGAACACCGTGCGATCGGCGACGGAGCCAATGGTGACCACGTGACCGCTGTGTGCCGCCTTCATGTGCGGGAGGAGCGCCCGGAGCACATAGAACGGCGCCACCAGATTGACGCGTATAGTGCGTTCGAATTCGGCGGGATCCATCACGTCGAGCGGTGCCAGCGGAAAGAGGCCCGCATTGTTGACGAGGATATCGGGGAGCGTGCCGTGGGCCGCGAGTGTCGCCATGAGCGCCGCGACGGCCTGCGTGTCGGTGATGTCGCACGGCCGCGCCTGCGCGAGTTCGCCGAGGGACTCGGCGACGTCGCGCAGCCCCTCAGCGCCGCGGGCCACGAGGGTGACGCGCGCGCCCGCGGCCGCGAGGGTTTCGGCGATCGCGCGACCGATGCCCCGCGAGGCGCCCGTGACGAGCGCGTGACGCCCCGCGAGTCCGCTCAATACCCCTCCATCCGCCCGTGCGCGAGACGCAGAAACTCACTCCGGGTTTTGGCGTCGTCCTTGAACAAACCGCGTAGCGACGACGTGATGGTGCGGGAGCTTTGCTTTTCGACACCGCGCATCATCATGCACAAATGCACCGCCTCGATGACGACACCGACGCCGCGAGGCTGCAGCACTTCGTCGATGGCGTTGGCGATCTGTTCGCCGAGGCGCTCCTGCACCTGGAGACGCCGTGCGAAGACTTCGACCACGCGGGGCAGCTTGGAGAGGCCGACGATCTTGCCATTGGGGATGTACGCCACGTGCACCTTGCCGAAGAACGGCAGCATGTGGTGCTCGCACATGGAATACATCTCGATGTCACGCACCATCACCATCTGCTCGTGCGACTCTTCGAACAGCGCATCGCCGATAACATCACGGGCATTGAGTTCGTAGCCGCGCGTCAGCCAGGCCATGGACTTGGCGACTCGGCTGGGCGTTTTGATCAGGCCGTCGCGCTCGGGATCTTCCCCGATCAGCTCGAGCTGCCGGTGAATGAGGCCCTCGAGTTCGCTGACGCGTTCGTCAGCGACGATCAGGTCATCGGGATCGAGGCTGGCGAGTGCGGCCGCCGCAGTACGCGCGGCGGGGACCGCACGGATGACGCCCTTAGTCTCCTTCGTATTCGGCATAGTTCTGTTCGGTTTCCCAGAGTCGAAGCCGCACGAGCTGCGCGGGCGCCACGGCGGGCGCAATCACACGCCACATCGCGACGACGATGTTTTCAGTAGTCGGGATGATTCCCTGCGCATACTCCACATCGATGTTGAAGTTACGGTGATCGGTTTTTTCGATCACTTCACGTTCAACGATGGCGCGCAGTTCCCCGAGATCGATGACGTAGCCTGTGCGCTCGTCGATCGCCCCTTTCACCGCCACTTCCAGTCGGTAGTTGTGGCCGTGCCAATTGGGGTTGTTACACTTGCCGAAGAGGCGGGTGTTCTCCTCCTCGGACAACGCGGGATTGTGGATGCGGTGCGCCGCATTGAAGCGCAGGACGCGGGTGACAGTGACGAATGGCATATTGGTAAACGTACCGCGTCCGGCGGCGGTTCCCGAGGGCTGGCGAGGCGGGGACGAACGGCACCGACCGGTTGAAATGCAAAAGCCCCCGCTTGCGCGAGGGCCCTGCAGTCGGAACGGAGAGGGGGTCTTGAAGCCCAAAGAATACTGATGAAACCCTCACCACGCTTTCGCCTTCCCCGCACTGGGGCGTGACGTTCACGCAGTCTGTCGGATCTCTTCTGAGGACTTATCGGCTCAAGAGGTAAGTCTCTCCGCCCCAGACACCAGCTACACGACTATCTTAGTGTGCGTGCAACGCCGGACGCAATCCGGCTTCCTTCGGTCCGCCACCAGAGTTCATCATGGATCGCTACATCGCCGCCGCGCTGGTCATGCTGCTTGTGTGGGGCGCCCTGACGTTTACCACCGAAGCCCCGGGCGTGGTCCATCTGCTTCTCACGGGTGGCGTCTTCGTGTTGATCTGGCGCATTGTCGCACGTGGAACACCAAACGGCCCCGCGGGGAGCGCCAAGAAGTAGCCTCGGTCGTCTGGTCGGTCGTCTGGTCGGTCGTCGACGTGATGGTCGCTCAGATTTCCCAGTTCGACAGCACGAAACCCGTCGCGGGCGTCCGCTCCTGCCAGCCGTGCACGCTCATGCGAAGATCCGTCCACCGCACGCGCGCGCCCAGGCCAATGAGCGTGCGATAGGCCTCAGGGTATTCCCCCTGTAGGCGAATGGCGAGGCGGCGCGTCCCTGCCCGTCGCGCGAGATCCGATAGCGTACCGATCAGTCGCGGCAACTCGGCCTGTGATTCCAACACCACTTTGAGCACGCGCAGTTCGTCCCGCGCCCGTCCTTCCACCAACGGGGCGGTGTGATAGACCGCGAAGCCGGTGGGGGCCTGCGCCGACCCCAGCAACACCGTGTCGCCAACCAGGAGCCGGTCTGTCAGCTCCAGCTCCCGCGAGAAATCGTAGCCCGGCATGACGCGATCGGTGAGCAGACGGCACTGTTCGATGGCCTGCTCCTTCTCGCGCCCCGAGAGCCGCGACAACAACACCGGCACATGATCGGTCTGTGTGGCCTCAAGGGTAAGCGTGACCGTGAGATGGCCCGGGACGAATCCCTGCAGCGAGTAGAAGCCGATGTTGTCCATCGTCCGCGGCATCGTTTCGAGACCAATCACCGTTGCACCCTGCCGGCGCAGGCAGCTCAGCCCTGCCTGCACAATGATCTTGCCGGCCCCCATGCCCTGCAGATCAGGGCGCACGCAGAGTGGACCCATCCACCCTTCGGTTCCGGACCGGTGCACCATGTTGAAGGCGACAATCGTGCCCCGTTCATCGCGCCAGCAGAGGGCCCCCTCGCCGGCGTCCTCAATGGCGTACCGCCAGATCGACCCGCTGAGCGCCGGCACTCGCACGCCGGTCATGCCGTCGCGGCGATAGCGCTCGGTGAAGGCCTCGGTGAACACCTCGTTCAGCGGTCCGATATCCTCGCGCGTCGCCACGAACGGCCCCTCCAGGGGACGCGCGCCGCGCCAGACCCGCGTCGTGGCCGTCATTCGTGCCTCACGCGTTGTCCACCAGGACGAGGGCACCGAAGGCTTCATCGTCGGCATCGTCCGCGATGGGCGAGGCGCCGGGCGTGACCGTGCTGGTGCCACGCTCCTCGTCGAAGCGCACCACCATGACCCGGTCCAATCCCTCGCGTACCTGCTCGATGTGCGTGATCACGATGACCTGTTCGAAACGGTCGTTCAATTTGCGCAGCAGTTCGACCACGTTACTGCGCCGCGTATCGTCGAGCGAGCCGAAGACCTCGTCCAGAATGAGCAGCGAGAACGCCTGCCCCGCCCGTTCGGCGATCATCTGCGAGATCGCGAGACGCAACACAAGATTGCACAGATCCTCCTCGCCGCCGGAGATCACCGGCTTCGGCAATCCGTCCTCGAGCACGACGAGCGTGTAGTCCTCGTCGAACTCCAAGGCATTGTAGCGCCCGTCGGTCAGCACGTCGAGAAAGCGGCTCGCGATCTCCGCGAGCTCGGGACGCAGCTGAAAGTTCAAATCGGTGCGCAGGTCCGTCAGGGCGCGGTCCAACTCATCGTGCAGTCGCTTCTCTCCTTCCAGCTCGTCCAGTCGTTCCTGCACGCGCGCCAGTTCGCGACGGCCGCGCTCGGCGGTTTCCATCTCGGCCCGCGACCGTTCGGCGTCGGCGGAGGCGGCAACGGCTTCGAGTTCGGCGCGGCGCGCCTCAACCGCGGCGCGCTCATGCGCGTCGCGCACAGCCGCGAATTCGACATCCGTCTGCCCGACCGCCCCATGCTGCTCGTGCATCGTCACCACCCGCTGACGCGCCGCCTCCTGCGCCGCGCCGATGCGCGTGCGCTCGGCGCGTGTTGCGGTCTCGCGCTCGACCAGGCCGCCCAAACGTGCCGCTCGCGTTTCGATATCGGCCAGACGCGCCACAGAGGCCCGCAGCAGACCGTGCTGCGCCGCATCGTAGCCCATCGGGAGCGCCGCGAGCGACTGGCGCGTCTCCTCCAATCGCGTCACCAACGCACCGCCCTGCTCACGGAGTCCCGCCAATTCGGTGATCGCCGATTGAATACGCGTCAGGCGACGCTCCGTCGCGGCCAGCTCCTGCTGCGCGGTGCGACGCTGTTCGTCCAGCACACCGATAGCGTCCGGCGTGCGCGAGAGCTGTTCGACGCGCTGGCGATAGTAGTTGCCGTCAATTCGCACCGTTTCAATCTGCTCAGACAGCAGATCCACCACCGTGCGGTACGACGCGCCCAACGGACGACCGCAGGTCGGACACGGACTCTCCTCACCTAACCCTTCAAGCGTCTCCCGCTGCTCGACCAAATCCGTGTACTGCGTGCGCAAGGCCTCCAGACGCGTCTCCGCCTCCTGCCGATCACGCACCCATCCGGTGCGCTCGCTCTCGAACAGCTGCTCCGCGCCTGTCACGGTCGCGCGCGCGGTCGCCAACTGCGCCTGCGTCTCAACCTCCAACGCCGGCGCGGTCTCCAGTTTTGCCGCGCGATCGTTGAGTTTCGCTTCTTCCTCGGCCAACCCGCGCAGCCGTTCCAACAGCGCCTGTCGGCGCGACTCGGCGGCCGCGAGCCCATCCTGCACCGCGAGCTGCGCGCGCACATCGGATTGCGGCGCCAACTCCGCCAGCAGCGGCGCGAGTTCCTGTTGCGCAGTCGCCATCGCCTCCAGTTCGCGCTCAAGACGCTCGACGTCGCGCGCCAACGCGTGCGCCTCGTTCTCGGCCACGCGCAGCTCGGCGAGGAGCTGCTGCGCGCGTTCGCGCTCCGCCTGCGCATCGGCCCAGCGGGGCGCCAGCGCCGCCAATCGCTCGGCCGTGCCCGCACGGGCGACCTCCGCTTCCGCCGCCCGCGTCCGCGCCACCGCCACGCGCGCCTCGGCCTCGGCCAGCATGCGCCACACCGCGTCCGCGTCGGGCATGCCCTGCTTCAAGCCGTTGATCTCCGCGAGCAACCCGCGACGCCGCTCACGCACCAGCTCCTGCGCACCGGTCAGCCGATCATAGCCCAGCACGCGCGACAGGAATCGCGCCCGTTCAGCCGCCCCCAACGCGGCCATGACGTCCAGCTCTTTCTGCCCCGTGAAGTACGTATGGAAAAACTCCGAATGCGTCATCCCGAGTCGGCGCTGCAACAGCTCCGTCACGCCGGTGATCGTACTCGCAATCGGCGTGTCGCCGCCGTCGAGAAAACACTCGGCCGTCGTGAGTCCGCGCACTACGCGATACTGATGTGCCGCCAATTCGAATTGCAGTTCGACGCGCACCGGCGCGCGCGACTCAGCGCGCGCGTTGCGGATGCTGTCACGCGTCCCGCGTGCCGCCGGCTTGCCGTAGAGCGCCCACGCGATGGCTTCAAGAATTGTCGACTTCCCCGACCCGTTCGGCCCGATGATCCCCGTCAGGCCGGTGTCGAACGTCAGCATCGTGTCCACATGCTGACGAAAATTCTGGAGACGCAAGCTGTGCAGGCGCATCAGCCGTCCACCACGGGCATCGCGGCCGTCGCGGCGTCTTCCGCCTGCTGCAAGTAGCGCATCCCCAGCGTCACGAGCTGTTCGCGCTCCATTCCGGGTGGGAGCGTGCGCTCCTGCAATCGTTCGGCGAGAATTTCCGGCAATGTGGCGCGGCGACCCGGCGCCCCCTCACCCAGACGACGACGTACCGACGGCTCGGGACGACGCGTGTCGAGATGGAAGTGCATCGCGCGTTTGCGATAGTCGCGCAACGCCGCGTGATCGAGCTCACGGACGATGTGTCGCGCGACATTGCGCACCGTGGCCCGCACGACGCGCTCGTCAATGCCACCACGCGCGGTATCGACGCGTGCGCGGAGCGCGGCATCTAACTCGGTCGCGCCCATCCCCGACGCATCGATGGGTTCGAGATCCAGCAGCGGGCGCGACGGCGCCACCGGGTGGAAGCGATGCGCACCGGTGACGAGGTCATGCTCGATGAAGCCCTTACCCGGTACACCGGCCTCGCGCTCCTCGCGCAGTTCGCCCCACGGATTGGAGCTCGTGTAATCCAGCGAGCCGCTGTAATACGCGCGCGGCGCCACTTCGCGGTACACGTGGTAGTGGCCCAGCGCGACGTAGCTCCACGCGTCCGCGTGCAAGTCCGCGGTCGGGATTTCAATCGCCGCGCGATCGGCGGGCGCGGCATGCGCCGGCAGCATGCCCGCGACCTCGCCGTGCATCAGCAACACGCGATGCGTGAATCCGTCAGGCGGCAGCAACGGCGGCCGATCAATGCCAGGAACATCAGGCACGGCCAGCACCGCCAGCGATCGCGACGGAAACGTGAAGAGCTCCGCTTTCGCGTCCGCGACATACACGCCGATTTCGCGGAACAGGCGCAGGATGCAGCCGGTCTCGGTGGTGCGCGGCGCATCGTGATTGCCCGCAACCATGATGATGGGCGTGTCCGGCAGGCGATCGCGCAACGCCGAGAAGGCGCGAAAGGCGTGTAGGATCGCCGGGTTGGACGGGCGCACCGAGTGGAAGACGTCACCGCCCACCACGATCGCCTCGGGGGCCAACGCGACGATCTGCGCGATCGCGCGTTGGACGGTCCCCGCCACATCGGCTTCGCGCTGATTGATCCCCGAAGGGGTCAGGCGTTGGTATTGGCGGAAGCCGAGGTGAAGGTCGGCCAGATGGACGATGCGCATCGGGGGAATCTAGAGGGGCGCAGGGCGAATCGCGGAATACACGCCCGCGCACCTCTCGAGTCCCTACCGGACGCGCACCCGCTGCTGAATACGCAGATCCATCCCCAGCGGGGCCGTGGGCAATCCCGGCCCGGGCGACACCTCCGACCGCACGTCCATGACCGTCCGCGCGTCAACGATCCAGGCACGCTGCCGGTCAACCACCAGCAGTCCGCGCATCGTCCCCGCCGTGATCACCCGCGTACCGGCCGGCAGGTCGCCGGCGGGACCGTCGCGGCGCATGGTGCCCTCCAGCGAGATCCACGCATCGCGCTCCCCGTGCGTCAGTGAGTCCAGCCGGAAGCGGGCGCGCACGACGCCGTCCGCGCGATACCCGCTCACCGGCAGCGACGGGAGTACGATATCGCGCTCCCACACGTCACCCACCCGTACCGGATCCGACGGAAGCATGCCGGGCATTCCGGCCAGCGTGGCGCCGAGTTCAATGGCCCCCGGCGGCGGATCCGGCACGCGCATCGCACCATCGGGCGTGACGCGCACGCGCACCTGTCGCCCCTCGACGGGCAGCGTCAGGCGCGTCGGTGTCCGCGATTCGGCCGGCGATCCGGCCGACATCGCCATCGAATCCGTCGTCGCGAGCAAGGTCGTGACCGCGAGATCCCCCGCCTCCACGACCGAGTGCGCGTACAGCACGAGGCGGGTCAGCCGAAGCGTCGCCCGCGTCTGCCGCGGACCGAAGTCGGGCGCGGTCTCACGCGTCGGCGGCGTACGGGTGCCGTCCGGCACGGGCGCCCCTGTCGCGATGCTGCCGAGGCTACGACCGACCGAGATGGTCTGTTCCATCTGGAGTTGCAACGTATCGCCCACGCGCGGACGCACCACCAACAGCACGCTCGTGCCGCGCGGGTCGTCGCTGCGCGCGCGGCTTTGCTGCGCCGAGACCGTCGGCGCCGCGCTCGCGCCGAGCACGCAGAGCGTGATCAGCGCACGCCCCCAGATTGAGATCACCGCCACGGACTTCAACCCCACTGATCGTTATCCACCGTATTCGTCGGGGGCGAAGGTGCGAAGCGCCCTCGGCTTCGGGGCAACGGCTTCCGCATCAATCGCACCGGGACGTGCGCGTCGTTGCAACTCGCGCAAGAAAGAGGCTTTGACGTCGTCGGGACGACGGCGCAGCACGGCGTTGCGGGCGGCCAGCACCTCACGTTCCTCGTAGAGCAAGATGGCCTGCTGCACCCACCCCAGATCGATACCACTCTCCAGCCGCCGAAGATCCCGTGCGACGGCCGCCGCCAGAGACGGTTCGGGTGCCTGCGGGAATTTCTCAACGCCTTCGCGACCCGTCATGACGGCGGGACGCGGAAACCGCACGAACACGGGCTGCGCGAAATGCGGATGCCGCACCATCAACTGACCGCGGTCGAGCGTGCCTAATCGCGCTTTCACCGCAGGCGATAACACCTGATAGCCCGGCGTCGCGAGTTCGTCGGCATCCATGCGTCCGAACAACGTGGTGCCGGCGTTTCCCACAACACGGCGATGCACCTGCGAACGAAACTGCTGCGCACCAAACAGGACGAGTCCCAAATAACGACCGCGTTCCGCGATGTCGAGCAGCATCTTGCGCACGTACGTGTCGGGCCCGTCGTTGGGCGCGTACTTATTCAACTCGTCAACGAACACGATGACGTGATCGACACCCAGGTCGCGACGTTCCAGATGCTCGCGCAGCTTTGAGACCACACGCGCGAACACCAGATCCTGCGCGTCCTCCTCAACGTTCGCGATGTCCAGGACATATACCCCGCGATCGTTGAAGGTGCCAAAGGGCAGATCCGAGACGGCGCCGTCATCAGTCACGAGGCCGGCGCAGCGCGTGGAGAGATTGGAGAGCCGGTTGCGCACTTTACGCACCGTAGCCGCATGGTGCGTGCGCCACGTATCGCCGCTGGAGTCCTCGAGCTTCCGCAGGACGTCACGGAACCATGCATCCAGATCAGCAAATGACTGTACGCGATGAATGCGCGAGAAGCCGGGCTCTTCGAAGTCTTTCCCGACGACGCGTTCGCGAATGAAGTCGATGAGGGCGTCCGCCTTGGCATCGACGTCGTCCTTATTCAACAGCACTTCGGCGAACTGCAGCACTTCGCCGAGTCCCCACGTCAGTGGTTCGACCGCATCGGCCAGCGCGGCGTGCGAGCGGAGCGTGTTGAGCGCCACACCACGCGACGTGTACGGCGCGTAGTAGTGCACGTCCTTGAACGGCTCAGCGGGCACGCCCAGCAGTTCGTACAATTCGCGATCTGCGTCATCCAGTCGGCCGGGCTGATCGAGAAAGCAGAGGTCGGGCCCCTTCACGTTGAAGCACACCGCCGCCACCGTGCCCCGCTGCGCGGGGAAGTGCGCGAAGATGCTCTGCAGAATCCACTCGATGGCACTGGTTTTCGTGGCCAGCCCCGAGACGCCGGAGATGTTGAGGTGCGCCGCTTCGGGGCCCACGAGAAAATCAGCGTCGAGATAAATGGGTGATTGCATGCCGCCGGCGCGGTAGATGCCCACCGGAATGGCCGTGCGCGAGTCCGCACGCAGATACCCGTCCATACGCAGCGCGATCGCCACATCGGCGTCGTCCGCGAGATACACCTCACCGAGCGGCACCGGCTGCAGCGGCTCGTCAGGCACATGGCGCAACACCTGCGCCGTGTACAAGCGGAT
Organism: Candidatus Kuenenia stuttgartensis; assembly: GCA_943330235.2. Lineage (GTDB taxonomy): Bacteria > Gemmatimonadota > Gemmatimonadetes > Gemmatimonadales > Gemmatimonadaceae > Gemmatimonas > Gemmatimonas stuttgartiensis_A. The sequence goes on from CALQGY020000041.1 coordinate 24,482, forward strand.
CTCCGTGCGCTCGGTGGCCGCGCGCGGTCCGCCCGACGGGCGCCCGTCGTGTCCCATCACGTCGTGCAACGGCGACTGCAAGTCGGAGTACGAGAACCCCTCCATCACCACGCCATACACGCGCGGGATATGCGCCCCGACGGGGACGAGACCATCGACGCGCACGATGGTGCCGATGCCAATCGGCGCATCGACGGCGGTCCAGAAGTGGAACTCGTGCGTCGTATTCGGCTTACGCTCCGTCGCGACCACGCGGCCGAGCGGCGCGGCAGCGGCAGGAGCCGCCGCGTCTGCTGCCGCGCCTGCCCCCGCGTCCGTGTCTGCGTGCACCGACATCGTCCCGTCTCCGTGCGTCGCCGACTCGTTGTTCGGCCAGACGGCCTGCAGATCGTGATTCATCATGTCCCAATGAGTGCCTTCAGGAATTGCTCACACGCATACACCCCGTAGGTGAGCGTGTCCCATCGCGGATCGGGAAGAGCGATCGGTGCGCGTTCGGCGAGCATCCACGCGCTGATGGTGTCCGCGCGATCAGCGAGCGCCCGCACCGCGTCCACATCTGGGTGCGCTCGCGCCGCATCATCGGGCCGAAACAGCGTCGTCGGCGGGGCCACTTCCACGCGCACGAGCCCGTGCAGTGGATCGCCGTCGTCCGATGGATGCATCCGCAGATACCAACTGGCGACACCGCGCCGCGCCTTGTGCTGCACGATGAACAGCGGGCCCCGCTCGCCCACGGCGAGACCGAGGGTGGCACGGAGCGCCTGCGGGTCGCCGTAGAGCGTGCCGTGCGATTTGACCACCCCGAAGGCGGGCGCGTCGGCGTCGATGGCCAGATTGCCGGAGATGCCGCCATCAATCCACAGCCAGCGCGATTCGGTGTGGCACCATTCGGCGGCGAGTCGGCGCTCGAGTGTTTCGCGCTCCTGCGCCACCAGTTCGAGCGCCCGGGCGCGGACGGCCAACGGGTGCAACGGGAGCGTCCCCGACTCCGTCACGTCGATGGGCACCACGCCGGTGGCGTCCAGCGCCGCCCACGCGGGCTCTCCAAGATGCTCTCGGGCCGCGAGCACCAGATGGCGCACGCGCGGCTCGTCCCACGTCATCAGCCGTCGCGCCTCACGAACCCGCACGACCGCGGCCACGGTGGCGAAGATGATCGGCGACCCGTCGAGATGGCCAAGAATGCGGCTGCGCTGAATGCCGTCGAGAAACGCCGAAATGCCCGGCGCTTGGTCCAGTGGCATCGCCCGGTCCACCCCGACCGGCTCCAGCATCGTGCAACTGGCCACCGCCGGCGGGTCGCCCGCGTTGGCGAACCGCTCGAGGGGAGTCGCCGAGCCGGCCGCGTCAATCGCGCGGCTCCCGACCAAGGGGCGGAGAGCCCGCAGCGCCGCGCGAAGCCCCGTGGGCGGATCGCGATCAGGCGCCCCCCGCAGCACCTGGGTGCCGTCCGAGGCGGACAGGTGAACCGGCGGGTCATCTCGTTCGTCATGCACGCAGCGGACGCTAGCAGCACGGCGTCGCCGGGACAACGACGATCGGCCACGCGGCATTCCACACGGCATTCCACGCGGCATTCCACGCGGCATTCCACGCGGCATTCGTCCCCGGCATCCGATGGACTTCCCACCGTTGACCAGCCAACATCCAGTCGTGACCTTCTCCGTTGTGCCGCCAAGTGCCCCGTCCGCGCCGCGCCGACGAGGCCTCCTCGTCGCCCTGCTCCTCTCGCTCGCGGGCAGGGGGGGCTGCGACCGCATTCAGCGTCAGCTGAGCGACGACAACGCCGCTGCGGCCCAAAGCGCCGATCCGGCGTGGCAACGCGACAGCCTGCTCCTCAGCAGCACCCCGACGGTCCTGTTCCGCGTCCTCGACCTGCCCGTCGGGCGCGTTGTGTCCCCCATTGCCACGACGACCGCCCAAGGCTTTCGCGTGCTCTCCATGGCCAGCCGGGGATGGAAGGCCTTCGACGTCAATTACCTGTACGCGGGAAAAACGCTGCGGACGATCGAGGACGGGCGCCCCGCGAGCGAGCTGCTGCTCAAGCGCGGCATGTGGGAGTTGGGTGCGCAGCTCGACAGCATTGAATCGTGCCAGCGGTTGGTCCCGGCCGGCATGGTGGACGCCCCCGCCGGGGCGAGGCTGGCCATCGCGGGCCCGATCTCCGCACTCAAGCCCGTCACGCCGCTCTCGGCGGCCGAACTGCAAAGCGCGATGGCCACCATCCCGACGCTCGTAGCGCCCTCAGTCGGGATCGGCCCGTCCATGCTGTCACGCTATACGCGCGAGGTCCACACGCTCGCGACCGGCAACGGCGCGCGGCCGTCCATTCTGGTCATCTACGACGACCCCGAGCAGGTGGCCGATTCGGTCATCGATGTCGCGCAGCGTCCACGCCAGTTTGTCGTCATCCTCGACAAGGGCGTCTACGGCTATCGGCCGACCTTCAGCTTCAAGACGCTGGGGAACGCACGCACGGCCCCGCGCATGCGGTGGCTGGACTACGTGGATGTCGACCGTGATGGGAAGGCAGAGCTGTTCTTCGGCATCACGGCCAACAAGAAGTACGACGCGACCGTCGCACTCCGGTTCGAGAACGACGCGTGGCGGGAAACGATGCGCGCCGTCGTCCGCTGCCAGGGCTAGGACGCGGCGTGGCCATCGGTCATTCGAGACCGATGTCCCACGCCTGTTCGAGATCGTTGCGGCTGTAGGCGCGAAAAGCGGTCAGCGTTTGCGTGCGCGTGATGCCCGGCACCTGCGCGAACTCCTCGGTCACCACGGTCGCGATGCGATCGAGATCGGGGACGCGCACAATCGCGACGAGATCCCACGCGCCCGACACCGAGTAGACCTCGCTGACGCCGACGATGTCGGCCAGCGCGACGGCGCAGGCCGGGATGCTTTTCGGATCGGCTTGAATGAGCACAATGGTGGTGATCATGGTCTGGCCTCAGTCGTGGGTTAACCGACGAGGCAACGCGCAATGCGCGTCACCCCTTCCACCGCAATCGCTTCCGTCGTCGCGTAGCTCATGCGGATCCAGTCGGGCGTGAGGAACGCGCTGCCCGGCACCACCGCGACGTTCTCGCGCTCAAGCACGCGAGCGGCGAACGCCCCGCCGGCATCGGCGGCCCCTTCAAAGCCCGCCACGTTCACGTACAGGTAAAACGCGCCGGCCGGATGCACGTAGCGCACCGTCGGATACGGCGTCAGGGCCCGCAGCACCGCGTCGCGCCGACGATGGAACTCCTGCACCATGTGCTCGACCGCGGCGTCCGATTCCTCGACGCGCGACAGCGCGGCAAGCGCGGCGTACTGCGACACGGCCGCCGGATTGGACGTCGTGTGCGACTGAAACGCCGTCATGGCCTTAGTCAACGCGACCGGGGCGATGGACCAGCCGATCCGCCAGCCCGTCATCGCATACGCCTTCGCGACGCCGTTGATGACGATGAGGTTCTCCCGCGTGGGCGCCAGCGAGAGCACCGAGGCCGCGGGGCCGTCATACGCGATGCGCATGTAGATCTCGTCCGCGATCACCCACCAATTGCGTTCGGCTGCCAGGGCGAGAATGGCCGTCAACTCCTCGCGCGAATACACCGCGCCCGTCGGATTACTGGGGGAATTGAGCATCAACCCCTTCGTCCGCGGCGTCGCGGCGGCGGCCAACTGGTCGGCCGTCACCTTGAGAGAGTTTGCCGCATCGCCGTACACCGGCACCGCGGTGGCGCGCGCCAGCTCCAGCATCTCGTAGTAGCTGGTCCACGACGGCGTCGGGACGAGCACTTCGTCACCGGGACCGAAGCAGCACACGCACGCATTGTACAGCGACTGCTTCGAGCCGTTCGACACCACGACCTCATTCGCCGCCACCGGTGCGAGTCCCTGCACGTAGCGGTTCGCGTCCGCCGCCACGGCCTCACGCAGCGGCAGAATCCCCTCGGTGGCCGTGTAGCGCGTCGCGCCGTCGGCGAGCGCCTTCACGGCGGCCTCGCGAATGAACAACGGCGTGTCGAAGTCCGGCTCGCCGGCGCCTAGGTCGATGATGGACTGACCCGCCGCCTTGAGCGCGCGCGCTTTCGCGGCAACGGCCAAGGTCGCGGACTCCTTCATGCGGGCGATATTCGCGGACGGCTGGAACACGAGGGACATGACACGGGCGGCTGACGGTGGAGATCCCCCCGCGAAGTGACTAGCTTGGAGGGACGGACGCTGGGCGTCCGGAAACTAAGCGCGCCCGAGAGTGGCGCGCCACGCGCAAGATAGAGCATGACGCGACACCTGCGCGTGTCTTTGGCCGCTGGGCGGCCAGGCTGACCGACAACTGACGGAGTGGGACGTGGGCGACGAAGAGCGGGAAGGCGCGGCGCGCAGCCAGCATGTGGTGCTGCAGGGGCCGGCCGATGCGCGGACGATGGCAGCGGCCATGCGTCCAGGAGTAGAACGGAGTCGGCAGGTGACTGACAGCGCCGCACCAGCCTGTCTGATCATCACCCCGACGGTGGAACAGGCCCTACGGGCCGCCGAGCTGGCGCGCGTGCTGCTCGCCGACAACACGTCTCGTGTGGTTCCCGTCAGCAACGTCTCACGGGCGCGTCGCGTGCTCAACGCACCGGTGGCCATCGTCACCGGCACCGCGTCCGACCTGTTGGCCGTGCGCCGCGAGTCCGGTCTCCGGATCGATGGCTTGAAGGCGCTGGTCATTGTCGGACTCGACGACGTACTCTCCGAAGGCGAGGCCGAGTCCCTGCAGGCGCTCCTCGGCGACATCCCGGCCGACACCTCACGTTCGGCCACGCTCGACGTGGAATCGCCGGCCACCGAGGCGTTCCTCGAAGCGCAGTTCCATCGCGCCCGTCGCATGGCGCCGCCGCCGGTCGGCGACGAGCCCCTCGCCGTGACGCCTACGTTTGTCATCACGTCCGTCGCCGGTCGCGCCGAAGCCTTGCGCATGCTGCTCGACGCCGTTGATCCGCCGTCCATCGTGATCGTCGCGAACAGCGACGAGTCCGCGGCCAGCGCCACCCGTGCCCTGACGCGCGTCGGCCTCGCCGTTGACGGCGTGCTGGTGCAGGTCGTCCGTCAGCCCACCTCGCAGCATGTGGCGCTGGTGGTCCTGTGGGACGCGCCGGTGTCGTCCGAAGCGCTGACCGAAGCCTTGGCCACGCGCCCGGTCGACGCGGTCGCCCTGCTCTCCCCCGAAGAACTGCCGGCCTTCCGTCGCCTCACATCGGGCGCGTCCGCCGCGTGGGTGCCGCCTGTCCGGAAGGCGAAGGCCACGTCGCGAATCCAGCGACTGCGGACCGCGCTCATCCACGCCCTGCAGCACGGCGGTGGCGCGTCGGCCAGCGAATTGTCGCTCCTCACGCCGTTGCTCGACGATCACGACCCCATTGAAATCGCGGCCGCATCGCTGCGGCTGTATGAAGGCGCCCTGCTGGAAGTCGTCGCCGTACGCGCCGCCGCCGCAGCCGCCGCCGCACGCCCCGTCGCCTCGGTCGGCGAGATGCGTGCGCCCCGTGGCCTCACGGTGATGCAAGGCGGCTCTACCGGCGGGACCGGCAAGCAGCGCGTCTTCCTGGCCGTCGGCAAGCGCGATCAGGTGCGCGTCGGCGATATCGTCGGTGCCGTCGCGAACGAAGCCGGCATCGCCGGTGAGCGGATCGGATCCGTCGAACTCTTCGAGTCGCACACCACGGTCGAGCTGTCGACCGAAGATGCCGCACGCGCCGTCGCCGCCTTGGCGAACTCCACCCTTCGTGGACGCCGCCTCAGTGCGCGCATCGACGAGCGTGCCGGAGAGGAGCGCGGTGCCCGCAGCGCCCCGCGCAGCGAACGTACGTTTGGTCCGCCGCGTGGCGACCGCCCGGCCCGGAGCGGCCCCGGGGCACCGCGCGGCGATCGCCCCAGTGGTGACCGTCCCCGTGGTGACCGCCCCAGCGGAGACCGCCCCAGCGGAGACCGCCCCGGGTTCGATCGTGGCGGCAGTGCCCGCCCCATGCGCAGCGAGAGCCGTCCCGGCGATCGTGGCGCCCCCCGTGGCGACGGGCGCCCGCCCGCGCGCAGCGGCCCCCGTGACGCGGGCTCGCGTGACGGCGGTTCGCGTGACGGCGGTTCGCGTGACGGCGGTTCGCGTGCGAGCTTACGGCCTGACGCCGTGCGTCGCGCGTTCGGGGATCGCCCGGCCAGCGAACGCACGGAAGGAACGGCCGAGTGGGCGCAGCGCGGCGAGCGGATGCAG
>CALQGY020000042.1 GCA_943330235.2 Candidatus Kuenenia stuttgartensis
ACGCGCCGACGGCGCCGACTTCACCGTTACGGCCGCGATTCCGCAGGATGCGCGAGCGGTTGCCCGCATTCGCGGCTTAGGCTTTGCCGGGCTGCTCACGGTGGGGGAGCACCACGCGGCGCATCATCTTGCACTGGCCCGCGGCGATGCGATGATGGCGCGACACTAGGCAACACCCGACCGGCGTGCGCCCAACGCTACACCCTACACCCCGACGTGCTTCACCACCGGCGCCGGCCAGCGCGTCAGCGTCAGCCGCAGCGTCCAGTGCGTTTTGCGGCTCCCCGCACTTTCCGGCTCGAGCGTCGCGCTGGTGAGGTCAAAACCCGGCACGGGTAGCACGACGCCTTTGGGCAAGCGCGCCGTACGCGTGCCGTCGCGCAATGGGATGTCGTCGGTAAATCGCCCGTTGGCCGCGCGTCCGAACACCCGCATCGGGTCCAACTGCGTGCTCGATCCGTTCTCGAAGTAATCGAGATCGATGGCCGTCAGCCATCCGCGCCCAGCGTACTCCATCTCCACGGCCACTTGCACGTGCTGCGTGCGCTCGCGCGACGTCACGAGGCTGCTGAAAAAGTTCGTCGGCATCTTGTGTCGGCGATCATCGAGCGCCACCACGGTGCGCACGTGCGCCGTCCCGTCGGCCTCGGTCAGCACGCGCTCGCCCTCCTCGGCGGCCTGCCACGTCAACGAGGCGCCAAGTACCACGCGCAGCGAGAGACCGGCCGCCGGCGTCTTATCCGGATCGAGCACCGTCACCAGCACGTCCAGCGTTACCGGTGCGGTCACGGAGTATTGAGCCAAGTCATACGAGTAAGGTAGCGGATACGCCGCCCAGAACGGGATGTGACGCGGTACGGCGCGCGAAAACCCGACACCGTACTCGTCCACTCGCTCCCATGCTCGGCCACACCCAGCCACACCCGGCCGCAGCGGACCGCTGCGGATCGCAGGCTAGATCGCCCCCGTGGTCGATGACCGCGGCATGCGGTTCAGGGGAGAAACCGTGCGCGCGCGTCTTCGGACGGCAACAGACACGCCGGCGCGGCCAGCGACAGGCGATGGCGGGCAATCAGCCGGTACACCGCATCACGAAGCCCGCGGGGCACCAGCCGCCCCAGCAACGCCAGCCCCGCCCAGACGCCACCGCAGTGCGCCAGCGCGGAGAGACCGGCGTCGCTGTACGTGCGCACGCGCGATGTCCCATCCGTCGCGTACTCGACCCAGAGCACCGAATCGATCTGGGCGACCTCGGGGTGGCGCGCTCGCACCGTCGCGCCGAACGCGCCCTGCAACGGGGCGAAACGCAGCGCCGCGCGGCGCGCCGCCGGTTCGTGCGTGAGCACGAACTGCACGCTGCCGGCGCAGAAGCCGCAGTCACCGTCGTACAGCAGGACCGGCGTATCCCGAAGTGCCGTCGTCGCGCGAGCCATGCCGAAAGTTAGCAGATGAGCCGGCGCCAGCACGCCCCCGCGCCGTCCGGTCACCGATGGAATGATTCCACCGTTGCTATTGTCAGAGCACGTGGGGACGGGACGCGTATTCGTGCTATACCGGATATGCCGTGACATGACACTCAGACATCGGAACAGCCGGGGAGTTGCGTGATGCAGCGTGGGACGAACGGATCACTACGATTGGCCGCAGCGCTTGTGCTGCTCGCCGCAGGCACCAGCAGCGTCGGCTGCACCAAGGAAACGACGCCAACGACGGGCACCACCACGCCAACGACGCCCACAACGCCCACAAGCACCACGTACAACGAGCTCTGGATCCCGCCCACCATCACCGGGACCACCTTTAACCTCACGCTCGGCAAGTCCTCCAAGCAATTCCGGAGCGGCGCCGCCACCAACACCTACGGCTACAACGGCGCAAACTTCTGGGGCCCCACGCTCATCATGAACAAGGGCGATTCGGTCCAGATGAACGTCGTCAACAATCTGTCGGACAGCACCACCACCCATTGGCACGGCTTTCACATTGCGCCGCAGATGGATGGCGGCCCGCACCAGATGATTGCACCGGGCGCCACGTGGTCGCCGGCATTTGTGGTGCGCAACAACGCCGCCACGTACTGGTACCATCCGCACCTGCACGAGAAGACCTACGAGCAGCTCACCATGGGCGCCGGTGGCCTGATCATCATCCGTGACCCCGCCGAGGCCGCGCTGTCGCTGCCGCGCACGTACGGGTCGGATGACATCCCGCTGGTGTTCTCCAGCCGGCGCTTCCTGACCAGCAACCAGTTCTCCAAGAACATCGCGGTCGATGTGTACGGCGATTACATGCTCACCAACGGCACGCTGCAGGCGCAGGTCACGTTGCCCAAGCAGAACGTGCGCATCCGCATGCTCAACGCCGAGATTGAGCGCGCGCTCAACATCGGCTTCAGCGACAACCGCACCTTTTCGGTCATCACCAACGACGGCGGCCTGCTGGACGCGCCGGTACCGGTCACCCGCGTGCTGCTCCTGCCGGGCGAGCGCGTGGAAATTGTCGCGAACCTGAGTGGCGACGCCGTGGGCACGTCGCTCGATCTGAAGGCGTACAACGCGGGACAGAGCTTCGGCTTCCCCGGCGGGGAAGGCAGTCCCGTCACCCCCACCGGCAACGCCGGCCCCGCGTTCGGCAGCCTGCTCAACAACACAACGTTCAATCTGCTGCACATCAACGTGGGTGCTGCCACGCCAACCGCGGTCGCGAGTATCCCCGCCACGCTCGCCAACAACCGCTACTGGACCACGGCTGACGTCACCAACAGCCGCACCATCAGCATCACCGGCGGCCAGGCGGGCGGCGCCTTCCAGTTCGACAACAAGGTGTTCAGTCACACCGTCATCAACCAGACGGTGAAGCTGAATGCGGTCGAGAAGTGGACGATCACCAACAACAACATCTTCGGCCACTCCATCCATCTGCACGACGTGCAGTTCAAGATCATCTCGCGCAGCTCCGGTGCCGTTGCCCCGTACGAATCCGGGTGGAAGGACACGTTCTACATCCCGCTCGGCGCATCGGTGGTGGTCATTGCGAAGTTCGAAGATTTCGCCAGCACCGCCAACGCGTACATGTTCCACTGCCACTTCTCCAACCACGAAGACGAAGGCCTGATGGGGCAATTCTTGGTCGTGCCGTAGCAGACGGTGTCCCCAAACGGTGCACGGCCGCATATTCGCCGGATGTCCATCTCCGCGCCGATCACGCACCGCCCGTTGTTCTGGCCACGCCTGTCGGCCGTGAGCGCACTCGCGCTCCTGGCCGCCCCGCGTCTGACGCCGCTCGCGGCGCAGGCGCCATCCGCCAAGCCCGCCTTCGCGGTGCCGTCGTGGGCCTTCCCCACCGCCCCCGCGAAGCCCAACACCGGGCCCGCGCCGCGTCCGGACAGCGTCGTGTTGCAGCACGTCCCCAACTCCACGCGCGCGTTCACCATGAAGCAGGTCGGGAATGCGTTCGACATTCCCGACTGGTTCCCCGAGGCGCATCCCCCCATGCCGGCGCCGGCGCAGTACGGCGGCACGCGCCCCAACGGACGCGCGTGCGGCTTCTGCCATCTGCCCGACGGGCAGGGGCGCCCGGAGAACAGCACCCTGTCCGGTCTCCCCGCGGCGTACATCCGGCAGCAGGTGAAGGCGTTCCGCGACAGCACGCGCTTGGCGGCCAATCCCGCCGCAGCCACCAACAGCATGCATCTGCTCGCGCGCTCGGTCACCGATGACGAAGTGGCCCTCGCGGCCGACTACTACGCCGCGCTCCGGCTGACGCGCCGCAACATCGTGCGCGAAGTCGCGCAGGTGCCGAAAACCCACGTGGAAGGGATGCTCTACGCGTACGACCGCGTGGATGGCACGGCGGACACCAGCGCCGGCACGGAGCCGATTGACGGACGGCTCATTGAAGTGCCGGTGAGCTTCGCCCGTCATGAACTGCGCGATCCGACGGTGCCGTATGTCACCTACGTCCCCGTTGGCAGCATCGCACGCGGTCGTCGTCTCGCCACGCGTGGACCTGCGGGCGCCGCCACCACCTGCACGGTGTGCCACGGGCCGCAGTTGCTGGGGAAGGATCTGGTGCCGCCCATCGCCGGCCGCTCGCCGTCCAACATTCTGCGGCAGTTGATGAACTTCCGCTCAGGCGCTCGGCATGATTCGGCGAGCGTGACGATGGCACCGGTCGTCGAGCGGCTCACCGTGAGCGACATGGTGTCGCTGGCCGCCTATGTCGGGTCGCTTGCCCCGAGTGCGCCGGTGCGACGGGCGGTCCTGCACAGCAAATAGGATCGCCGAGAGGGCGATCCTATGTGCTGTCACGTCGCTGGACCCACCGAGCGAACTAGTGGCTCGCGGCGGCCTTGAAGCGCGTGCGGATTTCCATCAGCGCGTCACCCAGTTCCATGTTCCGCTTGATGATGTCTTCCAGCAGCTTCATGATCGCGATGTTGTCTTCGACGTTCGTCGGCTCGCCGCTGAGATGCACGCCGAAACCGAAGTGCTCACCCGGCACGAGCACGACTTCGTTGTGCAGCACGACGTCGCCCTGTCCGTCCTGCACGCGGACGGCCACGAACTTCTTGCCCGTCTTTTCCATGTAGCTGATGCGCAAGCCGTTCGCGCTTTCCGGCCACGCCGCGTACGGGTGCTGATTGCCGTCACTGCCTTCAAACGACGTGGACGCCGTCGTCAGATTCTTGAAGTTCCGCTCGAAGCTGCCAACGTACATGAGTGCGTGTCGCATCGTCACCGATCCAGAGAGTGGTCCAGCCAGCCCCGGCCGAAGCACCGGGAGTCGGAGAAGTGTACGCAGAGACCACGCATTTCGTGAGGTGGCATTAGGTTTCGGCATGAAGAAGAAACATGCGATCCCCGACTTTTCCCGCGCCAAGCCGCTCCCGGGTGCCAAATCGGCCCCCAGCACCGAGCGCGCCGCGCAACCCAATCCCCGCCAACCGCAAAAGGCGCCGACCAAGTCCAAGAACGGCGGCCGTCGCGGCACCTGACCCGGCTTAGCCCCGAAACCGGCCCGGCGCGAAGAGCGCGATGTCGAAATCGGGGGTCCGGTCCGTCGCCAGGTCGGCCAGCAGTTCTCCGATCGCGCTGGCAAACTTGAAGCCGTGCCCCGAACAGGGGCTGGCCACGATGACCGCCGGGTGATCCGGATGCCGGCCGAGCACGAAGTGCTCGTCCGGCGTGTTCGTATACAGGCACACCGCCGAGCCCGTGGCCGGTCCGTCCGCGTCGGGCAGGTAGCGCCGCATGATGGCCCGAATGGTCTCCACCTCGTCGGGCGCGACCACCCGATCCACCTGATCCGGGTGCACCGCCGGCCCATGATGGTGCAGGGCCACCTTGAGCCCGTCACCCACGTCGGGAAAGCCATACCACGCCTTCCCGGGCGCATACTCGTTGATGAAGATCGGGAACGCTCCGGACGCGAACTGCGCCGCCCCGCGCCGGGGCGAGAACCAGTGCTGCACGTTGCGCTGCACCACGAGCGGCAGCGCCAGATCGGCCACCAGATCGGCCGTCCACGCCCCCACTGACAGCACCAGCGACGCGGCATGATAGCGGCCGTGCGTCGTGGTGACCTCGACGCCCCCCGGTACCTCGTCGACGCCCGTGACCGTCTCCCCCGTGTGCAACTCGGCCCCGCGCGCGGTGGCCACCTGGAGCGCCGCCGCGATGCACGCCTCGGGCGCGAGCATGCCAGCACGCGGCTCCCACACCCCCACCATGTCGGCGTCCGGGTGGAACGCCGGAAAGCGCCGGGCGACCGCGTCCGCCGAGAGCAGGTCGTACGGCAGCGCGTGCAGCGTTGCGCTCAACAGGGCGCCCTTCACCAGCATGCCGTCCGGCGGGCCCAGCATGAGCCCGCCCGTCTGCCGGAACAGTGTAGCGCCGGACTCGGCCTCTAACGCGGCCCATCGCTGATAGGCGCGCTGCACCAGCGGCACATAGCGCGGGTCTTCGAAGTACGCCTCGCGGATGATGCGCGAGTGACCGTGCGACGAACCACGATCGTGCGGCGGCGCAAAGCGGTCGATGCCCAGCACGCGATGGCCGCGCCGGGCCAGCTCGCAGACCGTCTGGCTCCCCATCGCGCCGAGTCCGGCGACGATTACGTCGTAGGTGGTCGTCATGGCGCGCAAGACTATCGCACGGGCCCGCAGGCGGCAAGCAGGCGGCAAGCAGGCGGCAAGCAGGCAGTGAGACACGTATCAGGGTCGACGCGACGAGGCGCGCGATCATTCCGCGCCGTGCATCCGCGCGAACACGGGAATCTTCCTCGCAGCGTCAGGTAACGCATGACACGCGCTGCGCATCGGCCGATGCATCGTGCGCTTCCAGAACGGTGGGCCGCCAGTCGGCTCCAAGGCGACGACGCGCCGTGCTCAACCGCGTGACGGATACCGGCAGACACAAGCGGAGTCCCGTCGCTCGACGATCGATTGCGAGGCATACGACCATGATCACGGACAACGCAATCACAGCGATCGCACGCGATACGCCACGCGATACGCGCCGCAGCGCGCCCACCGCGCCCACCGCGCGACAGGCGATCGGTAGCTCCATCGAGTTCGATGATCTCTTGCAGGCGCGCGAAGCGCTGCGTCGTGGGATTCGTCCCGACGACGGCCCCATCCGCCTCGTGCTGCTGGACGACCAGCACCTGATGCGTCAGGCGCTCAAGGCGCTGCTGGGTCAGGACGATCGCATGCAACTCATGGGCGACACCGGCGATCTCAAGGAGTGTCTGTCGCTCGTCGAGCAGCGGGCCGCGCAACTGGTGATCCTCAACGCCGACATGCACGACGGTCAGGGGCTCGATGCGGTGCGGGCCATCACGCACACGCCCACACCGCCGCGCGTCCTCGCGCTGGGTGATGACGAGGAGCCTGGCCGCGTGTTGGCGATGTATCGCGCCGGCGCCTCGGGGTTTCTCACCAAACAGGCGGCCCTCCAGGAGCTGCGCGACGCCGTGAGCCTGATTGCCGCGGGCAGCATCTACGTGGGCGTGAGTACAGCGAAGGCCATTGCCAGTGGACTGCGTGATGCCGCGACGAACAACGGGCGCCACGGCGCACGCTCCATGATCGAGCAGCTGAGTGATCGCGAGCGCACCGTGCTGCGCCTGATTGCGCGCGGCTTCAGCGGGCCGGAAGTCGCCGAACAGCTCCACATCACCACGAAGACGGTGGACACCTACCGGCACCGGATTCATGAGAAGATCGGCCTGCGCCATCGCAGTGAGTACGTGCAGGCCGCCATCGATGCGGGCATTCTGCTGGACGGCTGATACGCGCGCACACGCACCGAACATCGCGCACGTGGCGTGGCCCTCCGCATTCTCCTGACCGCCGCTGTCGGTGCACCGTCCGACACCGTGACGACCGCTCCCTGACAGACGCGCTACGCGGGTCACGATACGTTCGGCTGACGGATCGGCAATGACGCCGAACGCATTTCATTCGATGGGGGAACTCATGGTCAAGACAGACTCGCAGCTTCAGAAAGATGTGATCGACGAACTCAAGTGGGATTCTGCGACCGCCGTCTGCGAGATCGGCGTGGCCGCGAAGGACGGTGTTGTCACGCTCTCGGGACAGGTGGCCAGCTATGCCAAGAAGCTCGCCGCTGAAATCGCCGCCGAACGCGTGGCGGGCGTGCGCGCAATCGCGGAAGATCTCACGGTGCGACTGCCCAGTTCGGATGAACGCACCGACACCGATATCGCACACGCGGCCGTGAACGCGCTGAAGTGGGACATCGATGTGCCCGACGAGCTGATCAAATTCAAGTGCGAGAACGGCTGGGTCACCCTTGAGGGCAAAGTGCGATCGCACTTCGAGCGTCAGGCGACCGAGCGGGCGCTGCGTCATCTCACCGGGGTGAAGGGGCTCACCAATCGGCTGATGCTGGAGACGCCGCACGCGCTGCCGCAGGACGTGAGCCGCAAGATCAAGGCGGCGCTGCACCGCAGCGCAGAGCTGGACGCGTCGCACATCGACGTGGAATCGTTCGATGGCCGCGTGACGCTCAAGGGCACGGTGCGGTCGTGGGCCGAGCGCATGGATGCGGAACGCGCCGCCTGGTCCGCGCCCGGGGTGACGGCCATCGATGATCAGCTCACCGTGACGTTCTAAACGCCACGATGCGGAGTCCGCATCAGGGAAGCCATTCACGTCGTCAGGTGCTTCCTGATGTTTGCCCGCGCCGAGGGCCCGCATGCTTGATCGTGCGCCCCGTGTTTCGTGTCTATCCCGTCACCGTTGGAGTCCATCATGACCGCTTCCGCGCAGCCAACCACCGGCGCGTTCGCCGCCTACGAACCGACGCTGCTCCCCGCCGGCCCCATTATCGTCGCGTCCGACGGGTCGGCCGACTCGGATGCCGCGTTCCCCATGGCGCAGGTCCTCGCCGCGCGCACCAATGCGCAGGTGCGGGTCCTCAGCGTGCTGCAGCCGTACGCGAGCTCCATGTACGCCTACGATCTCGTCCCCATTCCGCTTGAAACCGAAGCCGTGACGCGCGCCACGCGTGAGGCCGTCATTCGCACGCAGCTGACGCGGCTGATGAGCGCGGAGAGTAAGTGGCCGGTGGTGGTGCACACGGGCGACCCGGCGCACGAGATCGCCGACTACGCCAACCGTGAGACCGCGCGCGTCGTCGTGGCGGGGCGCGGCCGCCACGGCATGCTCGAGCGGGTGCTGGCCGGTGAGACCATCCTGCGGCTCCTGCAGTTTGGTGATGCGCCGGTGCTGGCTGTGGAGCCGGGGCTCACGCATCTGCCGCGTCGCGTGGTGATTGCGACGGACTTCAGCGAGTACAGCCTATACGCCGCGCGCGTCGCCCTGTCGCTCGTCGCGCCGGACGCGATGATCCATCTGGTGCACGTCGGTCCGGTCATTGATGAAACGCAGGACGTCCTGCGCGAGCGCGGCACGGCAGCTCGTGAGCACGCGCGCACGGAGCTGTCGCACATGCATGAAATGCTCACGCGCGACGAACTGCAGTTTGACGAGGTCCTGCTCTCCGGACACGGCGCCGAGGAGCTGCTGCGCTACGCGAATGACACGCAGGCTGAGCTCATCGTGTCGGCGGCGCACGGCTACGGCTTCGTGCGTCGCGCAGTGTTGGGCAGCACCACCACCGCTCTCGTCCGCGGCGCCGCCTGCTCGGTACTCTGCGTGCCCGGTTCGGCGCGCACGGCATCAACCGCCTTCGCGCGGCGCTCCGCCGCGGTGCAAACGCGGACCTTCGTGCCGGGTGGTGTCGACGCCGAGCTCTCCTCGTTCAGCGAGCGCAATCATCGACGCCCGTGCACCGTCACCGTGTTTCGCGGCGATCTGGGTGCGCAGCGCGTGGGCCATGCCCTGTCACTCGTGGGCGCGACGTACGACGAACATGGCAAGGCCGTTTCGCTGATGTTCGGCGCGTCCAAGCTGGCGGGGGATCATCTCACGCATCGGGTGGACAGCGTGATGGAAGTGGATCTCTCCACCGATGGGCGCGGCCGCGATGCCGTGCTGCGCATTGTCCACGATGGCGGATATACGCTGGTCGAACTGGATTGACCGGCGCCGCGGGCGCCACACGGGCGATGTCGTCGATGCACGCGCCGACGACATCGCCGGGGGGTGTCGCCCGCCGAGACGGACCCGAACCTCCCGTGCGGCGGCGAGCTCGGTATCGGCGTCAGCCGGTGCTGCTGTCCGCTGAATGACCGCGCATCCCAATGGCATGCAACTGCGGCTCGGCGCCGGGTTCGTCGTGCAACACGACGTAGTCCGCCGCTACCAGCACGCCGTTCTCATCATGCAATTCCAGATGTCGCGTCAACGCCGCCGATTCGCGGAAATGCGCGCGTCGCGCATCGCGGGCGCCCCGTGACTGATCGCGCACATCCGCCAGCACTTTGGTCGCGCGCTGCACCAGCGACTTGATCGCGTCATAGGCCGGGAGCACGGACACCACACCGTCGCCACGTCCACCGTCGACAACGAGATCTACGGTGCCGATCGGCACACCGGCATGGGTGATCGAATAGCGCACGGGCACTCCGGATGGAGAGAGGCCATCATAACGTCAGCAGGCACTGCGATCACTCGTGAATACAGGCGATTCCCGAGGCGAAGTTCAATCCCCGTCGAGAGGCGCTCGCCCTGGGCCATGTCCCGCGTGGCTGACGGTCCGTCCCTTGGTGGCATAAGAATTTCTTGACATTGAGTACAGTATTTCTTACATCTCAGACTCACGACATTCGGAGGTCACCATGCCCGTGATTCTGTGGACCATTCTGGCGGTTCTGGCCGTGTTCGGCATCCTGTGGATCGCCGTCCAGCGCGCGCAGCGCCGGTTGCCCCCCCTCACGCTTGACGCGGGCGAAACGCTCACGCCCACGGCGCTGCAGCAGTCGACCCGCGGCACCTTGATCGCCTGTCTCGCACTGGCGGTCTGCTCCGGCGGCATTGTGCTGACACACGGCGCGCAGGCGTTCTGGGACATTGACCGCGTGCGCCTCTGGGTGACCGCGCTCAACGTGGCCATCCTTGGCGTGTTCGCGGTGCACAGCGCGCGCGTGGGCCGTTGGGTGACGAGGGACGATGGCACACTCGATGAGCGCGACCGCAGCATCCTCGCGACCGCCGCGGCGGGACAGGGCCCGGCGCTCCTCGTGACGCTGGCCGCCTGGACCATCGGCCTCACCGAAGCGTTTCACGTCGTGGGTACCGTACCGACGTACTACCTGTATCTCGTCTTCTGGTCATGCCTCATCGTGAACGTGCTCGCCGCGCTGGCGGGTGTCATGCTGGGCTACCGGAGGAGTTGATCATGGCCAAGGCGCAGATTCGCAATGACATCCGTCGCCTGCGGTTCGCGCACGGCGAGATGACGCAGCAGGCGCTGGCCGAACGGGTGGGCTGCACTCGGCAGACAATCATGATGCTGGAGCAGGGGCGCTATGTCCCGTCGCTGATGCTCGCGATGCAGATTGCGCGGGTGTTCGGCATGTCGGTGGAATCGATCTTCGCGATCGACGCGGTGGTCGTACCGACAGCGAAGCCGTAGCACGCCGCCGGGGCCGTGTGGCGCTTACCCCGTCGGCGTGCCCGCGCCGGAACCGACCTCGCGTTGCGCGACGTACAGCGTATGCCACGGACCCGACGTGGCATGCGCGCGCACTCGGCTGGTGGTCACGATGAGGCCGGCGTGCTTGAGCGAGTTCTCGAACTTCGGATTCACATCCGACGACCAGTACACCAACCGTCCGTGCGGCCGCAACGCTGCGGCGGCCATGTGAATCCCGGGACCGCGATACAACTGCGCGTTGCCGGCGGTGGTCAGCGGATCCGCGCCGTTGTCCACGTCCAGCATGATGGCGTCGAACGTGCCGGGATGCTCGCGCAACACGCGCGCGACATCGGCATGGCGCACCTCGACGCGCGGATCATGCAGGGCCTCACCGGCCAGCGGATACGCCGGATCGCGATTCCAGTCGATCACGGCCTGTACGATCTCTACCACGAGCACGTGTGCATCGGCCGGCAGCACCGCCAGGGCCGCCTTCAGTGTGAAACCGAGCCCGAGCCCACCAATGAGCACCTGCGCACCTCGGGTCGCGCCCAGATCGGCGCACGCCAGCGTGGCCAGGGCGTCTTCCGAGTGATGACGTCGCGTGGACATGAGTTCCACGCCGTTGACGCGAATCACGTACGCGCCGTCATGCGAAAAAAGGGACAGCACCGTGCCGTCGGGCGAGGTCGCCTCGCCGAGTCGTTTGAATGGTTTCACGAGCGAAGTGTAGGGAGTACACCGCCGCGGAACCAGCCATGCGCGGCGTGAAGTCGAGACGGCGTGCCTTCCACATCTCGTGTGGACGGCCACCCCTGAGCACTCAACGTGGAGACGGCCACAAGCGCGTGTGCGAGAATGCCTCACACGATGTCTGGCGTCCTGCTGACAGACAACACGTGGGTCATCGGCCACACTGTCGGGGAGCAGGCGCACGGGTATTCCGCGCGCACGGACCGTACGCGTGATTCAGAGACTCGCGGAGCGAGCAGGAGGAGGGATGGCTACGGAGATCGCCGTATTGACCAGCGGGTCGCGGAGCCTGCCGCGCTCTGCATCCACCCACGCCGTCACGGACGATGTGCGGCTCCGGAGCGAATCGCGTCCACTGCGGCCGCCCACGGTGCTGTCAGACGCCGAACTACGCGCCGCCGCGCTCTCCGCACTGCGCGGCGAGGGCGATATCCAGGCTGACGCGTTTACCGTCAGCGTCGCCAACGGCGTCGTAACGCTGGATGGCTGCACCGATTGCCACTATCAGCGCGCCGATGTGGAGCGGGCCATTCGGTTTCTCGACGGGGTGACCGTCATCGAAAATCGCATCCGAGTGCAGCCGCCGGTCACCGTCGCGGACGTGCGTGCACAGATCGCGGACGTCTTTCATCGGGCGGCGGCACAGAGTGCGGCCGGCATCGAGATTCGCACCGACCATGGCATCGTTTCTCTGCGCGGCGGCGTCCGATCAGCCGATGAGCGGATCGCGCTCGAGCGCGCGGTGCGGTCGCTGCCGGGCGTCACGTCCGTCAATGCGGACCTCGTGGTGACGAAGTAGGTCGTTCGCCGCAGGGATTCCCCTACGCCGCGTAGGGACTCCGGTAGTGATAAGCGACGAAAGCGAGCGGTACAGATGACGTTGGGGTCCGCGGGCAGGCAGCGCTGGGCCATATCCGTCGTCTCGCGCCAACGAGGTCGCTGATGGTTGAAGACACGAGTGCGTCCGCGGCGCTGCCACGGATCATTCAAGGGGGAATGGGCGTCGCCGTCTCCAATTGGAGCTTGGCGCGCGCCGTGGCGCAGGCGGGACAACTTGGCGTCGTGTCCGGCACCGCCATCGACACGGTGCTGGTGCGCCGTCTGCAGGACGGCGATCCCGGCGGGCATATGCGACGCGCGATGGCGCGCTTCCCCATCCCCGAGGTGGCCGAGTATGTGCTGAAGCGCTTCTACAGCGCGACCGGTCGCGGCGCCGATCAGCCCTACCGGCTGCTCCCGCTGTACCGACAACACGTGTCGACGCTGCGCGATCAGATCACGATGCTCGCGGCCTTCGTGGAGGTCACGCTCGCCCGAGAGGGGCATGACGGCATGGTGGGGATCAATCTCCTCACCAAGATCCAGATGCCGACCCTCCCCACGCTGTACGGCGCGATGCTGGCGGGTGTCCATGTTGTCCTCATGGGCGCCGGTATTCCGCGCGAGATTCCCGGCGCGCTCGACGCGCTCGCGCAGCACGCGCCCGCGTCCATTACGCTCAGCGTGATCGGGGCGGGACCAGGGGAAGGCGCCAGCCTGCACTTCGATCCGCGAACACAATTCCCGGGCGCCCATACTCCGCTCCCGCGGCCGCTGTTCTTCCCCATTGTGTCCGCCGCGTCGCTCGCGCAGACGCTGGCGCGGAAATCCAATGGGCGCGTCGACGGGTTTATCGTCGAAGGCCCCACGGCCGGTGGACACAACGCCCCGCCCCGCGGCGCGATGCGGGTCGATGCGCAGGGCGAACCCATCTACGGCGAGCGGGATGTGGTCGACCTCGCCGTGATGCGGGAGATCGGGTTGCCGTTCTGGTTAGCGGGCGGGACGGGATCACCGGAGGCGCTGGAGCACGCGCTGACGCAGGGCGCCGCCGGGATTCAGGTGGGCACGCTCTTCGCGTTCAGCGATGAATCGGGGTTCACGGCCGACATCAAGCGGCAGGTGGTCGAGTTGGCCGAGCACGACGTCGTCCAGGTCCGCACCGATGTGCGCGCATCGCCCACCGGCTATCCGTTCAAGCTGATCACCATGCCCGTCGATGGGGCAACCCCACCCACGCGCGCGCTCCTCGGGGCGCATGCCGGCGCCCGCGTGCGCATCTGCGATCTCGGGGCGCTCCGTGATGCGGTGCGGCGCCCCGATGGCACCATGGTCTACCGCTGCGCCGCGGAGCCGGTGGCGCAGTACGTCGCGAAGGGCGGCGCGATCGAGGACACGGTTGACCGCCAATGCCTCTGTAATGCGCTCTGCGCCGGCATCGGCATGGCGCAGGTCCGCGACGGTGGCGTCGTGGAGCCAGCCCTCGTCACCAGCGGCGACGACGTCTTGCACCTGCGCTGGTTCCTCGGCGGGCGCGCGCGCTATGGGGCGCACGACGTGCTGCGCTACCTCACGCGCGACGGCGCACTCGCCGGGTAGTCGAGGGGGTCAGTCGTCGCGCCCATCGCGATCATCGTCGCGGAACGCCCGAAACGCCGCGCGGATGTTGTTCTGCACCGCCGCGCGAATGGCGCCGGGGGCATTCGCCAACGCCGGTCCGTACAGGCCGCCCGCCGGGCGCAGGAACCACGTGCTGAAGTCGATGGAGACGGTCACATCACCGCCACCCGTGCCAATCACCAGTGGTGCCGTGAGTGGTACATCGAGCGTCGCGTCGACGTCGTTCGTGAACACGAAGGCCACGCCGTTGAACGTGCCCTCCAGACGAACGCTGAGATTGGTGAACGTCGGGTTGGCGAGACGAAACGCGGTGTCGGCCGAGTCGCTGCTGGTCACCTTGTGCAGCGACAGGCGCACAGACGAGTAGGACCCCGCCGGCACCGGCACCGCGATGCGCGCCCCATCCGTCCCGTTGATCGGCACGTCGACCAGGAACGGCCCAACACGGATGGACGGGCAGTCGTCGTCATCGTCGGTGCAGACGGCCACGGCGTTTTTGAGCTTCACATGGCGCACCACCAGCTGCGCTTTCGTGATAAGCAGCACGTCGGCATCGCGGGTAATGCGCAAGCCGGTCGCCGTCGGCGTGACCGTGGGCGGTGCGCCGGTGAACGACGTCCCGTCGCCGAACGCGCTGGCGATCATCGCCGACGACGCCATGGACGTGCGCGCCACCTGAAAGCCCAATCCCACGCGACTATGGGCACCGGGGCCGGTCCCCTCACCACACGCGGCAAGCCCGATCGAGGCCGCGAGCGACAGCAGCAACGGATGACGACGGCGAAGGACACGCAGAAAGCCACGCATGGCACAGTCTCCACACCGAGGGAACGAGCGGCGCGATCCGTCAATCCGGTCGGAGCCGAAGCTCTTTATGGGATTCACGCGCGCAGTGACACCGTGAAGCTGGTGCATCGCGGCCGCTCGGTCTGTGATGTATCACACACTGTTGTCCGCTCGTGCGTTTCACTGGAGGAGGCCGCTGTCACGACGAACGCACGCGTCTCTACGCGATCCGTGCCCTGCGCAACCGCAAGCTGTTCGTCACGACGCTGACCGAACTACACGCCATCGCCGCGCTGGCGAGAATCGGGCTGAGCAGCACACCAAACGCCGGATACAACACCCCCGCCGCCACCGGGATGCCGATCACGTTGTAGACGAACGCCCAGAACAGGTTCTGCTTCATCGTGCGCATCGTACGGCGCGACAGATCAATCGCCTGTGCGGCGCTCCGCAAATCACCACGCATCAGCACCACATCGCCCGCGTCAATAGCGATGTCCGTCCCCGTACCAATCGCCATGCCAACATCCGCCTGCGCCAACGCCGGTGCATCGTTGATGCCGTCGCCCACCATCGCCACGATGTGCCCGGCCGCCTGCAGCCGCCGGATCTCCGCCACCTTGCCATCGGGGAGCACGCCGGCCACCACGCGATCAATCCCCGCGTCGCGCGCAATCGCGTCGGCCGTGCGCTGCTGATCACCCGTCAGCAAGACGACATCCAACCCCATCGCCTTCAACCGAGCAATCGCGTCGCGCGACGTCGCCTTGATGGGGTCGGCCACGGCGATCACGCCCGCCAGTGCGCCATCCACCGCCACGTACATCGACGTCTTCCCCTCGCTCGCCAGACGTTCCACGTCGGCGCGCAGCGGCGCCACATCCACCGCATACTCGACCATCAGCGTCGCGTTGCCCACGGCCACGGCAAAACCGTCCACCACGCCCACCGCGCCGCGTCCCGTCTCCGCGCTGAACGCATCCGGCGGCTGCACCGCCAGCATCCGCGCCCGCGCATGCTGTACAATCGCCTCCGCCAACGGATGCTCACTGACCGTTTCCAGCGAGGCCACAAGCGCCAGCAAGTCATCGACGGACTGCGCCAGCGACGGCGACGGCGGCGTGTCCGTCACGGCCGCCATCGCGCGCACGGCGGCCGGCGGCGCCTCCGCAAACCGGCCGCCCGGTGCGGCCAGCACATCCGTCACCACCGGACGCCCCTCGGTCACCGTCCCCGTCTTGTCCAAGACCACCGTGGTGATATCGCCGGCCCGTTGCAGCGCCTCGCCGCCCTTGAACAGTACCCCCAGCTCCGCGCCTTTCCCCGTCGCGACCATGACCGCGGTGGGCACCGCGAGCCCCATCGCGCAGGGGCACGCGATGATGAGCACCGCCACCGACGCCGCGAACGCCCGCACGCCCGGTGCGTTGGCCGCCACAAGGAACCACATCACGAACGTCGCCACCGCGAGCGACAACACCACCGGCACAAAGACGCCGGAGATGCGGTCGGCCAATCGCTGAATGGGGGCGCGCGACCCCTGCGCGTCGCGCATCAGCCGCACGATTTGCGATAACAGACTGTCCGCGCCCAGCGTGGTGGCGCGATAGCGAAACGCGCCGGTCCGGTTGATGGTCGCGCCAATCACGCGATCGCCGGCCTGCTTGGCCACCGGCATCGATTCGCCGGTCAGCATGCTT
Source organism: Candidatus Kuenenia stuttgartensis (assembly GCA_943330235.2). Taxonomy (GTDB): domain Bacteria; phylum Gemmatimonadota; class Gemmatimonadetes; order Gemmatimonadales; family Gemmatimonadaceae; genus Gemmatimonas; species Gemmatimonas stuttgartiensis_A. The sequence goes on from CALQGY020000042.1 coordinate 16,748, forward strand.
TCGTCCACCGCGCTGCGCCCCGACAACACCTCGCCATCCACCGGCACGCGCTCGCCGGGGCGCACAATCACCACGTCCCCCGCCACCACCTGCTCCACCGGCACATCCACCTCGATGTCGTCGCGCACCACGCGCGCCGTCGTCGGCTGCAGATGCACCAGCCCGCGCAGCGCGGATGAGGTGCGCTGCTTGGCCCGGGCCTCAAACATGTTGCCCGTCAGAATCAGCGCGATGATGAGAATCACCGCCTCGTAGTACACGTCGGGCGCGATCCCACGGCTGGTGAACAATGTCGGCGCCACGGTCGCGAGCACCGAGTAGCCAAAGGCCGCGCCCGTCCCGACCGCCACCAGCGTGTTCATGTCGGCCGCATGATGCCGGAAGGCGACCCAGGCCCGCGTGTAGAACTGCCCGCCCGCCCAGACCATCACGCCCACCGTCACCACCAGCAGCCCCCACGAGAGCCACGCCGACGGCAGCGCATAGGCCCATGGCGCGGCGGCGCGCAGCGCGGGGTCCATCGTGGTCATCGCCCAGCGCATGAACGGATCCACCACCACGCCGTTCGCGGGCGCAGGCATCGCGCCCATGGCGCCCATGATGGGGTCGCCCGTTGCCAGACGCCCCATCAGGGGCATCGAGACCAGCATCGCCAACACTCCCGCCACGGCCGACACCACCGCCTTCCGGCGCAGCGCCTGGTACTCCGCATCAATGTCGCGGTCGCGCGCCTCCTGCTCGTCGAAGGCGGTCTGCTCGGGAGGCGCCAACTCCGCGCCATATCCGCTCTCGCGGATGGCCTTCACCAGCTGCTCGGGCGTGGTGGTGCGCGGGTCGAAGGTCACCGTCGCGTTGTGCATCATGAGGTTCACCGACGCGTCGGCCACCCCAGGCTGCTTCTGCAGCGTGCGCTGCACGCGCGACTGGCACGCCGCGCACGTCATCCCGCTCACGGGAATGCGAATGATCTCCGACCCGGTCGCGCTCACCGGCTGTCCGGCGGAACGTCAGTCGTGCGGGACGCGTCGGCCAGAAAGAAGTACCAGTTGATCCACCCGATCAGCGCGAGCCCCGCCACCAGCACCACCCACTGCATGCCGCTCATGCGGCCGAGACAACGGCGTAGCCTTCTTCCTCCACGGCCTGCGTGATCGCGCTCGCGGACGTCATGGAGGCGTTGTAGTGCACCTTCGCGATCCCGAGCTCCACTTCATCCACCGTGACCCCGTTGATGTCGGTGAGCGCTCGCCGCACTGCTCCCACGCAGTGGTTGCACGTCATACCGTCAATTCTCATGGACAAGTGCGTCATCGGGTCGATCCTCGCGCAAACCGCGTCGTGGGAAACAGCGCTTCAGCGCGTGCGTCAGCCGCCGCGCGAAGCGTCAGGAATATAGGGGGGATTATACCCCGTCCCCCTCAATCAATGCAGCGACCGCGCACGTCGGTGTCGGGGCGGCCCCGACAGTGAGCCCGACCGTGAGCCCGACCGTGAGCCCGTGAGCCGATCGAGCCGATCGAGCCGCCGCTACACCACCGTGCCGAACAGGCGCCCCACCAGCGCCGTCGCACCCATCGCCGCCGCGCCCCAGAACGCCACACGCGCCGCGCCGCGCACCATCGACGCGCCACCCAGATACCCCGCCAGCGCGCCCAGCCCCATCAGCAGTGCCAACGACGCCGCGATCACGATGGTGGACAACCCGCCCAGCGGCAGGAACACGACCAGCAGCAAGGGCAGCGCGGCGCCCACCGCAAAGGCCGCCGCTGACGACAGCGCCGCCTGCAGCGGCCGCGCGCGCGTCATGTGCGACAACCCCAGCTCGTCGCGGGCGTGCGCACCCAGCGCGTCATGCGCCGTGAGTTGAATGGCCACCTGCTCCGCTAACGCGGGGGTCAGCCCGCGTCCCACATAAATGCCCGCCAGCTCCGCCAGCTCCAGCTCGGGCTCCTCCTCCAACTCACGACGCTCACGCGCCAGATCGGCCTGCTCGGTGTCCGACTGCGAGCTCACCGAGACATACTCGCCCGCCGCCATCGACAGCGCGCCGGCCACCAACCCGGCCAGCGCCGCCAGCAACACCGGCTCCCGCGCGCTCTGCGCCGCGGCCACGCCCACGACCAGGCTGCTCGTAGAAATCAGCCCGTCGTTGGCGCCCAGCACGGCGGCGCGCAGCCACCCGATGTGCTCCGTGCGATGGAGTTCCTGATGCGACATGAGTCCTCGAGGATAAGAGAAGCGACTCTACAATCTACTCGCGCCGGATCGGCGTACAGGTGATACTTGTCGCCGTTGCTCGCCCGTGCCACTCCTCTTCATCGCTCGAGCCGGATCGCCACCGATGTCCTTCGTTCGCACTCCTCGTCTCCTCGCGGCCGCCCTGTCCGTCGCGCCCATGCTGGCGTCGCCCGTTGGCACGCTCCACGCGCAGGATCGCTCGCAGTCCCGCTCCATGGTGTCGTCCGCGCTCGGCGTGGTCGCCAGTGAGAGCGTGCTCGCCTCGCAGGTGGGCGCGCGCATCCTCGAGCAAGGCGGCAACGCCATCGATGCCGCCGTCGCCGCCAATGCGATGATGGGGCTCGTGGCGCCGATGAACGACGGCATCGGCGGCGATCTCTTCGCCATCGTCTACATCGCGAAAACCGGCAAACTCTACGGCCTCAACGCGTCCGGGTGGGCGCCCACCGGCCTCACCGCAGACGCGCTGATCGCCAAGGGCATCACCACGATGCCGCAGCGCGGCATTCATACCGTCACCGTGCCGGGTGCGGTGAACGGATGGGACAAACTGCTCACGCGCTTCGGTCGCAAGACATTCGCCGACGTACTCGCGCCATCCATCGATTACGCCACCAACGGCTTCCCGATTGGCGAGGTGGTGAGCGTGTACTGGCGTGACAGCGAAGGCGTGCTCAAGGAAGACGCGCCCACCGCGCACACGTTTTTGCCGGGCGGCCGAGTCCCCAAGGCCGGCGAGATGTTCCGCAATCCGGAGCTCGCGTGGACGTATCAGCAGATCGCCACCGGGGGCAAGGCCGCGTTCTACCGCGGCGCCGTGGCGCAGAAAATTCTCGCCACCTCCACGCGGCACGGCGGCACGATGAACAGCGCCGATCTGACCGCGTTTGACGCCGAGTGGGTGGATCCTCTCTCGACGACGTATCGCGGGTGGACGGTGTACGAGTTGCCGCCCAACGGCCAAGGCATCGCCGCGCTCGAGATGCTCAACATCATGGAGCGTTTTCCGCTGGCCGCGGCCGGTCACAATTCCCCCGCCGCGCTGCACCTGATGATCGAAGCGAAGAAGCTCGCCTACGCCGACATGCAGCGTTACGACGCCGATCCGCGCTTCGCCGCCATCCCCGTGGAGGCGATGCGCTCGAAGGCCTACGCAGCGAAGCGCGCGCTTCTCATTGATAGCGCCCGCGCGGCGTGTAACGTCGACGCCGGCACGCCGTCGGCCACCGACAACGGTACCACGTATCTCAGTGTGGTCGATCGCGAGGGCAACATGATCTCGCTGATTCAGAGCAACTACTCCACCGTCGGCTTCGGCTCAGGGCTGGCCGTGGACGGCGCCGGCTTCGTGCTGCACAATCGCGGCGGCGGCTTCACGCTGGATAAGGCCAGCCCCAACGTGCTGGCTGGTCGCAAGCGGCCGTTGCACACCATCATTCCGGCGTTCATGGAAAAGGACAGCGTGCGTATCGCGTTTGGCATCATGGGCGGATGGAACCAGGCGCAGGCGCACGCGCAGTTCGTCTCCAACGTGGTGGACTTCGGGATGAACGTGCAGGGCGCGCTTGATGTGCCGCGCTTCTCGAAGGAAACGTTCCCGGGGTGCGATGTGAATCTCGAATCCCGCATCCCCGAAGCCACTCGGCAGGCCCTGACGGCGCGCGGGCACCAGATCATCATGCGCGGCGATTATTCGTCCACGCGCATGGGCTCGGGACAAGCGGTCCTTCGTGATTTCAGCACGGGCGTCAACAGCGGCGCCTCCGATCCGCGAAAGGATGGCGCGGCCATCGCTGAGCTCCGACGGGCCGCGGCAAAGACCACCGCGCGCACGACGGGGAGCACCATCAAGAAGTAGCGCACCAACATGTCGTTGCCGCAGGCGGCACACGCTGACAGCCCGTGCGGGTTTCCCGCACATCATTCTGTCGAGCGCTGATTCACCATTGCCAATAGCGTCGCGTCGCACTCGTCAGTGCGACGCGGACGCCATTCGCTCTCATGGAGAATCGCAATGCAACGACGACACTTTCTCGAACTGGTGGGCGGCGCGGGCGCGCTGTCACTCACGCGCCCCATGAGTGCCTTGGCGGCGCCGCACGACCTCTGGACTCCGTCGCGTACGCGCACGCCGTTCCACATCCCGCCCGTCCTGTCGGCAAACGACCTGACGCTCACCGCGCGCGCCCACTCCATCAACGTCGCGCCCGGTGTGAAAGCCGAAGCGTGGAGCATCGGCGACGGTCCGCTCTGCCCGACCATTCGCATGCGCGCCGGCGACACGACGCGCGTCCGCTTCGAGAACATGCTCCCCGAGCCGTCCATCCTCCACTGGCACGGCATCCTGGCCCCCGAAGCGGCCGACGGACATCCGCGACTCGCCGTGGGCACGGGCGCCAGCTATCAGTATTCGTTTCCGGTGATCAACCGCGCGGGCACGTACTGGTATCACGCGCATCCGCATGGGCGCACCGGGGTGCAGGTGTATCGCGGCATGGCCGGTCTGCTCTTCGTGGACGACGGCGCGGAGGACATGCTGGGCCTGCCGCCCGAGCATCGCGAACTCCCCGTCATCGTGCAGGACAAGCGCCTCAACGCCGACGGGACGTTCGCGTTTGAGCCCGGCATGCACGAGCAGATGGAAGGCTATTTCGGCGACACGCCGTACGTGAACGGCGTGCGACGCCCGTTCATGTCGGTGGATACCACCACGTATCGCCTGCGCGTGGTGAATGCCTCCACCTCGCGCATCCTGCGTCTGGAATTCTCCAACAAGATGCCGATGACGCTCATCGGCAGCGACGGCGGCCTGCTGCCGCAGCCCGCCACGCTAACGTCCATCGATGTCGCCACCGGCGAGCGCGCCGATCTGCTCGTGGACTTCAGCAAGATCCCCGTCGGCCAGCGCCTCATGCTCCGTTCGGCGGACTTCACGTCACCGACGCGCCTCATGACCGCGGACGACATGAAGGGGATGCCGGCCATGTCGGGCCCCGGGCCGAAGGGGATGGCGATGAACGGCATGGGCGCCGGCGCCATGAGTGGCTTAGGCATGAACCACGCCGCCGGTGGTGGTATTCAGCAGGGCACCGCGCTCGACCTCGTGGAGTTCGAAGTCGCCCACGCGGTCACGCCGGAGCCGTGGCGCTCCGTGCCGCTGCCGCGCGTCGCCATGCTCAACCCGGCGCTCGCGGCCAAGTCCCGGTCGTTCACGTTCAGCAGCCGGCAGATGCGGCACACCATCAATGGCCGCGCCTTCGAGATGGATCGCGTGGACGAAACCGTGAAGTTCGGGACGCACGAAGCGTGGACGTTCATCAACGATTCCCCGTTTGCGCACCCCGTGCACATGCACGCGGTGCAGTTCCAGATCCTCGAACGCACGGGCGGGCGCGCGCGGCTCTTCCCGTGGGAAAGCGGCTGGAAGGACACCGTCCTGCTGCACCCGGGCGAGCGCGTCTCCGTGCTGGCCGCCTTCGACAAGTATCGCGGGCGCTTCCTCCTGCATTGCCACAACATGGTGCATGAGGATATGGGCATGATGATGAACTTCGATATCGTCTGAGCGGGGCGTCCCTGGAGCGTCCCTGGAGGACGTTCCAGAGGACGTTCCAGAGGACGTTCCGGGGGACGAACGGTCGTTGACGGGCGGACGCGGGTAGTAAAAGTCGCGGGCGAGGCGCATACTCCGGCATGCGCTCCGGCGCACCCGCGTCCGCCCGTCCTCGACTTATGTCCCGCTCTATGCTCAGCTCTTCGCGTTCGCTGTTCCGCGCCTCGGCCGTCGCCGTGCTCCTCGCGGCCCCGTTGACCTCACTGCAGGCGCAGCGTGCGCCGCGCACGACGGCGGCGACGTCCGCCGCTTCGGTTGCCGCGCCGGCCGCCTACAATCCGGCGCTGTACACCGATCCCGCCGCCACCAACCGCGACTTCAAGGCACTCCGCTGGCGCCTGGTCGGTCCGTTCCGCGGCGGTCGTGTGGATGCCGTGGCCGGCGATCCCACCAAGCCGCTGGTGTTCTACATGGGCTCCGTCAACGGTGGCGTCTGGAAGACCGCCAACGCTGGCATGACGTGGGAGAACATCACCGACGGCAAGTCCGACATCTCCTCGGTGGGGGCCATCACCGTCGCGCCCTCCGACCCGAACGTGCTCTACGTCGGCACCGGCGAGTCCCAGCTGCGCGAAGATCTCACCTACGGCTCGGGCGTCTATCGCTCCACCGACGCGGGACAGACGTGGAAGCCGCTGGGGCTCGCCGAAACCCATCAGGTGACCACCATCCGCGTGCATCCGGATAACCCCGACGTCGCGTACGTCGCGGCCATCGGCCACGCGTTCGGCCCCAACCCCGAGCGCGGCGTGTTTCGCACCATGGATGGCGGCAAGACGTGGAAGAAAATTCTCTTCATCGACGACTCCACCGGCGCCACCGACATCTCGCTCGACCCCACCAACCCGCGCATTCTGTTTGCGTCGATGTGGAAGTTCCAGCGCACGCCGTGGGGCATGGAAGCCGGCGGCGGCCGCAGCGGCCTCTGGAAGTCCACCGATGGCGGCGACACATGGACGGAGCTGACGAAGAACCCGGGCATGCCCAAGGCGCTCATCGGCAAGATCGGCGTCTCGGTTTCGCCCGCCAATCCGCGGCGCATCTACGCCTCGGTCGAAGCCAAGGACACGCTGGGCGGCATCTTCCGCTCCGACGACGGCGGCGCGAACTGGATGCGCACCAACGGGCAGCAGCAGTTCCAGGTGCGCCCGTGGTACTACTCGGGCATCACCGCCGATCCGAATAACGAAAACACCGTGTGGGTCATGAACCTGCAGGTGTGGAAGTCCATCGACGGCGGCCGCACCTTCGCCCGCAACCGCGTGCCGCACGGCGACACGCACATCATGTGGGTCGATCCGAAGAACTCCGATCGCCTCATCAACGGCAACGACGGCGGCGCCACCGTGTCGCTGGACGGCGGCAAGACCTGGTCGGCCATGGACAACCAGCCCACCGCGCAGTTCTACCACGTCATCACCGACAATCAGTTTCCGTATCGCCTGTACGGGGCGCAACAGGACAACAGCACCGTCTCCATCGCGTCGCGCTCGGACTTCGGCTCCATCGGCGTGCGTGACTGGTGGCCCGTGGCCGGCTGCGAGAACGCGCACATCGCCGTCGACCCGCGCAACCCGAACATCACGTACGGCGGTTGCTACACGGGCATGCTGACGCGTCATGACAATCGCACGCAGCAGGGCTACGACATCGCGGTGTGGCTGAACAACTACGACGGCATCGCCGTCAAAGACGTGCCCAACCGCTTTCAGTGGACGTTCCCCGTCATGCTGTCGCCGCATGACCCGAACATCCTGTACGCCGCGTCGCAGAACGTCTGGAAGTCCACCAACGAAGGGCGCAGCTGGGACAAGATCTCCCCCGACCTCACCTACGCCGATCCCGCCACGATGGGCCCGAGCGGTGGGCCGGTGCACAAGGACATGACGGGCACCGAGTGGTACGCCACCATCTACGCGCTGGCCGAATCGCCCACCACCAAGGGGCTGCTCTGGTCGGGGTCGGACGACGGACGCGTGCACCTCACGCGCAACGGCGGCGGCGCGTGGGAAGACGTCACGCCCAAGGCGATGCTCAAGCACACGCGTATCACGGGCATCGAGCCGTCACGCTACGATCCGGCCGTCGCCTACGTCACCGCGACACGCTATCAACTCGACGATTTCCGTCCGTACATCTATCGCACCGGCGACTACGGCAAGACGTGGACGCGCATCGACGCCGGCATCCCCATGGGCGCCTACGCGCGCTCCATCCGCGAAGACATTGTGCGCCGCGGCCTGCTCTTCGCGGCCACCGAAACGGGCGTGTTCGTCTCGTTTGACGACGGCGCCAAGTGGGAGACGCTGCAGCTCAACTTGCCGCGCGTGAGTGTGCGCGACCTGCGCGTGCAGCAGAACGACCTCGTGGTGGCCACGCACGGTCGCGCCTTTTGGTCGCTGGATGACATCGCCTCGCTCCGTCAGCGCGCCGACTCCATCGCGACCAAGCGCATGCACCTCTTCACGCCCAGCACCGCCATCCGCTTTGCGGGCGGCCACGGCGGTCGTGGCGGCGCCGCCGGCGAGAATCCGTACGACGGCGTGCTGGTAGACTACTGGTTCAAAGATGCACCCAAGGAAGCGGTCGCCCTCGAGTTCCTCGATCGGCGCGGCACGGTCGTCCGCAAGTTCAAGGGCGCCGCGTTGGACTCCACCAAGACGCCCGCCCCGGATTCACTCGCCTATGCGGCGTCCGACTCCATTGTGCCCGCGCGCGCCGGCGGCAACCGCTTCTGGTGGAACCTCCGCTACGCCGACGCCAAGCGCATCAGCACGGTGGTGAACGACATGGGCACGCTCAACGGCCCCACCGCCGTGCCGGGCGACTATCGCGTGCGCCTCATCGTGGGCAAGGACACGCTCACGCAGCCGTTCACGGTCGTGCTCGATCCGCGTCTCACAGCGACCACCGCCGACCTCCAGCAGACGTTCGATCTGGGCATGAAGGTGCAGGGGCGCCTGAACGGTATCGTCGAATCGTTCGACCGCATTGAAGATCTGCAGAAGCAGATCGACGTGCGCGTGAAAGAATCGTCGGCGCAGGACTACGCCAAGCGCGTCAAGGACGCCGCCACGCCGGTGCGCGAGCATCTCGAAGTCGTGCGCACGGAACTCGTGGACTGGTTCAACCACGACGACCAGGCCACGCTGCACTTCCCCATCAAGCTCTACAACATGATGCTCTCGCTGAACTCGCAGGTGCTGGGGCAGGAAGCGGCCCCCACCAAGCAGCACAGCGAGATTCTTGACGACCTGGGCGGCAAGATTGACGTGCAGCTGCAGCGCCTGCAGCAGCTCGAAGCCACGGAAATCAAGGCACTCAACGCCCTGCTGCAGGAGCTCGGCCTGCCGCCCATTTTTGTGCCGCCCGTGACGGTGAAGAAGCCCATCTCCTAATCGTCCAGCGCCGGTCGCCGCACGGCGCCGGTCGGGAACCGCTAGGCCACGAAGGGGATATCTGCTAACGTGCAGTATCCCCTTCGTCGGATGGATGCCGTGCCACTGTTCTCCCGCGCTCAGCCACTCCGCGTCATCGGTGCGTTGCTCTCTCTCGCCGTCGGCGCTCTCGCCACGGGCGCTCTCGCCACGGGCGGTCTCGCCACTCGTGCGCACGCACAGTCCGCATCGACCGCCGCCGCAACGCCGCAACCCTCTGGTGCGGGGCAGGTGCGCCTGCTCGTCAAGTCGGCCGACGGCATGCCGTTGGTGGGAGCGCAGGTGCGCCTCGCCGGCGGCACCGCGCTCTTCGAGTCCGACGAGCGCGGCATGCTCACCATGTCGCGCCTCCCCGCCGCCGCGACCTGGCTGCGCGTGCGCCGCATCGGATATCGTCCCGATTCCGTGCAGGTCACCCCGCAAGACCGACAGCCCATCGACGTCACCATCGCCCTCGAGCGCGTCGCCGTCGATCTCGCCGCCGTGCGCGTGATGGGCCGACGCGAAATTCAGGGCCCTATGGCCGGCTTCTACAAACGCCGAGCCACGGGGAGCGGACGGTTCTTCACGCACGCCGAGATCGACAAGCGGAATCCGGCGCTCATGACCGATCTGCTCCGCGGAATTCCCGGCGTGCGCATCGACTCGCGGTTGCAGGGCAACGACGTGCGCATCCGCGGCAGTCGCTGCGCGCCGCTGGTCTGGCTGGATGGACAAGGCCTCTTCGCCTCTGATATCGATCTCGACGGACTCGACCCGCTCACCTTCGAAGGCATCGAGATTTACAGCACCGCCAGCGTCCCGGTGGAATTTCTCGGCGGGCAACGCGCCAGCAGCTCCTGCGGCACCATCGTGCTCTGGACACGTTTGGGCGAAGCCCGCCCGCGCCGCACCCCCACGCGGTCGCGCGGCGAACTCTCCCCCGCCGCGCAGGTCGCGGCCATGCTGGAGCAGCTAAAAATCTTCACGGCCGACGACGTCGATGTCGTCGCGCACGTCGACTCGCTCAATCTGGTGCGCCCGGTCTATCCCGACGCCCTCTTTGACGAACAGGTGCCGGGACGACTTCTGGCGGAGTTCATCGTCGGCATCGATGGCACGGTGATCATCGAAACGTTCAGCGCCGTCACCACCACGCACGCCGAGTTGGTGGACCCCGTGCGCCGTGCGCTCAGCACACAACGTTTCATGCCGGCCATCCGGCAGGGCAAGGCGGTGCAGCAGGTGGTACAGTTGCCGTTCGTGTTCGTCCCCGACTCCACGTCGAAACGTCGGCGGCGCTAGACCGTCGCGTGCCGGCGCTCGTCACGCGTGGGCCGCTGCGCCAAAGCGCGGGCGCCGCGTGAGCGCTGCACGCGCAGCCACACCGACAGCAGCACCATCGCAACCGCCGCGCCGTCGATGGCACCGAACGCGATCCCGGCGGCCAATGCTTTCGGCCCGTCCGAAAGGTGCAGCGTTCGTCCAAGCCACGCCCCACCAAACGCCCCAGACACCACGAGAGCGAGCACGCGGATGCCCTCGGCGCGAGAGCGCGGCGCCAATGATCGCACGGCGATACCGCGCCACTGCCAGAGCGAGCGCGTGCTGGCGATGGACCGCCACATGAAGACCGTCGCGATGGCCAGCACGATCGTCAGCCAAAACTGCAGCGCGTCATGCAGCGGCACAGGACCGCCGACATGCGGCACCATCGTGCGAAGAAAGGGCATCAATGGGACGAGCCACCCCGAATGATTCCCGTGCGTGACACCGTCAAGCAGCACGTGCGACGTCCCACCAATCAACGCGGAGAGCGCGACAGAGCTCCAGCCGCGCCACCCGCGCGGCACATCCAGCGCCGCCAGATCATGCAGCCGCCACTGACGATGATCACGCAAAAAGGGCAGTAACATCGGCGTGACGAGCGACGTCAACAGCCACAGCAGGAACATCGTGACCGGAACCGTGAACCAGAGCTGCGCGGTCAGCGTGTGGCTGAAGATCCAGTCATCACGAAGACGCCCGATGAACTCGAGATCGGGGACCATACTGCCGATACACAGCGCCGCCCCCGAGAACCGCCGCGGCCAGCGCATCTTGAGCGGCATCACCAACGCCTGATGGGAGAGCAACGTCATCGGCATGTCACCGCCCGCAGTTCGCGTCTGCAGTTCGCGTCTTCGGAGCGAAGCATCGGTGCCCGCACCGAACGAGCAGTCTCGGGGTCGCGTGCGACAACTCGCTCACGAGTCTGCGCGGATTCGTTATCAGCTCCGCAACGACCGTGTGACGATCCCCGCGCGGTCGGCGGCGGGTGTGAATGCCGTAATCCGCATCAGCGCCGCCCCGTAGGGCTCGTTCTCCTGGGCGCGATGGCCCAACGACGTTACCGCGGCCAGCACCAACGACGGATTCGTTGACGCAAACGCCAGACTCTCCCACGGCGCCCCGTCAATCAGTAACGCGACCTGCTCGCCCGCACAGCCGCACACCTCAATGCGCGTGCGCTGCTTGTGCACGTCCACTGCGCGAAGGTCCGGGTGACGTGACACAATCTGCGTGCGGAGCGCATCGGGGCCGCAGCGCGAGACTTTGGGCGCGGCATCGGTGAGTCCCCAAGCCGCATACACCACCGCCAGATCCGTCGCCGACAGCGGGAACGGTGCCGTGTAACGCATGGACCACCGCTCCAGTCCGTCGGGCGACCGCTCAAGCAGTGATTGGATCTGGAGCTCCCCGTCGCGCACCTTCACGCTGTCGGTCGCGCGGCGCGAGAGGAGGTACGTATCCATTTGCGGTGAATCCACCGCCAACACGCACGCATCGCGCAACGCGCGGTGGCGGGACAAGTCGTGCGCGAAGATGCGCCACTCCCAGCGAGGGAGCGAAATGCTCGCCGCCGTCTCCTCACGCGGCAATCCGGCACGGCCCCGCGTCATCAGGGGAGGAAGGGTGTCCATCATGCCGGAAGGGTGCCGCCACCAGTCATGCAGAACCAGTCGACGTTCACGGACGTTGTCGTACGGGTTTCCATGACCATCACCGGTGGTCCCTGCCCGACTATCCTTCATCTATGAACCGACGACTTGGTCCCCCGCCACCACTGAAATCCGTTCGCGAACGATTCGGCGCCATGCGCCACGTCGGCCCGCTCTTCGGACTCGTATGGCGCACCAATCGAGCGCTCACGCTGGCCACCATCGTGGTGCGCCTCGTGCGTGCCATGCTCCCGGTGATCACGCTCTACATCGGCAAGCTCATTATCGATGAGGTGATCGCCAAAGCGGCGCTGCCGCATGCACCCGTCTCGTTCAGCGCGTGGCTCGACAGTGGCCTGCTGGACCGCGCGATGTGGCTCATCGGCGCCGAGTTCGGCCTGGCCATCATCTCCGACCTCACCGGACGGGCGGGCTCGCTCTTTGACATGATGCTCGGCGCGCAATTCTCCATTGCCACCAGCATTCGCCTGATGCAGCACGCGGCCTCGCTCGATCTCGAACAGTTCGAGGACAGCGAACTGCAGGATCGCCTCGAGCGCGCCCGATCACAGGCCTCGCAGGGACTGGGCGTGATGGGCCAGGTGTTCGGGCAAGTGCAAAACCTCATCACCATTATCAGCTTCGGCGCCGGTCTTGCCGTCTATGCGCCGTGGCTCATCCTGCTGCTCTTCGGCGCGCTCGTCCCCGCGTTTCTCGGCGAAGCGCACTTCAATGCGCGCGATTACGCGCTGCAGTGGTCACGCGCACAGGAACGTCGACAGCTGGAGTATCTGCGCCAGACCGGTGCGAGCGTCGAGACCGCAAAAGAAGTGAAGATTTTCGGCCTCAACGCGTTTCTCATCGATCGGTTCCGCACGCTCTCCACCGACTTCTATCGCGTCAACCGGGCCTTCGCCACGCAGCGCGCCGGATGGATGGCGCTGCTCACCGGCATCGGCACCAGCGGCTACTACGCGGCATACGCGTACATCACGTGGCGCACGCTGGCCGGCCAGTTTTCCATCGGCGATCTCACCTTCCTCGCCGGCTCGTTCCGGCGCCTCAGCGGATTGCTGGAGTCCCTGCTCGTCGGCTTCTCGTACACGGCCAGCCAGGCGCTGTATCTGGACGATCTGTTCTCGTTCTTCACGATCCAGTCCAAGATCCACTCACCGCCCAACGCGCTGCCGGTCCCGCGCCCCCTCGTGCGTGGCATTGAATTTCTCGACGTCGGGTTCCGGTATCCGGGCGCCGAGCGGTGGGCCGTCCGTCACATGACCTTCACACTCAACGCCGGTGAGACCCTCGCACTGGTGGGCGAGAACGGCGCGGGCAAGACCACCATCGTGAAACTCCTGACGCTGCTGTTCGCCCCGACCGGCGGGCAGATCCTCCTGAACGGCATGGACGCCGCGCGGTTCAGTCCCCGCAGCGTGCAGAAGGAGATGAGCATCATCTTCCAGGACTTCGGGCAGTACCAGATGACCGCCCGCGACAACGTCGCCCTGGCCGAAGTCAGCCGCCTGGACGACGCGGCGGGCGTCGAGGCGGCCACCGACCGCGCCGGGGCCGAATTCGTGGAGACCCTCCCGCAGGGCCTGGACACCCCGC
>CALQGY020000043.1 GCA_943330235.2 Candidatus Kuenenia stuttgartensis
GGACGAGCCGCGGGACGGGGCGCTGTGTGCGCGTTGACCGGGCGGGCTGAGCGGGTACCCCGGGCGCGATCTGGGTACGGCAACGCCGAAGCACGAGCGATATATGTTTATGGTCAGAATATTTTGACCACTGTGGAGTCACGATGACCAAACCGCGCCGAGTCGCCGCCACGCGTCGACCTTCGACCACGATGTCCGCGAGTGTTTTCAAGGCCACCTGCCTGGAGGTGATGGACGATCTCGCGACCCGTGGTGCGGAAGTCATCGTCACGAAACACGGGCGCCCCGTGGTTCGGGTGATCCCCGCCGCCGCGACGCCGGCCTCTCCGTTGGGATTTCTGCGTGGCACCATCGTCCGGCATGGCGACCTCGTGTCGGCCGCTGAGGCGTTATGGGCGCCGTCGTCCACCGACCCGCTGCAGCGTCGGCGACGCTGATGGCGAGCGGCCGATCCAGCGCCGCCGGTCGGCGCGCGCCGCGTGTCACGGTGCGGGAGACCGCGCCCGAATACCGGGGTCACGCGGCTCTGTGGCGGGCCAGTGACTCACCATCCCGCGACACCCCGTTGCTGTTGGACACGCACGCGTGGCTCTGGACCCTCGACGGCACGCCCGGCGCGCTCACGGAGGCCGCGACGCTACTCATCGAGCGGGCATCGGCCGCGGGGCGCCTGTTCGTCAGCGACATCTCCTTCTGGGAGGTGGCGATGCTCGTCGCCAAAGGGCGCCTGGAGCTGGCATCCGACCCGTCCCGTTGGTTGCAGAGCGCCGCGCGCGCGCCGGGAATTCAGATTCTGCCGCTGACACGCGATGTGCTCGTGGAAAGCACGCGACTGGCGGGCACACCGCACGGTGATCCAGCCGACCGGATGCTGATGGCGCAGGCACAACTGGCCGGCCTGACACTGCTGACCTGCGATCGCGGCATCATCGCCTACGCCGCTCGGCAGTCGGGCGTGCCGGTGTGTGACGCGCGGAGGTAGCGCGACGGGGCGTTCGATATCGCCCGTCATCCCGCGCAGCACCAAGCGTCCCAGCGGTACGGTCTCGCTGGCATGCTCACTGCCGATGCCGACCAGGTGCCCGGCCGATGACTTTCTCACCCCACGGTCCTACTCCTCAGACCCGCTGCCACGCCTCGCGGAGCCCGAGCGCGTCAATCCACAGCGGTCGAATAAAGAGTTCGAGGAGGCTAGGCTCGGTCACCGGACATCACGCGACGCGTCTCCGTCTCGACCTGCTCGACAGTCCACTCAGGATGACGGCGCGTGATGGCCGCTCGCGACAGGGCACGCGCATCGCGCCACAACCCGGCGGATACACGCAGCTTCTCCGCAGGCGTCATCGCGCGCAGACGGGCGAGTTCCAGATCGAGCACGGTGGTCATCGATGAAATGTCCCTGGAATAGGCTGGGCGGGCAAGCCACGCGGCATGTTGGTACGGCGCCTGGAACGGTGGCGTGGTGTAATCGGCCGAGGAGGTCACGGTCAGACCATCGGCGTAGCGTTGATGAGTCCCCGCCGCCCCCGCTCACCACCCCACGCCGCCTGACCCGCCATGAAATTCGGACTCCGCATCCCGTCGTTCACGAAACGTCTGGCCGCGCGCACGTCGGTGAAGCGCGTCGTGCGCCATTCGTTGGGGATCAAGGCGCCGCGCGGGTGGGGATGGCTCACCAACCCGCGGAAGGCGGCGTACAACCGCGTGTACCGCCGCACGACCGTGGGGTGCGGAGTGGTGGTGATGGTGCTGCCCACCATGGCGGGGGCGATGTGGTGGGCGGTGGTGCGGTTGGCATAGGGTGGGCGGCGCCACGTGCGGAGGACGCTACGCGACGGGGCGTTCGATGTCCCCCGTCATCCCGCGCAGCACCAAGCGTCCCAGCTGCACGGTCTCGCTGGCATGCTCAATGTCGATGCCGACCAGGTGCCCCGCCGCGTCGTAGTCCAGCACCACCCCGTCGGCAACTTCGCGACTCTCCACGCTTTCACGCTCGGAGAGATCGATGTAGAGCGAATCGGTGTCGGGGTAGTAATTGAGCTTCATGGGATGAATCGGCGGTCGGGGAACGCGTTGTGGATGGTGCGGCGGTCGGCCAGCGTGACGACTCGGAGAACGCGATCTCCCAACTCTGGAACGTCCCCCCAGAATCTATAGCGTCCATCCGGCTGTTGTTCTACTCGGCGCGGCGCGTTCACGACGGCAACGCACCACGCCCGCTGCAGGTACGGCCGCTTGCGGAGCACTTGCTGCTCGAAGTACAGCGTGAACGCGAAAGAACCAAGCATGCGCGAGGATAGCCTTCCCGCAGCTTGCGCTCCTCATCCGAACGTTGCGTCGTGAACCACGCGATTGCAGAGCGGGCAGAGCCATTGGGCGCATCGTCGCCGTGGTGACAGCCGACGAGCGCCGTGTGGTTTCACAACGAGCTCGGGTCCTCCGGCGAATAGCCCTGGCCATCGACGTCCGCGCCCCCCATCTTCGCCGACATGCGCCAGTCCCCCACTCGTGTCGTTGCCGCCGTCATCCGCGCGGGCCCACAAATCCTCGCGTGCCAGCGTCCGCCGCAGAAGCGGCATGGCGGGCTCTGGGAATTTCCGGGCGGGAAATGTGAGCCATTCGAGTCCGACGACGACGCGGTACGACGTGAACTACATGAAGAGCTCGCGGTCACCGTCACCAACGTCGGTTCGGAACTATTTGCTATCGCGGACCCAGGGTCGGACTTCTTGATCGTATTCCTGCCCGTAGAAATCAGCGGCGCCCCCCAGTGCCTCGAACACGAGGCCATCGTCTGGGGCACGGCGATGGAACTCGCGGCGCTGCCGCTCGCGCCGAGTGATCGTCGCTTCATCGAATTTCTGCTTGCATCCGAATGATGGACTCTCGCGAATGCCTGTTCGCACATCATCAATGACGCACCACCCATGACGCTCCCACGCGGGCTCTACGATCAACTCGTCACGGGCGTGCTTGCTAGGCGACTTGAGCAGCTCCCCGAGGGCTCGGCGCTGCTGGAAGAGCTCTCGAGCGCCGATGCCACACCGCTGCTCACCGACCTCATCGCGCAGTCGCTCGCGCGGGTGCTCGACGATGCGCAAGGTGACACCAGCGCCCACGCAGCACAGCAACTCACCATTGTCAACGCGCTACTGGTCGATCTGCGGAGTCGATTGTCGCGAGACATCGAGCGCGTTGATACGCTGCCCGCGCCCGCGCAACGCCTGCGCGCCGTGCACGCCGCCGGAGAAAGCGCGCCACAGCTTCCAGCCACTGGGCTTGCGGAGCCATGGCTCTTCACGGCGTCGAAAGCATCGCCATCGCTGCTGCATGAACTGCGCACCGAGGCCGCCGCGTGCGACCAGATCGACATACTGGTCAGCTTCATTACGGTATCAGGCGTCCGCAAGCTGATCGATGTCCTCAAAACGGTCACCGCCGCCGGTGCGTCCGGCGTGGGGCGCACGCGCATCCGCGTGCTGACCACCACGTATACCGGCGCCACCGATCAGAAAGCGCTCGACGACCTCGCTGCACTGAACGGCTGCACGGTGAAGGTCTCGCTCGATGGTCGACGCACGCGCCTCCATGCGAAGGCGTGGATCTTTCATCGACGCAGCGGCTTCGGTTCCGCCTACGTGGGCAGTGCGAATCTGTCGGGCGCCGCACTCCTTGGCGGACTGGAATGGACCGTCAAGTTTACCGAACACGGGCAAGCGGCGCTCTACACGCGCGCGCAGGCCCACTTCGACACGCTGTGGGCCGACGATGAATTTCAGCAATACGATCCACAGAATGATGCCAGCCGAATGGCGTTGCGGCTGGCGCTCGCCCGTGAGCGTGGCGGGATGCACGAAGGCATCGCGCCATCGCATTTCGATATCACCGCGAAACGCTATCAGCAGGATATCCTCGAGCAGCTGACGGCCGAGCGCGAGCATGGACGTCATCGCAACTTGGTGGTGGCCGCCACCGGCACGGGTAAGACCGTCATGGCGGCACTCGATTATCGGCGCACGGTTGAGAGCAGCCATGGCGCGCGTCCGCGCCTGTTGTTCGTGGCACACCGTGAAGAGATCTTGCGGCAGGCGATGACGACGTATCGCGGTGTGCTGCGAGATCACAGCTTTGGTGAGCTGTTGGGAGGCGGTCACGAACCGGCACACCACGAACATCTCTTCGCGACGATTCAGAGTATTGCGTCGCGTGACCTGGTAGCACAATTCGGCGATGACTACTGGCACACGGTCGTCATTGACGAATGTCATCGGATGGCCGCGCCCCAACTCGATGCGTTCGCGAAAGCGGTACGCCCGTCGATATTGCTCGGCCTCACCGCCACGCCGGAACGTACAGATGGGCAGCCGCTCGATCAGTACTTCACCATGCGACCGGACGGTTCACCCGCCGCCGAGCTGCGGCTGTGGCATGCGCTCGATCTGCAGCTGTTGGCACCGTTCGAGTATTTCGGATGCAACGACGACACCGATTTTTCGGACGTGCCCTGGAATCGCCCGGGGGAAGCAGAGGCCATCGACAAGCTCGTGACCGGCAACGCGATCCGTGCCCGCATGATTGTGCAGGAATGGCATCGACTGTCCGGTGATGCGGCGCGATCGAAAGCTCTTGTTTTTTGTGTATCGGTAGCCCACGCGCAGTTCATGAGTGCACAGTTCTCGGTCGCGGGGCTCAAGGTGCTCTGCCTCACCGGTGAGAGCAGCGACATCGATCGACGGACCGCGCCGCAACGGTTGGCGCGCGGTGAGATCTGCGCCATCGTCACCGTGGATCTGTACAACGAAGGCGTCGATCTTCCCGACGTCGACACGGTGTTGTTCCTGCGCCCAACGCAAAGCCCGCTGCTGTTTCAGCAGCAGCTCGGTCGCGGGCTTCGTCTGGCGTCCGGGAAGAGCAGCTGTCTGGTGCTCGATTTTGTGGGACAACATCGCGCGGACTTTCGCTTCGATCGATTGCTGTCCTCCATCACGGGATTGAACAAGCGCGAGCTCCTCCGATCCGTACAAGAGGGATTCAGCACGCTCCCGAGTGGCTGCCATATCCATCTTGAGTCGCAGGCGCGCGAGCGTGTCCTCAACAGCCTCCGCGCGGTCGTGCAGCAAAGTTGGCGGCGACTCAAAATGGAGGTGCAGGCGTATGCATCACTCAAGGGCACACGCCATTTTTCGTTAGCCGACTTCCTCCACGATCAACAGATTGCGCTGGACGAGGTGTATCGTGATGCAAAGCCTAGCGGCTGGACATCGCTACGCCGCGAAGCGGGACTGTTGGAGCCACTGGCGGAGGGAGCCAGTCGTGACGGTGAGGCGGCGATGTCGCGCGCGATGCGATATGTGCTCCACGTGAACGACACGCACCAATTGGGTGTCATGCGACGGGTGGCCGAGTGCGGTGCCGCGTATCGGCCTACGTCGACGGTGGAGGCGCTACGTGCACAAATGTTCACGTATCAGGCGTCGCCGACGGCCGTGCAAAACTCGGAGACGTTTGTGGCGGCGCTCGCGCGTGAGCCACACGTGTTGCGCGAGCTCGCGGAGCTTACGGATATCCTGGAATCACAGCGACGCATCGGCGATCGCGTGCTTCCAGGGTTGGCCGATCTGCCGCTTGTGTTGCATGGGCACTATCAGATTCGCGAAATCCTGACGGCGGTCGGATGGCTGACGGCCGAGAAACGCACGCCATTCCAAGCCGGCGTGCTGGCACTCGCGGATCGAACAACCGAGTTGCTGTTCGTCACGCTCGATAAGAGCGAGGGCTATCACGACCGCATTGCCTACCATGACTACGCTGTCAGCCCGACCGAATTTCACTGGCAAACGCAGAACAGTGCCGGCCCGGACACGAAAGCCGGCAAGCGGTACATGGAGAGCCGTACAAACGGCTGGCGCTTTCAGCTCTTTGTCCGCGCCACCCCCAGCGCGCCGTACACGGCCTGCGGACCGGTGTCCATCACGAGCGCAGATGATGTCACGGGTGATCGGCCGATGAATATTCGCTGGACACTCGAGGTGCCATTGCCGATTGCGATGTTCCGCGAGTTCAGCGTGCTGCGCGGGGGCGAGTAGCACACATGATTTGTCGTGCGCGCGCATCGCTGTCATTTCGGGGAGGCCGCGTCGGGGCTTCGGAACAGCACGTGGGAGAGACGACAGACGCCGAGCACTGCCCCCGCCGGTTGCCACACACCCCGCCCCACGCGATCGTCCACCCCTCGCACCCGAATTCCGCCGCCGAACCCCACCGCGCACCCCCATCCATGCGCCACACCCGCCGCCGCACCACCGCCCGCGCACTCCTCACTGCCGCGTTCACCGCCGCGTTCACCGCCACCGCGATGTCCGCCTGCGCCCGCCCCCCGCGCTACGCGTTGCCCATCCCGCCGCTCGACGCCAAGCCCGCCACGCTCTTCGCCCTGCAGGCCGTCGACATGGTGGTCGGCACCGGTGCCCCGCTCGCCGCCGGACAGTGCGTCTATGCGCACTACACGGGCTGGCTCACCAACGGCACGAAGTTCGACTCGTCGCGCGACACCACCAACGCCGGCAAGCCCAAGGAGCCCATCAGCTTCCCTCAAGGATTCCGCCGAGTCATCGCCGGCTGGGACCTGGGCTTCGAAGGGATGCGCGTCGGTGGCGCACGACGGCTCATCATCCCCTACCAACTTGGCTACGGCGAGAAAGGCCGCCCGCCCGTCATCCCCGCCACAGCCACGCTCATCTTCGACGTGGAATTGATGCAGGTGGCTGACACGTTGCCGCGCCCCGCCACCGCCCCCCGCGGCGCCGGCACCTCGCCCCCCTGCCCGGTGTGGAGCACCCTCAGCAAGCCCTAAAACACAGAGGGTACAGAGGGCACTACCGTCCCAGTGCCCTCGTTACCGTCCGTGTCAAACCCCCTCTCCCCGATACGCCCCCAGCACATCCTCCCGGGCGCACACAAACACCACCGACGTCAGCGCCCCCGCCTCCGCACCAAACGCGCGCACCGTCTCCACCGCAATCCGTGTCGCCTCGGCCAGCGGATACCCATAAATGCCCGTGCTGATGGCCGGAAATGCGATACTGGTGCACCCTGCATCGCGCGCCGCCACCAACGCGTTCCGGTACGCGCCCGCCAACTGCGCGGGCTCACCCGCCGCGCCGCCCTGCCACTGCGGACCGACCGCATGCACCACAAACCGCGCCGGAAGACGGAACCCCGGCGTGATGCACGCCTCGCCCGTGGGGCAGCGCCCGATCGCCGCACACGCGGCCGCCAACGCGGGCCCCGCCGCGCGATGAATAGCCCCGCACACGCCGCCACCGGGCAGCAGCCGGGCGTTGGCGGCGTTCACAATGGCGTCCACGTCGAGCGTGGTGATGTCGCCCATGATGGCCGACAGGTGCATCGGAGTCATTGTTGAAATTTGCCCGAATCGTGGTGGCGAGTCACAGGACCGTGAACCGCCTTGCACGGACATGCACGGATGACACGGAAACACCGGGATCCCGCGGCATCACGCCCCTCTGTGCTCCGTACCCTCCGTGCCCTCTGCGCCCGCTGTGTCAAATCCCCACCCGCTCCAGCACATCACGCAGCAGCCGCCCACGGGCCGTGCGGTAGATCCCGAAATCCCGCCGGTCGAGCGTGAGCACGTCCAATATGCCCTCATGCTCCGCCACCCACAGCAGCGTGGCGTCGGCAAGATCCATCGGCAGATCCGCGTACTTATCCATGCGGGTCGCCATCGCACGGAGTGACGTCACCGGAATGTCTACGAGCGTGGCCCCACCGCGTTCAATCCAACGCAACAGCAACGGCGCAGCCGACGCCGGCACCAGATGACAGGCCTCCGTAAGCACCGGCCAGGTCGTGATCAACTCGCCGCGATAGCCGTCCAGAAACGATTGCACCGCACGGTGATGCGCGTCACTGCGATCGAGCCATGCGACGATCGGTCCGGTATCCAGCAGCACGCGCCGCAGCGTCATCGTTTCGCCCGCGGGGAATCAGTCGACGCGGAGCGCTTCGCAGAACCCTTCGCAGAACCCTTCGCGGAGCGCTTCGCGTCGTTTTTCGCTGACCGTGTGGCCGACGGTTTCGCCGAGCGCGTCTCTGCTACATGCCGAGCCACCAGCTGCGATTTTACTGCCGCCGAATGATCGGCCGCCACGCGTGTTGGAGCCGCATCCGTCCCAGCGGAGGCGAACAATCCCACCAGCCCCAACTCGCGCGCCAGCGCCGCCGGACTCGGCGCCGATTCCTTCGCCAACACCTCCAACGCCTTCCGGATCACATCGGTCTGCGTGGCGTCCATCCGCTCACACAACGTTCCCAGCAATGCATCGGACACGTCGTCCAGTCGCAGTGAGATGGTGCGCATCATCCCTCCCGTCTCAGGTGTATTACGTAATGTAATACAACGCGGCGGCTGGGCAGTAGGAGGCCTCACGGTCGTCATCCTGGTGTTTCCGTGTCATCCGTGCGTGTCCGTGCAAAGCGGTTGCTGGTGCGGGATGTCGGTGAGGGGGCGTGTGACGGTACGGGTATCGTGGGGCATCCCGCGGCATCACGACCCTCCGTGACCTCTGCGCCCTCCGTGCCCTCCGTGTCACCCCTCGTTTACGGCGTCGCCCCCGCCCGATGCCGGTCAAACCACCCCTGCACGTACGCCATCTTCTGCAGCCAGTGACTCGGCCGCTCGCGGATCCCGTGCGGCTCGCCCGGCACCTTCACGAGCGTCGCCTCCACCCCCTGATAGCGGAGCGCGCCGTACCACTGCTCCGACTCGGACATCGGCGTGCGATGGTCCGCCTCGCCGGTAATCACGAGCGTGGGTGTGCGCACATGCTGCACGCGGGAGATCGGCGACCGCGCCGCGTACTGCGCCGCGTTGTCCCACGGCGCGCCCGGAAACCAGGTTTTTGATGTGCGCGGAATGTCCGCCGTGAACATCCACGACGCCCAGTTGATCACCGGATATTCCACCGCTGCCGCGCGATACCGCTGCGTGTACGACGTGATCCACGCCGTCAGCACACCGCCACCGCTGCCGCCGGCCACATACAGCTGCGTGGTGTCGACGATGCCGCGCGCGATCACCGCATCCACGACGCTTTCGAGATCGAGGCGATCGTCGGCCGGATACGTGTGATGAATAAGATTCGCGAAGTCCTCGCCGTAGCTCGTGCTCCCGCGCGGATTCGCGTACACCACCAGATAGCCCGCGCCCGCGAGCGCCTGCTTCTCCAGGTCGAAGCGGTCACCGTAGCTCAAGAACGGCCCGCCGTGAATCTCCAGCGCGAGCGGATACTTCTTCTTCGCATCGTATCCCGGCGGCGTAATCAGCCACGCCTGGATGCGGCGACCATCGCGTGATGACGGCGTCCAGAACATCTCCACCCGTCCGAGCGCGGCACGCGCCAGCAACGTCTGGTTCATACGCACCAACAGACGCGGCATGCTGTCGCCCAGCGCGCTCGTCGCCACCGCCCCCGGCAAGTCGCCGCGCGCACTGCTGAACGCTACCCGCCCGTCGCGCGACACACTAAAGCCGCCGCCCTCGTACGACGTCTGCCCATTCCCTAACTGCCGCGCTACTACGCGCAGCGCACCGCCGTCCAGCGGCACATAGCCCACCAGCGTCTCCCCTTCGCTGTCGTACTCCACGTACACGCCGCGTCCATCAGCTGCCCACTGCGGGTTGGCCATGCCGCGATCGACAGTGGGCGTGAGCGAACGACGCTGCGTGCCGTCAGCGCGCATCACATACAGCTGCTGCCGCTGATAGCCCAGATGACGCTCGTCGAAACCGGTGAAGGCAATCCATTCACCGTTGGGCGAGGCGGTGGGGCGATTGTCCGGTCCGCGGCGGTCGGTCAGCGCGCGCGCGGCGCCCGAGGCCACGTCCACCGCGTACACCTCCGTGTCCCCCGACTCGATTTCGAAATCCGCACGCGGGTTGGCGCTGATGTAGATCGTGCGCCCGTCAGGGCTCCACGACGGCACGCCGCTCCCGCGACCACCACCGCCGCCCATGTGATACGCGCCGCGCGTGAGTTGCCGCGCCACACCGCTGGCGACGTCCAGCACAAACAGCTGCGACCAGCCGCGCTCCAGTTCCCCCACTCCGTCCTGCTGATACGTCAGCCGGTCAAACGCGCGCGCCGGTGCGGCCCACGTGGCCCCCGCCGGCGGCGCCACCTGCGAGGCAATCGACACCATCGCCTCGGGCACTAACGCCGTATACGCGATCTGCCGCCCATCGGGCGACCACGTCGCACCACCGGGCGGGCGCGGCACCGTGCTCATCCGCTTGACGGCCCCCGACGCGACCTCCACCACCCACAACTGCGACGTGCTGTCGCGGTCAGAGCGGAACAGAATGCGCGTGCCATCGGGCGACCAGCGCGGCGCCACATCGTTGGCCCCCGTGGTGAGCGCGCGGTTGCCGGTGCCGTCGGCCTTCACCAACCACAGCGCTCCGGTGCGCCGGTCGCGCAGCGAATCCACCGTCTGCCGCACGTACACCACCTGTCGCCCATCAGGCGCGATCTGCACATCCGACGCCAGCTCGTGCAGCAACGCATCGCGCGGCACCACCCCACGGCGCGGCGGTGCCGCGTTCTGCGGTGCCGCATTCTGCGGTGCGGCATTCTGCGGTGCCGCACTCTGCGCGGCGGCATCCACCGCACACGCCATCGATGCGAACGACAGACACATCGCCACACTCACGCGCGTGGCCGGCCGTGCGGCCCACGCAAGAGAACAACGAAGGGAACGCGAATTCATACGCGGTACGATTCGGGTCACGGAACGAATGCCGGCTTCGGTGCCGGCTTCGGCAACACATCAGACAACGGCACCAGCTTGCCCTTCATCGCATCGTTGAAGGCCTTCACGTCGGTATCCATGAATTTCCTGAACGCCGCGTTCGCCGCTTTCACTTCCGTCTCGAGTTCTCCCAGCGTCACCATTTGCGCATCCGTCGGCCGGAACTCGGCGCCACCCGCCACGTCGCCCGCACCCGTGCCCAGTTCTGCGGAGAGCCACAACAGCGCCATGTAGCTCTTATGACGCTCGGTAAACCACTTGTCGTCGGAGTGCAGCTCTTCACGCGAGAGAAGCATCAACTCCACGGCCAACGCTTTCTGCTCCAGCGCCGCCAGTGCCGTCTTGGATTCTGCCGACGTGGTATCGCTCGCTCGCAGATCTTCCATCTGTTTGCGCAGAATCTCCAAGCGATTGATCACATCGACCGAACCGTTGATGGCCGTTACGGTGCGGATTTGCGCCCCGGTTGATGCGACGAGATCACCGGTCGTCGCCTCAATCTTGGGATCCTTGAGCACCACGAACGCCTGCACGCTGCTGTCGGTGCCGGCCACCACACGCACGCGATAGCGACCCGGCGCCGCCAACGCACCGGCGCGCTGCACCTGCTGAATGCCCCAGTGATCGACGATACGCGTCTTGGTGTTCTTGTAGCGCGGCTCATCCCAGATGCGCGGATTATCCGGCGGCGTGGTGCGCAACGCGGGTTGCGTGGGCGCATCGTAGCGCAGATCCCAACTCACGCGATTCGTGCCCGCGCGCGCCATGGTCTTGATGGTGCGTGCCGTGGCGCCCGCCGAGTCGAGGACCACAATGCGGATGGAATCTTTGGGCGTTGTGGTGAGCACGAACGTAATGTCGGCGCTGCCCCCACGCCCCTGACGTAGTCCCGAGTGCGGTTCAAAAATGCGGACGCTCGCATCCGCCACCTTGGCGTCGCTCTGCTCCAGCAACGTGATGTCGCGCAGCACCCACAAGCCGCGACCGTACGTGGACACCACCACATCGTGCTGCTGCTTGGCAATCACAATCCACGTGGCCGGCGCCGCCGGCAGTCCCGCCTTGAGCGGCAACCACGTCGTGCCATCGTTCATGCTGTAATAAATGCTGTGACCCGTTCCCAGGAACAGCATGCCCTTGCGATTCGGATTTTCGGCAATCGACATCGCATAGTCGAGCGGATGATCACTCGGCAACGTGCTCGCAATCGACGTCCATGTCTTGCCGTAATCCGACGTCTTGTACACGTACGGCTTGCGGTCGTCCATCATGTGATAGTCCACGACCACGTACGCAACGCCGGCATCGAAGCGCGACGGCTCGATTTTGCGAATCGTGCCCCACGGCGCCATCCCCGTGATGTTCTTGGTGACGTCGGTCCACTTGGTGCCGCCATCCATCGTGTTCCACAACTTGCCGTCATTCGTCCCCGCCCAGATCAATCCGCGCTTCACCTCGCTGGGCGCAATGGCGAACACCACTTCGCCGTAGAATTGGCCAAGGTTGTCGCCAATAATGCCGCCGCTGGACACAATGCGAGTCGGGTCCTGCGTAGACAGATCGGGGCTGATGACTTTCCAGCTTTGACCGGCGTTGGACGTTTTGAAAATCACCTGGCAACCGTAGTACACCGTGTTCGGATCGAACGGATCGATCGCGAGCGGCGGCGTCCAGTGGCACCGGTACTTTGCTTTGTCGGGCTCGAAGTCGAGTGTGTGCATCCACGGGGCCACCGAGCGCGCGCGACCCTGCTTGTGATCGTAGCGCGTGACGGTGTTGCCGTAGCAGGTGGCCCAGGTGATGTCCGGATTCCCGGGCATAGGAATCGTGAAGCCGGATTCGCAACCACCAATCGGTGCCTGCCACTGCGACGCGCCACCACCGCCACCACGTCCACCTTGCGGTGCGCCCTCGGGCGGCGGGCCACCGGCCACATCGCCGGCCGCGCCCGCGGTTTCGGCCGTTGACGCAGTTGGCGCCGGAATTGGCGCAGGAACTGGCGCCGCGATCACACCAAGCGGGATGGCACCAACAAGACGTCCACCGCCCGCACCCGGACGATTGTAACCGGGCACGTTGTTCGCGGGTCCCGGCACGTTGCTCGGGCCGCGCATCGTGCCGTTGTCCTGACGATTGCTGTACACCCAGTACGGCATCTGATCGTCGATCGCCACGTGATACATCTGTCCGATGGGCAACGAAAACTGCGCAAAGCTCACGCCGTGATTGCGGGTAATGCCGGCACCGGCATCACCCGTGGTCACCCAATGCGAAGGATTACGCGGGTCCATCCAGATGTCGTGACAGTCGCCGCAGCCGCGATCGGTCACGGGCCACGTTTCACCACCGTCGTAGGAACGCTTGAACGTGCTGTTGGCAATGAGCACCTCGAGATCGTTCTGCGGATTGACATCAATGCGGATGTAATAGCCCGCGCGTCCGATCAGCGAACGATCCCAGCTCACCACCTTCCACTTCGTGCCGCCATCATCGCTGCGCCACACCGACCCTTGATTGGCCGTCTGAATGAGCGCGTACAGGCGCTTGCTGTTGCTGGGCGCAATGGCCACGTCAATCTTGCCCACCGGTGAGGTGGGCAACCCATCACTGACTTTTGACCACGTGGTACCGGTGTCGTGCGAGACGTACACCCCGCTGCCCGCACCGCCGCTGTACATCGCGTAGGTGTGCATCACCACTTCCCACTGTCCCGCAATGAGATTCTCGGGGTGCTGCACATCGAGCGACAAACCGGAGCAGCCGGTGTTTTCGTTCACGAACAGCACGCGCTCCCATTTGGTGCCCCCGTCTTTCGTGCGATACACGCCTCGCTCTTGCTGCGGACCCGTCGCGCGTCCCAGCGCGCAGACAAACACAATGTTCGGGTTGGTGGGGTGCACGAGAATCTTGCCGATACGGCCCACGTCTTTCAGGCCGACGTTCTGCCACGTCGTGCCGGCATCGGTGGATTTGTAGATGCCGTCGCCCATCACATCGGCATCACGAATGGCCCACGCTTCGCCGGTGCCAGCCCACACGATGCGCGGATTCGACGGCGCCACCGCGAGGGCACCGATCGCCTGCACCGCCTGATCATCGAAGATGGGGCGGAACGTGCGCGCACCATCGGTGGTTTTCCAAATGCCGCCGGAGGCCGCACCGAAGTAGTACGTGGTGGTGTCGCCGGGTACACCAGCCACCGAGGCAATGCGTCCGCCGTTGTCGGGACCGACGTATTCGAACCGTGGCGGTTGCACGAGTGCGGGGCCACCCGCGCCGCCACCACCGCGCTGCGCGTGCGCCATCGACGCCATCAGCGCTTGCGTACAGACCAACGCGGCAACGGCGCGTACCGAAAGGAAAGGGGTGCGTCGCATCAATTCACTCACGGTTCTGAAACGTCGGGAGGGGAATGTCGAACGGGGTCGGTCAAGCATATGTCGAGTCTACGGAGGAAACGGCGTTCGCGCCACGAACACGCGACCGCCTCGACGCACCCCATGCAACCACCAGCCGCTCGGCGTAATTTTCAGTCGCGAGGCGCCAGGCTCCCACGGCACGCGCCTCGCCGGTCCATCCCGCAACGACCCCAGTCCATTCTGCCATGATCAATCGCCGAGAGTTCATCGGAATCACCGCCGGCGTCGGCGCGACGCTCGGGCTCACGCCGCGTCTGCTGCAGGCACTCGCGCAGGGACAACTCCTTCAGCGCGCTATCCCGTCCAGCGGCGAAAAAATCCCGGTCATTGGACTGGGCAGCTCGGCCACCTTTGCCAGCGTCGCCCGCGCCGAAGATGTCACCGCGCTGCGCGAAGTGTTCAAGGCCATGTCAGCCGGCGGGGCGCGCCTGTTTGACACCGCACCCGGCTACGGCGCCTCCGAAGAAGTCGCCGGCAAGCTGGTGAACGAACTGGGAATCGCCAGCACGATGTTCTGGGCTACCAAAGTGAACGTCGCCGGCCGTGGTGGTAGCAGCGCCGATCCGGCCGCCGCGCGCGCGCAGATCGAGCGATCACTGACGCTCTTCAATCAGCCCAAGATCGATCTCATGCAGGTGCACAACATGGGCGATCCGGCCACACAGCTGAACATCGTGCGCGAATTCAAGAAGGCCGGCCGCGTACGCTATGTGGGCATCACCACCACGTTCCCCAATCAGTACGCGCAGCTCATCGACGTGATGAAAAACGAGCCGCTCGATTTCATCGGCGTCGATTATGCCGCCGACAATCGCGATGTCGAAGACGTCATCCTGCCGCTCGCACTCGACAAGAAAATCGCCGTCCTCGCCTACGCGCCCTTCGGTCGCACCAGCCTCTTCCGCCGCGCCGCCAACACACCGCTGCCGGAATTCGCCAAGGACTTCGACGCCACCACCTACGCCCAGTTCTTCCTCAAGTTCACCCTGTCGCACCCCGCCATCACCGCGGTCACACCGGCCACCAGTCAGGCCAAGAACATGATCGACAACCTCGGCGGCGGCATCGGCCGCGTCCCCACCGAAGCGCAACGCCGACAAATCATCGCCTTCGTCGACGCCCTCCCCCCCGCCCCGGGCCGCTAACCCCCCGTGCCCTCCGTGTCCTCCGTGTCCTCCGTGTCCTCTGCGTCAAAGCGGTTGTTCCTCCTAGCCGCCACGCTCACCACCTTCACCGCCGCCACCCCCCACCCCCCCGCACCCCCTCCCCAAAAACCCGTCGTCCTCCTCGTCTCCTTCGACGGATTCCGCGCTGACTACCTCGATCGCCCCGCCGCCGTCCACCTGCGCGCCCTCGCCGCTCGCGGGGTCCGCGCCGAACGCCTCATCCCGTCGTTCCCGGCCAAGACGTTCCCCAATCACTACACCATCGTCACGGGCCTCTACCCCGAACATCACGGCATCTCCGCCAACGTGATGCTCGACCCGATACTCGGCCGGTTCGCCACCGGCAACGACCCGTCGGGACGCGACGCACGCTGGTGGGCGGGTGAACCCATCTGGGTCACCGCCGCCAAACAGCACATGAACAGCGGCATCATCTTCTGGCCCGGCAACGAAGCCCCCATCGGCGGCGTGCGACCGCGCTGGTGGCAAACGTATGATGGCGCGTTCACCAACACGCAGCGCGTGCAACGCGTGCTCGATTGGGTGGCCATGCCGGGCGATACCGCGCCGCAGTTCATTGGCGTGTACTTCAGCGACACCGACGACGCCGGGCACAAGTACGGCCCGATGTCCGCGCACACCGACAGCGCCATCGCGCGCGCCGACAGTGCCATCGGCGCCCTCATGCGCGGCATCGATGCACTCGGCGCAACGACACGCGTCAATCTCATTGTGGTGTCCGATCACGGCATGGCGGAAATTGCGCACGACCGGCTCATCCCGTTGTACGACTACGTATCGCGCGACAGCGTCACCGTGGTGGACATGGAACCCGTATCGTCCATCATCCCCAAGCCGGGTGCGGAAGCGTACGTGTATCGCGCCTTGAAAGGCGCGCATCCGCATCTGCAGGTGTGGCGCAAAGGCGAACTCCCGGCGCGCTATCACTACAACACCGGCGCGCGCATCACGCCCATTGTGGCGCTGGCCGATGAAGGCTGGACCGTGGTGGCATCACGCGATTCGACGGTGCTGCGCGAAGGCCAGCTGCGCGGGGCGCACGGCTACGACAATCAGTTGCCCAGCATGGGAGCCCTGTTTATTGCGGCGGGGCCAGCGTTCAAGCGTGGTGTGCGCGTGGCCCCGTTCGAGAACGTCAATGTGTATCCGCTGATGGCGGCCGTGCTGGGGCTGCGGCCCGCACCGAATGATGGAGCGGAGGCGGTGGTGCGGGCGGTCATGCGGTGAGGTGAGCGAACAGCCACTGCGCGAACGGTGAAACGTGATCGGTGAAGCGTGAAGTATTCAACCACAGAACGTTTTGAAAAACTCGGCGCGTGGCAGCGTTATGCGGTGGTGGTGCCGAGGGCGCGCATGATTTCGGACGAGATGGATTCGGGTGTATCGGTGGGCGCGAAGCGGGCAATGACCTGTCCGTCGCGAGCCACCAGAAACTTCGTGAAATTCCACTTGACCCCTGTGGTGCCCAGCACGCCCGGCTGCGATTCCTTGAGCCACTGCCACATCGGATTCGCGTTATCGCCGTTCACCTCCAGCTTTTCGGTCATCGGGAACGTCACGCTGTAGCGCGCGGTGCAGAACGCCGCAATTTCATCGGCGCTCCCCGGTTCCTGATGCCCGAACTGATCGCACGGGCAGCCCAACACCGTCAGTCCCTCCTCGCGATGCTCACGCCACAGATGCTCTAATCCGGCGTACTGCGGCGTCATCCCGCACTGGCTCGCGACATTCACCACCAGCACCACGTGGCCGGCAAACGCGGACATCGGCATCGGCTCGCCGGACAACGACGTCATCTGGAAATCACTCAGCGTTTTGGTCACGGGCGCACCACGCTGGCGGTGAAGGGCACACTGACCATGCTCGGTCCCCAGGCCATTTCAATGGCACCCTTCGTTGGATTCATCGCTCGCACGGTAATGGTGAACTCCTCCACGTGACTGGCGGTTGGTGTCATCTGCATAGCCACCCGACCCAGATCCTGCGACGGCGTGTAGCCGGTGCCCCACTGGCCCGTCTGCTTATTCACCATGAGAAACGTGCCGCTGCGCGTATGCTGCACCCACAGCGTGTACATCCCGGGCGGCACCGTGAGGTCGCCCATGGTTAGCGTGCGCGTGGTGAACAGATGCGTCGCGTCGTTGGCGCCTGTGCGCCACACGGTGTCAAACGGCACCAGCGTCCCGCCCCAGACACTGCGGTCGCGCACCGAAGGACGGCCGTAGTCAATGATCACCATGCCGCCCTGCCCGAAGCCGCCGCGCGCCACATCACGCAGCGACAGCGTGCCCGTGGGCTTCATGGCCTTCGCGATCGCCGCGATGTCTAACCCACCCGCGCCGCGCGTGCCGATGGACTTGTTGGTGGTGAACGCACCATCCACGAGCTGCAGGCGATTCGTCGCATCAAAACGCATGACCATCGCGTAGGCGCCGCCACGCAGCTTGACCGTATCGCCGCCCGCGGGCGTGAAGCCGGTGAAACCCATATTGCCGGTTAGCCCGAGCGCCGGCAGCGAATCCACGGGGCCGCCTGTCTTCTTGATGGCCGCCAGAATCTCCGTGGGGCCGTAGATGAACGTCGGGAAGTTGATCAGCGCCTGCTTCGCCGCGAACGCGCGCCGCTGGATGCTGTCCGCGAACACCGCCTCACGCACGATGGAATCAGCCCGCACCGTGAATCGCGTATCGCTGGGCGAATTGGGGGGCACGGAGCCGTCGGGCTGCAGCCGCTTGATGGACGCCGAGGTGGGACGCCCGTCCTTCCCCAGGGTCAGCGCGTACTGGTAGCGCGCCACCGCCGCGCCCGAGCGCTGCACCATCTCGCCACTGAGGCCGGTGGCCGTGCGCGTGTACTGCTCGATGGCCACCGTATCCTTGCCCAGCCGGTAGACGACCGAGGCCGCCTGCGCGGCGAGCGAGGTGGTGCACAGCGGAGCGATGAGCAGCGCGGCGCCGACGGCGCGCGCGGAGGACAGCGTGAGTGAGCGCATAAATGGAAGAGAGATGCCGATTGTCGGAACGTGTGGTTACGTCCGCCCAAAAACGTACACTGGAATTCGGCGAAAAGTCACGACGGGGTGTTTATAGTGGTGAGGTTGCTTGCGCACGCTCGTCCCCGCGTGCCTTTTGTCGGTATGCCCCACGTCATTGCTTGGGACGCGAACCGTGCGGACCCGCTAATTGATGCCGAACTCGACCGCGCCCGCGCCTTTTTCGGTGCGGATGGCGAAGGCGCCTCGGCACTGCTTCCGGTGCTGCACGCCATGCAGCACCACTTCGGCTTTGTGTGGCCCGAGGCGGTGCCCCATATCGCGCACCGGCTCAACCTGTCCAAGGCCGACGTCCGCGGGGTGTTGAGCTTCTATCACGACTTCCCCGAGACACCGCCGGGGCGCCATGTGCTCAAGCTCTGTCGCGCCGAAGCCTGCCAGTCGGTCGGAAGCGAACGCGTCGCCGCGCATCTGGCTGCGGCGCATACCCTCACCCCAGGGGCGACCGCACACGGGGTGACGTTGCAGAACGTGTATTGTCTGGGCAACTGCGCCCTCGGTCCGGCGGCGATGATCGACGAGCAGCTGCTGTCCGGCTTTGACGAACTCACCGCCGACCTCTGGATGTCGCGGCTGCAGGATGGGGCCCCATGACCGGACCAGTCCCGCACCGCGTTACCGTCTTCGTCCCGCGCGACGCCGCCGCGCTCTCCGTGGGCGCGGACGCGACAGCACAGGCCATTGCCACCGAAGCGGCCACGCGCGGCCTCGACGTCACCATCGTGCGCACCGGCTCGCGCGGCATGCTCTGGCTCGAACCGTTGGTGGAAGTGGACACGCCGACCGGGCGCGTAGCCTACGGTCCCGTGCACCTCAACGACGTAGCCTCCCTGTTCGACGCCGGCGCGTTCGACGCAGGCGCGTTTAGCCCGACCGCCCCCCACACCACCCCAGTCGCGCATCCGCTGGCCCACGGCCTCACGCGCGACATGCCGTGGCTCGCGCGGCAGCAGCGTCTGATGTTCGAACGCGTCGGCGTCATCGACCCGTCGTCGCTTGAGGACTACCGTGCCCACGGCGGCCTGGCGGCGCTCGAGCGGGCACGCGCCATGGAGCCGACCGCCATCGTGGACATGATCACCGTGTCCGGGCTGCGTGGCCGCGGTGGCGCGGGCTTTCCCACTGGCATCAAGTGGCGCACGGTGCTCCAAGCCCCGTCGCCCCACAAATACATCGTCTGCAACGCCGACGAAGGGGACAGCGGCACGTTCGCCGATCGCATGCTCATGGAGGGCGATCCGTTCCTGCTGCTCGAGGGGATGTGCATCGCCGGCCGAGCCGTCGGCGCGGCGCGCGGCGTGATATACGTGCGCTCCGAGTATCCCCACGCCATCGCGACGTTGCGCGCGGCCATCATCACCGCGCGCGGGGCGAACATCCTGAACGACACTTTCGACATCGAGGTGCGCGTCGGCGGTGGGGCCTACATCTGCGGTGAAGAGACCTCGCTGCTGGAAAGTCTCGAGGGTCATCGACCGCAGGTCCGTGCCAAACCGCCACTCCCGGCGCATCAGGGTCTCTTCGGTCGCCCGACGGTCATCAATAACGTGCTCTCGCTCGCCGCCGTCCCGTGGATTCTAGAGCACGGGGGCGAGGCCTACGCACAGTACGGCATGGGCCGTTCGCGGGGCTCCATGCCCGTCCAGTTAGCTGGCAACATCAAGCACGGCGGCCTGTTCGAGTGCGCGTTCGGCATGACACTGCGCGAGCTCATTGACGACATCGGCGGCGGCACCTACAGTGGCCGTCCGGTGCGGGCCGTGCAGGTGGGCGGTCCGCTAGGGGCGTACTTTCCGGACAACCTGCTCGACACGCCGTTGGACTATGAAGCCCTCGCGGCGGCCGGCGGTCTGCTGGGGCACGGGGGTATCGTGGTCTTTGATGACACGGTGAACCTGGCGCGACAGGCGCGATTCGCCTTTGAGTTCTGCGCCATTGAAAGTTGCGGCAAATGTACGCCGTGCCGCATTGGCTCCACCCGCGGCGTTGAAACGCTCGATAAGCTCGCGCGCGATGAAGACCCCGAGCTGCAATTCGCGGTGCTCAACGATTTGTGCACGGTGCTCTCCGATGCGTCCTTGTGCGCATTGGGCGGACTCACCCCGCTGCCCGTCATGAGTGCCCTCCGGCACTTCCGCGCCGATTTCCTGCCGCCTGTCGTCCGGAGTATCGCATCATGACCCTGTTGCAAGAGATCGATTACGGCACGCCACGGCGCGACAGCACCACGACGGTCTCGCTGACCATCGACGGCGTAGCGGTACAGGTCCCCGCCGGCACGTCAGTCATGGCCGCCGCGCGCATGCACGGTTCGCAAATTCCAAAGCTGTGCGCCACCGATTCGCTCGAAGCGTTCGGGTCATGCCGCCTCTGCCTCGTGGAAATTGACGGGCGGCGCGGCACCCCCGCCTCGTGCACCACGCCCGCCGAAGCGGGCATGGTCGTGCATACACAAACGCCGCGCCTGGCCGCGCTGCGCAAAGGCGTGATGGAGCTCTACATCTCCGATCACCCGCTGGATTGTCTGACCTGTTCGGCCAACGGCGACTGTGAATTGCAGGACATGGCCGGTGCCTTGGGGCTGCGCGACGTGCGCTACGGGCAGGACGGCGCCAAGCATCGCACCGAAGCGAAGGACGAAAGCAATCCGTACTTCACCTTCGATTCGTCCAAGTGCATCGTCTGCTCGCGCTGCGTGCGCGCCTGCGAGGAAGTGCAGGGCACCTTCGCGCTGACCATTCTGGGTCGCGGTCTCGCCTCCAAAGTGTCCACCGGCACCGCCGACTTTTTATCGTCGGAGTGCGTCTCGTGCGGCGCGTGCGTGCAGGCCTGTCCCACCGCCACACTCAACGAGAAGTCCGTCATTGAGCAGGGCACGCCCACCGGCGTCACGCACACCACCTGCGCGTATTGCGGCGTCGGATGCGGGTTCCGCGCCGAAACACAGGGCGACAGCGTCGTGCGCATGGTGCCGTGGAAAGACGGCAAGGCCAACGAAGGCCACTCGTGCGTGAAGGGGCGCTTTGCGTGGGGCTACGCCTCGCATCGTGATCGCATCACCACACCCATGATCCGCGCGAAGATCACCGACCCCTGGCGCGAGGTCTCGTGGGAAGAAGCGTTCGCCTACGCCGCCGGTGAATTCAAGCGGCTGCAAGCCACCTATGGTCGCGATGCCATCGGCGGCATCACGTCATCGCGCTGCACCAACGAAGAAACATTTCTGGTGCAAAAGCTCGTACGCGCCGGCTTCGGCAACAACAACGTCGACACCTGCGCGCGCGTCTGTCATTCCCCCACCGGCTACGGGCTCCGCAACACCTTCGGCACCTCGGCCGGTACGCAGGACTTCAAGTCCATCGCGCACACCGACGTCGTGTTGCTCATCGGAGCCAACCCCACCGACGCGCACCCGGTATTCGCCTCGCGCCTCAAGCGCCGCCTGCGCGAAGGGGCACGCATCATCGTCGCGGATCCGCGTCGCATTGATCTCGTGCGCTCGCCGCACGTCGAAGCCGCGCATCATCTCGCGCTGCTGCCGGGCACCAACGTCGCGCTCATCAACGCCATCGCCCATGTCGTCGTCACCGAAGGATTGGTGAAGGAAGACTACGTGCGCGAGCGCTGCGATCTCGACGCGTTCGAATCGTGGGCCCGCTTCATCGCGCACGAACGCAACGCGCCCGAAGCCACTGAAGCCATCACCGGCGTGCCGGCCGCTGAGGTGCGCGCGGCCGCGCGGCTCTTTGCCACCGCGCCCAACGCGGCCATCTACTACGGCCTTGGCGTGACCGAACACAGTCAGGGCAGCACGATGGTCATGGGGATGGCCAACCTCGCCATGGCCACCGGCAACATCGGACGCGAAGGCGTGGGCGTGAATCCGCTGCGTGGCCAGAACAACGTGCAGGGCGCCTGCGACATGGGCTCGTTCCCGCACGAGTTCTCCGGCTACCGTCATGTCAGCGACGATGCCACGCGCGAAATGTTCGAGCACCTGTGGGGCGTATCGCTGTCCAACGAGCCGGGGCTGCGCATTCCCAACATGCTCGACGAAGCCGTCGCCGGCGGATTCAAAGGGTTGTACATCCAAGGCGAAGACATCGCGCAGTCCGACCCCGATACCAAACACGTCGTGGCCGGCCTCGAGGCGATGGAGTGCGTGGTGGTCCACGATCTCTTCCTGAACGAAACCGCGAAGTACGCGCACGTCTTCTTCCCGGGGTCGTCATTCCTGGAAAAGGACGGCACGTTCACCAACGCCGAGCGGCGCATTAGCCGTGTGCGCAAAGTCATGAAGCCGCTGGCCGGGCTGGCCGACTGGGAAGTCACGCTGCGCTTCGCCGCCGCGCTGGGCTACGATCTGCACTATACGCATCCGTCGCAGATCATGGATGAAATTGCGCAGCTCACGCCCACGTTCACCGGCGTGTCGTACGAGAAGCTCGAAGCCATGGGCTCGCTGCAATGGCCGTGCAATGCCGCGGCGCCGCAAGGCACACCCATCATGCACGTGGACCGGTTCGTGCGTGGCAAGGGACGTTTCATGCTCACGGAGTTCATCCCGACGGATGAACGCACCGGTGCGCGCTTTCCGTTGTTGCTCACCACGGGACGCATTCTCTCGCAGTACAATGTGGGTGCGCAAACCGCGCGCACACCCAACAATGCGTGGCACGACGAAGACGTACTCGAAATCCATCCGTTCGACGCCGAAAACCGCGGAATCACCACGGGCGATCGCGTGCTGCTGCAAAGCCGCGCCGGAGAAACGTCGCTGCGGGCGGTGATTTCTGAACGCATGCAGCCCGGTGTGGTCTACACCACGTTCCACCATGCGCGCACCGGCGCCAATGTGGTCACCACGGACTACTCCGACTGGGCCACCAACTGCCCGGAATACAAGGTCACGGCCGTGCAGGTCGCCCGCACATCCGGTCTCACCGAATGGCAGCAGGACGAGCTGCAACGCGACACGTTCCTCCGACGCATTGCCCATGGAGCACCGAATGTCCCGTAATGGTTCCACCGCCGTTGCCGAATCGCTCGGCGTTTCGCATGCGACCGATGGCCACTTCGCCGTCTCCGTGCAACTCACCGCGCGCATCGCGTGGTTTGATGGCAGTGAGGCGTCGGACGCCGCGCTGCGCATTGCGCGCGATGTCCCGGTGGAGACGGCCGTGAACGTCGTGTACGGTGAAACACCGTACGCGGTCATGATGACGACGCCCGATGATCTGACTGATTTCGCCTACGGCTTCAGTCTGACCGAAGGGCTCATCACCGCTGCCGCGGAGATCCGGCACGTGGAGCTGCGCGAAGCGATGGGCCAACAAACGCGCGGTCTGGAACTCGTGGTGTCACTCGCGCCGCACGCCGCCGCGGAAGTCGCAGCGCGCACCGCGAACCGTGCGCGCAACACGGCGGGTCGGACGGGGTGCGGCATCTGCGGGATCGATCAACTCGATGCGTTGCCGCACACGGCCGTCCGCCTGCATGAGCGCTCGCAGGTGCCGGTGTCGTTGCCAAGCATCCGGCGCGCACTCCAATCCATGGAGCATGCGCAGTCGCTCAATCAGCGCACCCACGCCGTGCACGCGGCGGCATGGTGTTCGGCGCAGGGCAACATCATCGTGCTGCGCGAGGATGTCGGCCGGCACAACGCACTCGACAAGCTCATTGGCGCGCTCCTGCGCGCGGGGCACGAGCCGTCGGACGGATTTCTCGTCATCACCAGCCGCTGTTCCTTCGAGATGGTAGAGAAGGCGGCGGCCTACGGCGCGGCTACGCTGGTCGCGGTCTCGGCGCCCACTTCGCTCGCCGTTGAACGCGCCATCCTGCACGACATGACCCTGCTGGCCATCGCGCGACGCGATAGTGCCCTGATCTTTCATGGCGCCGAACGTGTGCAGGACGCCGACCAACGCGTGTCGGGTACGCCACCGGCAGGATCGAGGTCGGTATGAAGATCGAAACGCTGGTGCGCATGGCCAACGAGATCGCGCGCAACCTCGCCTCGCTCGGGGATAACCATGCGGCATCGGGCACGGCAACGGCCGAACACCTCAAGAGCTTCTGGACCCCCGCCATGTGTCGAGCCATCATGGCGCATCTCGACGCCGGTGGCGAAGGACTGGACCCGGCGGCGCAAGCAGGCGTCGAGGCGCTACGTGGTCGGCTCGTCAGCCCGCCGCCGCAGGCCGCCGCGTCCTAGTCGGGCGTATTCAGATTGGTGGTCTCCACCGCCGTCACGGGCACCAGCAGGCGCCGCGTACTCGGCACCAGATCGTACAGACTGCCGCGCCCGATTTGCAGCCGATCCGCCAGCGCGCCACGCACCGCGTACCGATAGAGGCCAAAACAGGGGTGCACCCCATTGGACTCGGCCAACACCACCAACGGCGCCGTCGCGTCCGTCTCATGCGCGCTGGCCGCGGCCAGCACCGCGCGGACGCCTGAGGCGGTGACATACGGAAGGTCGCCGGCCAGAACGAACACATCGCCGCCGGTGTATTCCAGCGCGGTAAGGATACCGCCGCCCGGTCCAACGGCGGGATAGCGGTCGGCGACGTGGTCGTCACCGCGCGCGGCGACATCGGGATGGCAATCCCCCACCAGCGTGACGCGCGCGCCAAACACTTCGCGCAAGGCACGCACCGAGCAATCCACCAGCCATTCGTGCGGCCCACTGAGCGGTTCGCGCAACTTGTCCCGCCCAAAACGGACACTTTTCCCACCGACCAGCACGATGGGATGGATCGGAGCGCGTTCCGTAGACATCATTAGTGACAGAGAATTGTCGACGTCGCCGACTCTGCGTCTTGCCGAGTCCGGTCCCGCCGCGTCGATTGCGCATAGTGCCCTCACGTTTCGGTGGGGGCGCGCCCTTTTGAAGGTTTCAGGAGCTGCTTTGACTGCCTCGTCACATCCTAAGCGTGGTGCCGATGTCCTGCATGACCCCGTTCTGAACAAGGGAACGGCCTTCACCGATGCCGAGCGCGACGCGCTGGGATTGCGCGGCCTGCTGCCGCCGCGGGTGATGTCACAGGACGAACAACTGGCCCGCATTCTGCCCGGCGTGCGCGGGAAGGACTCGCCGATTGAGCAATATTCGTATCTGGTGGCGCTGCACGATCGGAACGTGACGCTGTTCTATCGCCTCGTGATGGATCATCTCGAGGAGCTCATGCCCGTGCTGTACACCCCCACCGTGGGTCAGGCCTGCCAGGAGTTCGGTCGCATCTTCCGCCGAAGCCGCGGCATGTACGTGACGGCGGATGACCGTGGCCGTGTCGCCGAGGTGCTGGAGAACTGGCCCGTGGACGACGTGCGCATGATTGTCGTGACGGACGGCGAACGGATTTTGGGGCTAGGTGATTTGGGGGCGAACGGTATGGGCATTCCCATTGGAAAACTCACCCTCTACACCGCCTGCGCCGGCATCTCACCGCATCAGTGCCTCCCCATCACCATCGATGTCGGCACCGACAATACCGACCTGCGCGAGAGCCACGCCTATCTCGGACTGCGCCAGCCCCGCTTGCGCGGGCCAGCCTACGACGAGCTGTTGGATGAGTTCGTGGAGGCGGTCCAGAAGCGTTTCCCCTTGACCTGCTTGCAGTTCGAGGATTTCGGCAACCACAATGCCTTCGCGCTGCTGGAGCGGTGGCGGGACCGGATCTGCACCTTTAACGACGATATCCAGGGCACGGCCGCGGTGGCGCTGGCCGGTCTGTATTCGTCGTCGCGTCTGACCGGGACGCCGCTCAAGGACATGCGCCTGCTCTTTCTGGGCGCCGGCGAAGCGGGCATCGGCATTGGCGATCTGGTTGTCGAAGCCCTCGTGGAAGAGGGCGTGCCGCTGGAGGTAGCGCGCAAGCAGTGCTGGTTCGTGGATTCCAAGGGGTTGGTGGTTCAGTCACGAACCGATTTACAGGAACACAAGCAGCGCTACGCCCACGACCATGCGCCGGTGGCCGATTTGCTGGCCGCCGTTGAAGAGCTGAAACCGCATGCGATCATCGGCGTGTCAGGGACACCGGCCACCTTCACCGCACAGGTCCTCGCGGCCATGGCGCGCAACCACGCGCGTCCGGTGGTTTTGGCGCTGTCCAATCCCACCTCCAAGGCCGAGTGCACCGCGTTGCAGGCCTATCAGGGCACCGATGGGCGGGCCATTTTCGCCAGCGGCAGTCCGTTCGCACCGGTGACGTACAAGGGCAAGACCCACGTGCCGGGGCAGGGAAACAACTCCTATATCTTCCCGGGCGTTGGGCTTGGCGTCATCGTCAGCGAGTCCACTCGGGTCACCGACGAGATGTTCGCGGCGGCCGCGAAGACGCTGGCCGAGATGGTGACGCAGGACGATCTCGACATGGGACGGATCTTCCCCAGCCTGTCGCGCATTCGGGAAGTATCAGCGGCCATCGCCATTGAGGTCGCCACCATCGCCTTCGAACGCGGACTCGCCCGTTGCGAGCGGCCGGCCGACCTGGCGGCAGCGGTGGCGGCGGCGATGTACGAGCCCAATTACACATCCGCGATCTAATCGCGCAGGGAGAAACACGGGATGAGCAGCGATTCCAACGAGCAGACCGGCTGTGCGGGGTGCAGTCGACGGGAGTTTCTCTCGTCCTCGGTGCTGGGGGCGGTTGGGGCCATGCTGGTTGCCTCGTGCGGTGACGGGGTCTTCGGCGGAAGCTCGCTGACGGGCCCCACCACCACCGTCAACACGACGGTGCTGCTCTCGGACTACCCCGCGCTGGCAACCGTCGGCGGCGTCGCACGCATTAATGCGGTCGCGACACCCATCGTGGTGGTCCGAACCGCCGCCAGCACCTATCTGGCGCTCTCGCTGATCTGCCCACACGCCGGCACCACCGTGAACCTGACGGGCAACCAGTTCGTCTGCCCGAACCATCGCGCCACATTCAACAGCACCGGCACGTGGACGGGTGGTCAACGCACGTCAAACTTGCAGAGCCTGACGGTCGCCCTCAACGCCACCGCCAGCACCCTGACAATTACCGGCACCACCAGCGTGGGTGGTGGCGGGGACGATGACGGGTGAGCGCGGACCTGTTGATGGCTGTCCACCCGTAACGACGTACAATCTCCGTGACCGCTGACATTCAGAGCGCGCTCGACGGTCGCTACCAGGTCCTTCGCGGCATCGGCGAAGGCGGTATGGCGACGGTCTACCTCGCGCGCGACATCCGGCACGACCGTGATGTCGCGCTCAAGGTGCTGCGCCCCGAGCTCGCCGCCGTCATCGGGGTGGATCGGTTTTTGGCCGAGATCAAGCTCACGGCCAATCTGCAGCATCCGCACATCCTGCCGCTGTTCGATTCAGGCTCGGTCGGCGGCGCCGTGTACTACGTCATGCCGTTCATTCAAGGCGAGACGCTGCGCGGCCGGATCGATCGCGAGAAACAGCTCCCCATCGCCGACGCGGTGCGCATCGCATCGGAAGTTGCCAGCGCGTTGGACTATGCGCACCGGCAGGGGGTGATCCACCGCGACATCAAGCCGGAGAACATCCTCCTGCACGATGGGCGCGCCCTGGTAGCCGATTTCGGGATCGCGCTCGCCGCCAGCTCCGCCGACAGCCGTATGACGGCGACCGGCATGTCATTGGGAACACCGAGGTACATGGCCCCCGAGCAGGCCATGGGCAGACGCGAGATGACCCCCGCCTGCGACGTGTACGCGCTTGGCGCCACACTGTACGAAATGCTGGTCGGCGAGCCGCCGTTTACCGGGGCCACCGCGCAAGCGGTGGTGGCGCGGGTACTGACGTCCGCACCGGAGTCACTGCGGGCGCAGCGCCATACGGTGCCACTGGAAGTAGAGCAGGCCGTCCTGAAGTCGCTCGAGAAGCTGCCAGCGGACCGGTTCGCCTCCGCCGCGGATTTCGCCACGGCATTGAACGTGCAACCGTCGGCGAACAGCGGACAGGGACCCAGCGCCGCAGCGACGGCGGTATCGCCAGGGCGTCGAGTCCTCTGGGCGGCGACGACCGCGGCACTCGTGATCGCCGCGGGATCCGGTGGATGGTTTGCGCGTGCGCGCGTCCCAGCGCCGCCGGTACCGGTGGTGACGTTTGACCATATCACCTACCGTTCGCAGACAATCTTCAATGCGCGGTTCGGTGTGGACGGCCGGTCCATCGTCTACAGCGCCGCAGGCAGCGGTACCGCGCCCAACGTCT
The DNA here is from genome assembly GCA_943330235.2 of Candidatus Kuenenia stuttgartensis. Classification (GTDB taxonomy): domain Bacteria; phylum Gemmatimonadota; class Gemmatimonadetes; order Gemmatimonadales; family Gemmatimonadaceae; genus Gemmatimonas; species Gemmatimonas stuttgartiensis_A. The sequence goes on from CALQGY020000043.1 coordinate 28,702, forward strand.
ATGTGCGTCGCCCCGATTCACCCGAGCGCGAGCAGCTCGGCACGGACAACACGCACCTATTGTCCGTATCGGCGAAGGGCGAGCTGGCCGTGTTGGTCAACCCCACGTACCTGTACCATCGCGTCTTCAGCGGGACGCTCGCGACCATGCCCATGGGGGGCGGCGCACCGCGCCCGCTCAAGGACGACGTGCGGGAAGCCGACTGGGCGCCGGATGGACAGAGTATGGCCATCATCGCGCAGGCCGATGGACGGAGTCGGCTCGAGTATCCCGTGGGAACACTGCGCTATTCGTCGGAGGGGTATCTCAGCGATCCGCGCGTGTCGCCGGACGGCCAGCGCGTGTCGTTCATTGAGCACGCCGTTGACGGCGACGATCGCGGACGGGTGGGTGTGCTGGAGTTGACGCCCACCCCGACGGGCTCGACGTCGAAGCCGTCGGGCGCAAAGCCGTCGGGCGCGACGTCGGCAGCTCCCGCCATCACCGGACCGGCGGTGCGTATGCTCACCCCGGAGTTCCCGTCGGTGCAAAGCACCGTGTGGTCGAAGACCGGCACGGAGGTGCTCTTCTCCGCCGGGAGCGATGTGTCGCACCGTGCGGTGCGGGCGGTCTCGCTGACCGGCGTCGTGCGCGATGTGTATACGGGCCCCGGTGGCTTGCTGCTCACGGACTGGCTGGCCGACGGCACGGCACTGATCTCGCGGGAGGAGGAGCCTCTCCGGCTCATGCTGCATCGACCGGGTGCGCCGGCCGACTCCGACGTGTCGTGGCAGGAATTCCCGAACGCACCGGTGTTCTCACACGATGGCGAGCAGTTGGCGTTCTCCGACGAGTCCGTGAAAGGCGGGGCGACGTACTCCACCATGTTGCGTCACGCCGATGGCAGTGTGGTTCGTCTCGGTGTGGGCGTCCCCATCGCGTTCTCGCCGGATAATCAGTGGGTCCTGGTGCGGGTCACCACCACCGACACGCGGCTGGTGCTGCAACCGGTGGGTCCGGGCTCAGAACGCGGCATATACCTGCGCGGACTCAAACACGTCTTCGCCGGCGGATGGTACCCCGATGGCCGCGCCATCCTGCTGTGCGGCGATCCAGCCAGCGGCTTGCTGCGCTGTTATCGCGCGCCCATCGACACGGGCGCCATCACCGCCGTCACACCCACCGTAGAGTCGCACGATGCGCTGTTGTCGCCGGACGGCACACAAGTGGTGCTCGGTGGCCGCAGGTACAGTGGCCCGCTCGATTCCGGCCAGACGGTGGCAGGACTGAATGGACGTACCGTCATTCGCTGGAGCGCCGACGGACGCGCGCTGTATGTGCGCGAGAGCGCGTTTCGCGTAAGCACGCTGTCACTGAGCACGGGCCTATCGTCGCCGTTACTGGATGTGACGCCGGCGCGAGGCAGTGCCGTCGTGACCACCGCGGCCTTCGCCATTGCCGACGACCCAACCCGCTACGCGTATGTCGCGTCGGAATACAGTTCCAAACTGTTCGTCATTCGCGGATTGCGCTAAGCGAACTGCGCTAAGCGAACTGCGCTAAGCGAACTGCGCTACGCGGATTGCGCTATGCGAACGGCGGTAACCGCACACCAAACGAAACGCGGTGGACACTGTTGTGGGCGACGGCACCTTCCGTCGCTTGCAACACTGCCCACCGCGTTGTCGAGAGATGGGTCGGTCTAGCGGTACCGGTTCATCAGCTTGTCCAGCGCCGCACTGCCCGGGCACAGCTTTTCGTACGGGACATCCACAAGCGGCGTCGGCACGGTGTGCATCATCTCGTGCATCTCGCGCC
>CALQGY020000044.1 GCA_943330235.2 Candidatus Kuenenia stuttgartensis
GACACAACTTCTCGATGAACTCGTCGGTGTTGGGATTCGAATAGCGGCTGTACACGTTGCCGCTGACCTCTTCCGCGAACAGCGCCCGCGCATGCTCCGCATCGTTGAAACGAAAGCTCGACGTCAGATACAGCGGGACGGAATGCTCACGCTCCGCCGAGGTGGGCGTCTGCGTGCGGATCGCGACGGTTTCGAAGTGCGTAGGCTCGGACATGATACGGGCGAGTGGGTGCGAAATTCGAGCAAGACGCTCTAACTTACTCCGATGAACGCTGATCTTTCCAATTCCGTGCCGACCGATACCGCGACGGTCCCCGTGCGCGTAATTCTGGCCTCCCAGTCGCCGCGACGTCGCGAGTTGCTCACCCTCATTGGCATACCGCACGAAGTGCGACCAGCCGATGTGGACGAGTCGGTCCATCTGGACGAGGCGCCCGTCCCGCACTGCGAACGGCTGGCGCGCGCGAAGGCCGCGGTGCTGGCCGCCCAGTACCCCGAGGCGCTGGTCATCGGATCGGACACGATTGTCGTGATTGATGGGGACATCCTCGGGAAGCCGCAGTCCGTCGCGGATGCGATGGCCATGCTCGCGCGCCTGAGTGGTCGCACGCACACCGTCTTCACGGCCATCGCGGTCGCGCGTGGCGGGCGCACGGTATCGGCGGTGGAGTCGGTGTCGGTCACCTTCCGCTCACTCTCCGCCGATCAGATCGCGGCGTATGTGGCCACCGGCGAGCCGATGGACAAGGCGGGCGCCTACGGCATTCAGGGCTTCGGCGCCACCATCGTCGAACGCATCGACGGGGACTACTTCGCCGTCATGGGACTCGCGCTCGGCCGCCTCATCGCGCTCCTGCGCGAGTTCGGGATCGACTACCGATTCGGCCCGCTTACCGAGCCGCGCTGAGCGCAGCCAGTCGGTCGGCGCGGTAGCGCTCAGCCCACCGCCGCAGCATCCCGTGCACGTCGTCGACCGTAATCCGCGTCATGCGATCGTGTCGGTACACCATGTCCAGCGGATAGTCTTCGCCCGCATCGCCGTACGCATCCACTAACAGATCGCGCGAGAAATCGTACGGCCCTACGCGCTTGGGGTTGGTGTACCCCATCAGGCCGATTACCGGCGTCCGGAGCGCGACGGCGAGATGAAGCGGTCCCGTGTCCGGTGAGAGCGCCACTGCCGCGCCATCGAGAATGGCCGCCAACTTCCGGAGCCCGCTCCCCAGCGCCGAATGCGCCATCGGCGCCTCGCGCAGAATCACCGACTCGGCGGCCACCTCGCGCGGAGAGCGTCCGCCAACGAGCACCGGCTGCAGGCCGAACTCGTCCCACAGCAGGTGGCACACACGCGCCCACCGCTCCGGCATCCAGTCCTTCTCGGCCTTGCTCGTCGCCACCACAATCGGCGCGATGGGCCGCGTGAATTGTGACAGAAACTCGCGTTGCCACGCGCGCTCGTCGGCATTCCACGGCCCGAGCGTCCAGGACGGGGCACCGTGCGCCGCATCATGCGGCACGCCCAGTGCGTCGAGGAACTCGAAGTACTGATCTTGCACGTGCTGGCCGACGTGCGGCGCAATCGCATGCGTGGTGAACAGCGAATTCAGATCCCGGGCACGCGCGCGATCGAATCCGAGTTTGACCGGACTCGAGGTGAAGGCGGTGACGAGGCCGGCCTTGAAGTACACCTGCAGGGCAAGCACGACGTCAAAACGGCGCGAGGCCAACTCCCGACGCACATCACGGAACGCGCGCCACCCGCGCCCCCGATCGAAGAGAATGATGTCGTCCACCAGCGGATGGCCGCGCACCAATGAGGCGGGGCCGGGCTGCAGCACCCACGTAATGTGACACCCCGGGGCATGCGCCTTGAGCGCATGCACAAGCGGCATGACATGCACGGCGTCACCGACCGCGCTCATCATCACGATGCCGATGCGCTGCAGCCGTACCGCCGGCAGCGGAGGCGTCGTGCGCGTCGGATCAGCAGTCATGGGCGCCGGCATCGAGAACTCATCAGGTAGGCAAAGGGGGACGGAAGCATCCACCGAGATGCATCCGCATTCACTGGTGCGAATCCGGACGCGGTCGCACGTCGGCGCTCAGCGCCTCGGCGCTCATCGCGAGCGCCTCACGGGTGAATCGCTCCAACGTATGCTCGGTGAGGTCGCAGCCGAAGTGCAGGCGCCACTTTCGCAGGGACCGTGTCAGGCGCGCGACGTTCACGCGCATGGTGTCGGCAGGGGAACGCTGCGCGTCCCATCGGATGACATCCACGTCGATGACCATCGCGCGCAGGGCGGCATCGGGGGCCCGCACCAGCAGCACGTTCTTCACGTTGAGGTCGGGGTGCACGACACCCGAAGCCGCGAGTTGTCCGAGGAGTCGCTGGGTCGCGGCCAGTGCGTCAGCGCAGGTGATACCGGGCACCAGCCCAGCGGCTACCATGCCAAGGTCGCAGGCGTCTGGTACGAAGCGCGTCACAACATCCACGCGGCAGTGCCACGGCCACGCGTCGTATCGCGCGTAGCCGAGGACCACCGTCGTTGGAATGTTCGCCGCGCGCAGGCGGGTGGACATCGCCAGTTCGAGGGGCGCACGCGTCGGCCGCGTAAACCGATCCCCGGTCAGTGGGGCCAGCAGTCCGCCGTGCCACGCGTGCCGGACCACGACCGTCTCCTGCGTCCCGGGAAGCGCCGCGATGTACACGGGGGCGCGACCGCGCAGCGCGCGCGGTTGCGGCTGCTCGGCGGCCCAGTCGTACAGGGAGCCGTGCTGCGCAATCAGGGCAGACAGCGTCTCCACGAGCGCGGCCGGCGCGGTGAGATCGGCATGCGCGAGACGCCGTGAAACGGGTGAAAGCGCGTCGTCTGAAAGCGCGTCAATCGCGGCCATCGTTCCGCGCGAAGCTGTCGGTATTTCGCTCACGACGATACCGCCCAGACGCGTAGCGAATCGCCTGGTCGGCGCGCCGGGACCACGTCCGGCCGCTCGTGCAGCGCGATCCCCGAGTCGATCGCCGAGTCGATTGCCAAGCGCACCGACTCGCTCACGAGAATTTCATCGGGCCCGGCGAGGTCGCACAGTTTGCTCGTGATGTTGACCGTGTCGCCGATGAGCGTGTACTCGAGGCGGCGGGGCGACCCGATGTTCCCCACGAAGACGTCGCCCGCGTGCATCGCGATACCGGCGTGCCATTCCGGGCGCCCCTCCTCTCGCCAACGCGCGTTCAGCGAACGCAACGCCTCCTGCATGTCCTGCGCCGCACGCACGGCGCGCACCGCATCATCGGCGTGCGGCTCGGGAGCGCCCCAATAGGCCAGCACGGCATCGCCGATGAACTTGTCCAGCGCGCCGTCGTGCGCGAAGACGCAGTCCACCATCGCGCCAAAGTATTCGTTGAGTTGCGTGGCCAGATCGAGCGGCGGCAATGACTCGGCGATCGCCGTGAAACCGCGGATGTCACTGAACAGCACGATCACTCGCTGCCGATGCCCCCCAAGCGTCATCGCCTCGGTGGACGTCGAGATCCGCTTGGCCAGCAGCGGCGTGAAGTACCGTTCGAAATTCTCGCGCACTCGCAGCGCGTGCCGCCGCTCGGCCGCTGCCGTCTCACGTTCCACCGCCGCCGCCGCGATGCCCGCAAACGCCACCAGGAAATGCAGGTCCTCGTCGCTGAAGGCGCTGGCATCATGCACGTTGTCTACGTAGAGCACGCCGATGGTCGTGTGACGGTCGCCTAGCAGCGGCGCCGCCATGGCCGACCGCACCGACTGCCGCATGACTGAGTCGCCGGCGGTTCGGGCGTCGGCGCTGGCATCATGCGTCAGCAGCGCTACCTGACGTCGCGCCACACCGTCAGCGATGGCGCGCGGCACGGTGCGCAGCACGTCCGCGCCGTTGGCGTCACGTGTGAGGCGGATCTCCATCGCCCCCGTCGGCGCCGGAAGCAGGATCGCCACGCGGTCCGCCGGAAACGCACCGAAGAGATCATCCACGATGCGCTCCAGCAGCTGCTCGACGGGCATCTGGCCACCCAGCTTCTGTGCCAGCGTCACCAGCGCCGCCAAACGCTGGCCAGCAACTTCCACAATCGCACGGTCGCGCGATGGTATCGCGCGCTCTCGAACGACGCTGGCCGCCCCATCCAACGCGGTGCTGGCGATCGCGGGGCGCGCCAACGCCTCAGACACCGTGCACAGCGTAAAACGCACCGGCCCAAATGCGACCGTGTCCCCGATCACCGCATGCGCCAGCTCGACGCGCGCGCCATTCAGCCACGTCCCGTTGCGCGACCCCAGATCCTTCACCCGCAGGCCGTCCTCGTCCAGCTGCAACTCGGCGTGACGGCGCGAAACGGCGTCGTCCAGAATCGGCAGGTCGCACGAGACATCGCGCCCCACCACCTGGACGTCACCAACCGTCAGGTGGAAGCGGCGGTCTCCCGCGAGCGATTCCAGAACGTGCGTCACCCGTCAGTCGGCCGCATGCCGCTGACGCCGAACGACGATGGGTTACGCGGACGCATCATGCGTCATGGCGCGCGATGCGGCCGCAGAGGCTTCCGCGGCCCGCACGCGCCCGATCGCCGTCAGCATGGCGCGCGCCTTGTTCTCGGTTTCCGCCCACTCCATCGCCGGGATCGAATCGTGCACAATGCCGCCGCCCGCCTGCACCGACGCGATGCCATTGGCGATGACGCAGGTGCGAATGGTGATGGCCAGATCCATGCGCTGATCGCCGGCGCCCACGTAGCCAATCGCGCCCGCGTACGGACCGCGCCGCTCCGGCTCCAGCTCGTCAATGATCTCCATCGCTCGGACTTTAGGCGCACCGGTCATCGTGCCCGCCGGAAAGACGGCCCGGAACGCATCGAGCGCACTCGATCCATCCGCGAGATCGCCTTCCACCTGACTGACGATGTGAAACACATGCGAGTACCGCTCCACCGTCATCAGATCGGTGACGCGCACGGAGCCGTATTCTGCCAAACGACCGACGTCATTGCGGCCGAGGTCCACAAGCATCACGTGCTCGGCGCGCTCTTTCTCATCCGCGAGCAGCTCGGCCGCGAGGGCCGTGTCCTCCTCGGGCGTGCGGCCACGCGGACGCGTGCCCGCAATCGGGCGCACCGTAATGCGTCCGTCAGCGACACGTACCAGCAGCTCCGGCGAACTGCCCACCAGCTCCAGCCCGTCCAGCGAGAGATGGTACATGTACGGCGACGGATTGAGCGCGCGCAGTGCGCGATACAGTGACGTCGGATCAAAGTCCAACGTGAGCTCCATCCGCCGCGCGAGCAGCACCTGGAAAGCATCGCCCGACAGGATGTACTCCTTGATGCGCAGCACATCGCGCTCGAAGGCCTCCTGCGTGTACCGTGATCGCGGGACCGCGGCGGGCGCGTTCGCGTCGAGGGCCAGCGACGGGAGCACATCAGGGCCGTGCAGGCGCGCGATGGTCTCATCGAGCGTCGTCGTCGCGCGCGCGTAGAGTGCGTCCAGCTGCGCGTCGTCCGCACCGGCGGGCACGGGCACCGACACGATCACGCGTGCCTGACCGCGCCAGTTGTCGATCACCACCAGCGCGTCGGTGAACACGAAGCAGGCATCGGGGGCGTCGAGTGTGCGCGGCGGCGCGTTGGGGAGGCGCTCAATGTGCCGCACGACGTCGTACGCAAAGAAGCCCACGGCACCGCTCCAGAAGGGCCCAAGCTCAGGCGCCGGCACTGGGCGCATCGCGCGCACAATGTCGCGGAGATCGGCGATTGGATCGAGCGGCGTCCGGGCGCCGTGCCACACCGCGTCAGGGGTCCAATCTTCCACCACGCCATCCCGCAGGCGCCAGGCGCCACGCGGCTCGGTGCCGAGGTAGGTGTAGCGCGCCCACGTCTCACCGCCGGCCGGCGCGGATTCCAGCAGGAACCCGAACGCACCGCGCCGAAGCTTCGCATAGGCCGCGACCGGCGTGCATTGATCGAGGAGGCAGTCGCGCCAGACGGGGACGAGCCCCCCATCGGCACGACAGGTAGCGGCGCGGGCGCGAAATTCGTCGAGTGTGGTCACGCGCGCAAGTTCGCTAGCCGACTCGCACCGAGGCAAGCGACTGGATAGCATTGCCCATGCCTTCTCTCGACCTCCGCACCACCAAGATTGATGCCGGCATCGTTGATGTCGTCGTGCTCGCCCCCTCGGATACCGCAGCGGTTACGCGTTCGGCGACATCACCCGCGGCGCCACGCGCTCAGCGATCGGCCTTCCCATGGCGCGTGCTGACGCTGCGCCGAGCGGAGGGGACGCGCTGCACCGGCGCATGGGAAATCGTGCACGGCCGGATCGAGGCCAATGAGACACCCGCTGATGCGGCTCGTCGTGAGGTGCGCGAAGAGACCGGGCTTGAGGTCCAGCGCTTGTACAGCCTGGCGGTCAACCCGTTCTATCTGCATCAGTCCGACACCGTGCATTTCGCGCTGGTGTTTGCCGCCGTCGTGGCACCGGCGGCGTCCGTAGCACTGGGCGTCGAGCATGACGCCTATGCGTGGCGTTCCGCCACCGCCGCTCGGCGCACGTTGGCGTGGCCGCGCGAGCATCAGGCGGTGGACTACGCCATGCATCTGCTCCGCACCGGCGATGCCGGCGCCGTCGAGGACGTGCTGCGCATTCCCGGTAACCCGTCGCTCTGAGCCGGTTGGCTCAGGCGTTCTGGCTACGGCTTCTTGGCGCCTGTGGCCGCGCGGCTACGCACGAGCGCGCGTTCGCGGTCGACGCGCTGCATCACACGACCCCAATCCGTCACACTCGGCGATCCTTCCATCATCGCCGACGTGGGCTGGTTCAGGTCGATCTGCCCATCGAAAATGAACAGCGCCGACTGCACTTCCCGCTGCTTCAGGCGATACTCGCCGAAGCCGCTGCTGAGCGGCAGAATGTCGATGGGGCGGAAGTCGCGGCCCGTATTGTTGATCACGAACTCCTGCGGGGAGAACCGGGTTTCGCCCTGTTCCAGCGCGAAGAAGCTGACGTACCAGAGCGAATACGAGGGGAGGCGATTGCGCTCGCGGACGGTGGTCAACGCCGGCTGTTTGCTCGCCACGAGCTCACGCAGCGCGCTGTACGAGTCGGGGGAGAGCAGGCGGATGAACCGCTCGTCCAGCGGAATCGCGCGCACCTGTAGTCCGCTCGAGGGCGCGACTTTGAGGGCGATATCGTCCTGCTTGAGCGAACCGAATCCGGGCGGCACAAAACTCGGGTCCAGCGTGTCCGCCTGTGCCCCGGTCTGGTTTGGCGGGGGCTGCTGCCCCGCCGCGGTGTTCCCGGGCGCGCAGGCCATCGCCAGCGACAGCAGCACGGGCCACGCGGCGTGTGCGCGTACGCGGGTGCGGGTGCGGGTGCGTTCGCGTTCGCATTCGCGTGACGAGCGAGATGACGGCATCAGGGGGCTCACGGCGTCCTCCAGTCGGGCAGGGTGATCAACTCCATCACGGCCGCCGCCAGGTCGTCCCGTCCGCGCCCGGTCGTGGCGCTGAACGGCACGATTTGATCGGCTTCGACGCCAACGATGTTCGCCAGCGACCCGATGCGCGGCAGCACTTCGGCCGGCCGAATCTTGTCCACCTTGGTGGCGGCGATAATGATGGGCACGCCCAGATCGGCGAGGAAGTCGAGCATCACGCGATCGTCGTCCGTCGGGTCGTGGCGCACGTCCAGCAACTGCACGACGCCACGGAGGTTGGGGCTGCCCGCCAGATACCCCTCAATCAGCGGGCGCCATTCCGCCTTCCGCTCTTTGGAAATTCGCGCATACCCGTACCCCGGAAGGTCGGCCAGCACGAATTGCTTGTTCACATCAAAAAAGTGAATCTCGCGCGTGCGGCCGGGCGTGTTGCTGACGCGCGCGAACGATTTGCGGCGCATGAGCCGGTTGAGCAGCGACGATTTGCCCACGTTGGAGCGGCCCACGAACGCGACTTCGGGGAGCGTCAGCTGCGGTCGCCAGCCGGTGGTCGTGGCCATCGGCCCGAGGTAGTCGAGATGCCGAATGACCAGCGGATCGACGGTCATTCGGGCCGCCCCGCCACGTCACGCAGCTGGGTGACGTCCGCCCGATACGGCACCACAGGCGTCCGGAGCGCGAGCGCCAGCACTTCGTCCATCGTGCGCACCGGATGCCACGTCACAGCCTCTCGCACCTCTTCGGGAAGCTCCGCGATGTCTTTCACGTTCGCGTGCGGCACAATGACGTGCGCGATCCGCTGGCGATGGGCCGCGACGCCTTTCTCGCGGAGGCCGCCAATCGGCAGCACGCGACCGCGCAGTGTGATCTCACCGGTCATGGCCACATCGCCGCGCACCGGAATACCGGTGAGCGCACTGGTGAGCGCGGTGGCCATGGCGATGCCCGCGGACGGACCGTCCTTGGGCGTGGCGCCGGAGGGCAGATGCACGTGGATGTCCCGCGTGCGATGGAAGTCCGGGGCCAGTCCCAACTGTTCGGCGCGGGAGCGCACATAACTCAGGGCGGCGGCCGCCGATTCCTTGATGACATCGCCCAGCGTCCCCGTCAGTTGCAGGCGCCCGCGACCGGGCACGACGCTGACCTCGATCTCCAAGATTTCTCCACCGACACTGGTGTACGCGAGTCCTGAGGCCACGCCCACCTGATCCACGAGCACCAACTCGTCGGGGTCATGCGAAGGCGGGCCGAGTATGGCGGACAGATGCTCGCGGCCGATGACGGTGACACCAGCCGTCGTCGTGCCGACCCCGGCACCACCGGCCGATGTCCGCGTGATTTTCCGCGAGAGGCGCGCCAGACGACGATCGAGATCACGCACGCCGGGTTCCTTGGTCCAACCACGGATGATGCCTTGCAACACGTCCGGCGCGACCTGCACCGACTCCTGGACGATGCCGTGCATCTTCAGTTGGCGGGGCAGCAGGAACCGCCGCGCGATCGCGATCTTCTCCGGCTCGAGATAGCCCGGCAGCCGGATGATCTCCATGCGATCACGCAGCGCCTCGGGAATACCGCTGAGCGAATTGGCGGTGGTGATGAACAAGACCTGCGAGAGGTCGTAGTCGACTTCGAGGTAGTGATCGTTGAACGCGTGATGCTGCTCGGGGTCGAGGACCTCCAGCAACGCCGACGCCGGATCGCCGCGCCAGTCGCTGCCCAGCTTGTCCACTTCGTCGAGCAGGATGACCGGGTTCACGGTCTCAGCCCGCCGCATGGCCTGAATAATGCGCCCCGGCATCGCCCCGATGTACGTGCGGCGATGGCCTCGGATTTCGGCCTCGTCACGCACGCCCCCCAAGGCCATGCGCACGAAGCGACGGCCCAGCGCCTGCGCGATGGAGCGGCCCAGCGACGTCTTGCCAACGCCGGGCGGGCCGACGAGGCAGAGAATCGGCCCGCGAATCGCCCCCACGCGTCCCAGCACCGCGATGTAGTCGAGAATGCGTTCCTTGACATCCTCGAGCCCATAGTGATCGCCATCGAGAATGGTGCGGGCGTGCGCGAGGTCGATGGTGTCGTCGCTCCGGGTATTCCACGGCAGGGCGAGCGCCCAATCCAACCACCCACGGGCCACGGCCGCATCGGGGGACATCGAGGAGCTGCGGCGCAGCTTGCGCAGCTCGCGGTGCGCGCGCAGCGCGACGGGCTCGGGGAGTCCGCGCAGCTCGATCTGCCGCGTCATTTCCTCGACTTCGTCGCCCTCGTCGTGCCCCAGTTCTTTGTGAATCGCGCGCAGCTGCTCGTTCAGAAAGAACTCGCGCTGATTCTGGAACAGCGAGCCACGGACCTGCTCGTCAATCTTGCGCTCGAGCTTCAGCAGTTCGAGCTCCGCGCCCAGGACGCCCACCAGCCGCTCGCTTAACACCGCCAGCGAGGGGGCCTCGAGGAGCCGCTGCCGCTGCTCAATGGTGATCTGGAGATGGGCGGCGATGCCGAAGGCCACACGCTCGTCGTTGTCGAGTCCCTGCAGCAGCCCCACCACTTCCGGGGGGAGGCGACGTTGCAACCCGGCGTACTCCTCGAACAACGTCATCGCGTGGCGCACTCGGGCCCGCGTGCTGTCGTCGTCGGTCTGCTCGAGCGGGAAGGGGATCACCGAGGCCTCGAAGAGCGGACTCCCCTTCGCGGTGGTGAAGCGACGCACCTTCACCCGCGTGAGCCCCTCCACCAACACCTTGGTGGTCCCGCCGGTCAGGCGCGTCACCTGCTGCAACCGTCCGATCACCCCGATCCGGTGCAGGTCGGCGGCCGCCGGCGTGTGCACGTCGGCGGATCGCTGGGTGACGATCAGGATTTCCTTTGAACCCTCGGTGGCTTGCGCCACGGCGGCGAGGGAGCCGGCGCGCCCGATGAGCAGGGGCATGGCGACGTGGGGGAACAACACCACGTCGCGAAGCGGGAGGACCGGCAGGCGCTCACGCTCGCGCGCGCGCTTGACTCCGGCCCTCGGGGTCTGACGTTGACTCAGGCTTCCTTCTTCTGGCGCTTAGGGGCGATTTCGAGCAGTGGCGGTCCGCCGGTAATGACGGAGGCCTCGGTCACACGGACTTCCACCACATCATCCCGCGTGGGCAGGTCGAACATGGTGTCCAGCAAGGTCTCTTCCAGAATGGCACGCAGACCGCGCGCGCCGGTGCCACGCCGCAGCGCCTTGGACGCCACCGCACGGAGCGCCGACTCCTCGAAGGTGATCTTCACCTCTTCCAGGTCGAAGAGCTTCTGATACTGCTTGGTGAGAGCGTTCTTGGGCTCCTTGAGGATCTGCATCAGCGAATCCTCGTCGAGCGCCTCAAGGGGCACGCACACCGGCAAGCGGCCCACCAACTCGGGAATGATTCCGAAGCGCAGCAGGTCATCCGGCTCCACTTCGGCGAACGGCGTCTTGGGCGTGGTCTTGTTGATGGGCTTCACCTTCGCGTCGCCCTTCTCCTCACCAAACCCGATTTGCCGACGCCCCGTGCGCGCCTCGATGATTTTTTCGAGGCCGTCGAAGGCGCCACCGCAGATGAACAGAATATCCTTGGTGTTGATCTGGATGTATTCCTGCTGCGGATGCTTGCGACCACCCTGCGGGGGGACGCTGGCGACCGTGCCTTCGAGAATCTTGAGCAACGCCTGCTGCACGCCCTCGCCCGACACGTCACGCGTGATGGACGGGTTCTCCGACTTGCGCGCGATCTTGTCGATTTCGTCGATGTAGACGATGCCACGCTCGCATTCCGCGACGTTGAAGTCGCCGGCCTGCAGCAAACGCACCAGAATGTTCTCGACATCCTCACCGACATAGCCCGCTTCGGTCAGCGTCGTCGCATCGGCAATGGTGAACGGCACGTCGAGGATGCGCGCCAGCGTCTGCGCCAGCAGCGTCTTGCCCACGCCCGTCGGGCCGATCAGCAGGATGTTCGACTTGTCGAGCTCCACGTCACCTTCGCGGGCATTGCTCGTGGCGTTGATGCGCTTGTAGTGGTTGTAGACGGCCACCGACAGCGCCTTCTTGGCCAGCTCCTGCCCGATCACATACTGATCGAGGGTCGCCTTGATCTCGCGCGGCGTGGGAACCTGAGTGATCGCCTCGGCGACCTCACGCTCCTCATCCTCGGCCAGAATCTCGTTACAGAGCGCGATGCACTCGTTGCAGATATAGACCGACGGACCGGAGATAAACTTCCGGACCGCGTCTTTGGACTTTCCGCAAAAAGAGCAACGCAAATGCTTGTCGTGGGACATGTCGATCCAAGCAGGTGGGCGACGGGCTTACCTCACAGGCAGCCCCTCCCGTAGTTAACCCAGCCAGAGGGGCAGGGTCAAGCGAACATTGCCTCCGGCGCAGCCTTGCGACGGAGCATCTGCCGGAAAGTCTCGGCAGCTCATCGTGAAACCGTCAGTCCGGGGAACTGGCGAACCGCCCACGACCATCGTAGCCTAGTGGCGTCGCCGCCGGACACGTCTGTCTCATCCCGCTTGAGCGACGAGTCCACGTTCGCCTGAAGGCAGTCCTTGAGGCCGTCTCCCTCGAGCCTATACCATGTGGCCGTTCAAGCTGTTCCTGTTCGTGCATGTCACCACGGGTGCCGTGGGGCTGGTGCTGTTTTGGATTCCCGTACTGGGCAAGAAGGGCGCCGCCGCTCATCGCACCTACGGGAAGGCGTTCTCCTACCTGATGATGCTCACGGCCAGCATGGCCTTCGGCATGGGGATCTGCACCATCCTCAATCCCGTCGCCACGCACCCTGATCTGACCCGCCCAGCCTCGTGGATTCAGGGCATCTTCGGGTGGATGATGCTCTACTTGGCCATTCTCACGGTCAGTCTCGTCTGGCACGGGCTGGTGACCGTCCGCAACAAAAAGCAGCATCTCCTGAACCGGCGCTGGCCGAATGTCGCGCTGAACGTGCTGGTGATGCTCGCCGCGCTCTACTGCGCCTACCGCGGATGGCTCATCCACGAGGTGCTCATGATGGGCATCGCGGTGGTCGGGGTCGCCTCAGGGCTCACCAACCTCTACTTCATCTACACCGATGCGCCGGCCAAGATCGTGTACCAACTCGAGCACGTGAAGGCGGCGGTCGGCGCCGGCATCTCCGTGTACACGGCCTTCATGGCGTTTGGGTTCGTCCGCTTCATGCCGGCCAACGCGCTGAATCCCAAAATGTGGTCCATCCCGCTCGTCGTCGGGCTCGCCATCATCATCTACCATCAGGCACGGATCCGGCTCGCGCAGCGCCGACTGGCCATGACAGGCGCCACGCGTGCCTGACTCCCGATCGCTCTACCGCCCGCCGGCCCCTGTGCCGCGGGCGCCGGTGACCTCGCTGCTGCGCCTCCTCTGGCGCCGTCAGAAAGACCTGCTCAGCCTCCTCCCTGATCTCGCCTATCAGGAGATGATCACCCCGCTCGGCCAGTCGCGGCGCGGGATCCTGCTCATCAACGATCCGGTCTGGGTCAATCGCATCCTCTCCGACCACGATCTCTTCCCCAAGAACGATCTGTTCGTCGAGGCGCTCGAGGACCTGGTCGGCAATTCGATGTTCGTCACCAGCGGGGATACGTGGCGTCGCCAGCGGCGCATGGTCGACCCCGCGTTCTCGCACATGCGGATCAACCGCGCCTTCGAGTTCATGGCGGCGGCCGTGCACGACTACGAAGCGCGACTCGAGGAGCTCGCCGCGCAGGACGCCACGTTCTCCCTCGACGCGGCCATGAGCCACCTCACGGCTGACGTGATCACGCGGACGATCTTTTCCGTCCCGCTGGAAGGCGAAACGTCGCAGCAGGTGTTCGAGGATTTTATGCGCTTCGAGCGGCAGGTCGGCAGTATCGATATCAAGCGACTGCTGTGGGACAAGCCCTGGTCCGCGCACGCACAGCCGGAGCCCGTGCGACAGGCCTGTCTGCGTATCCGGCGCCACCTCGGCACGATGCTCGACACGCGCATCGCGACGCCGGGGCTCGATGACATTGCCGGCGCAGTCCTCGACGCGCGGGACACCGACACCGGCGAGCCCTTCACCCGTGAAGAGCTCATCGATCAGTTGGGCGTATTCTTCCTCGCCGGCCACGAGACCACGGCCAGTTCGCTGACGTGGGCGTTTTTCATCCTCTCGCAGCAACCCGAGGCGGTGGCGCGCATTCGTGCGGAGGTTGAGCGCGTCGTGGGCGATGGCCCCGTGCTGTTGGAGCACACGAAGCGCTTGCCGTACGTGCGGAATTTCTTCCGCGAAGTGCTGCGCCTCTATCCGCCCATCACGTTCCTCCCACGCGTCGTGGCGCAGGATACCGACATTGCCGGTCGGCGCGTGAAGCGCGGGACGATGCTCATGATCGCGCCGTGGAGCATGCATCGGCACCAGAAGCTCTGGGTCAACCCTGATCGGTTTGATCCTGATCGGTTCCTCCCAGAACGCGAAGGGGAAATGACCGCCGGGGCCTACATCCCGTTTGGTGCCGGCCCGCGCATCTGCGTGGGGGCGGCGTTCGCCACCATTGAGACCGCGCTCATTTTGGCGAGCCTCGTGCGCACGTTTGATTTCACGGCGCTGGACGCGCACACCGTGCGTCCCTTCGCGCGCTTGACCACGCGCCCCGCCGTGGAGATCCACATGCGCGTGCGTCGCGCCTAAGACGCCGCGCATTAGGCGCCGCGCCGTCGTGTTCCTCGTACGGTAGAGCACACAGACACGAAGGGCGCGGAGAGGAATCTCTCCGCGCCCTTCGTGTGATGCCTACGTGTCCAGCGACCGCGATTACGCGCCTGGATTACGCCTTGATTACGCCTTGGTGACTGCCGCGAGTTCAGCCTGCTGCGCCACGACCATATCGACCAGCCCGTACACGCGAGCCTCTTCGGCGGACATGAAGCGATCGCGATCGGTGTCGCGCTCGACCTGCTCGACCGGACGGCCGCTGTGCTTGGCCATCAGTTCGTTCATCTTCGCGCGGAGATACAGAATTTCGCGCGCCTGAATTTCGATGTCCGACGCCGAGCCGCCGCCGCCGTTTTGCGACGGCTGGTGGATCATGATGCGCGAGTGCGGCAGGGCGCTGCGATGACCCGCCGCACCGGCACACAGCAGGAACGCACCCATGCTGGCCGCCATACCCATGCACGTGGTGTACACGGGCGCCTTGATGAACTGCATGGTGTCGTACATCGCGAGCCCCGCCGACACGCTGCCGCCCGGCGAGTTGATGTACAGGTGGATGGGCTTCTCGGGGTTATCGGCCTCGAGAAAGAGCAGCTGCGCAATGATGATGTTCGCGACGTCGTCAGTGACCGGCGACCCCAGGAACACGATACGATCCATGAGCAGGCGCGAGAAAATATCGTACGTGCGCTCGCCGCGACTGGACCGCTCGATGATGTACGGCATGTAAATCGATGCCATCTGACGCCTCGACTGGTCGTGAGTAGAAAAAACGAACCGTTACGCGGACACGGGATTGCGCTCGAGCAGCCAGGCGAAGACACGGTCTTCGGTCAGCTCGCGCTCGATTTCCTGCAATCGCCCGGCTTTCTGGAGCTGCGCATACACCTGACCCGGATCGACGTTCCGGGCGGCGGCCATCTCTTCGATACGCGTATCGACATCGGCCGCGCTCGCGGTGAGCGACTCGCGCTCCGCCAACGTGTCGACAATCAAGTCACGACGCACCTGACGCTCCGCCATCGGGCGGAATTCCATCGCGAAGCGCTGCTTCTCGGCATCGGGGACGCCGTACATCTGCATGTACCCGTCAATCAGCTGGTTGACCCAGCTACCCGGCACGTCGAACGGGTTGGCCTCAACGATCTTCTCGACGAGCTGGCCACGCACTTCGGCCACGCTGTCACGCTTCGCCTGCTCGCCCATGTCGGCACGCACCGCATCACGCAGGGCGTCGAGCGTATCGAAATCCCCGATCTCGCGGGCGAACGCATCGTCGAGCGCGGGCAGGGCCTTCCGCTTGACGTCCTTCACCGTCACGCGCGCCATCTTGGACGTGCCGCGCTGCGATTCGTCCGGGAAGTCGTCGGGCCAGCGCACCGTGCGCTCAATGGTCTGTCCCGGCGCCGCTTCCATGATGAGCTCTTCAATGGCCGCGATGGCTTGGCCACCGCCGAGGACGAGGCGATAGTCGCGTCCCTCGGGGATCGAGCCGTCCGCTTCGGCGATGGAGAGCACCACGTTGACCATGTCACCCGGCGCGGCCTTCTCATCAACCGGCGACCAGTCCGCCTTCTGCTCGCGCAGACGCTCGATCTGCCCTTCGACGCCTTCCTCGTCCACCACCGCATCGCGGCGCGTGATCGTGAAGCCATCGATGGTCTGGAGCGACAACTCGGGGCGAAGCTCGCAGTGCAGCACAAACTCCAACGGCTGCCCGGGCTCGGCTTTCAGGTCGTGGACGTGGGGCTGCGACGCCAGCTTCAGCCCTTCGCGTTCGACGGCCTCCTTGAAGGCCTCATTGATGATCAGCTCAACCGCTTCCTGCCGAATGGCATCGGCGAAGCGCTTGCGGACCATAGATGGCGGGGCCTTCCCGACGCGAAAGCCGGGAATGGTCACCTGCGAGGCGTACTTCTTGGCGGCCTGATCTTCGTAGGAAACGACCGTCTCGGTCGGTACCGAGATCTGCAGACGGCGCGATATTCCGGTCTGCTCGGTCGGGGTAATGGTGATGTTCATGACACAAACTAAAACTGCAGCGGGGCTGGGGAAACTGCGGGACGCGAAACGGCGGGACAGAGATTGGAATCTCCGTCCCGCCGCTTCGAGCCTGGTGCCCCGCCGTCGCGAACCTGGGGCTTATGCGGAGGCCGGTCCGATCATTTCCGCGACGATCTTGCCGCTGGCCATGACGCCCGGCAGGCCAGCGCCCGGATGGGTACCTGCGCCGACGAAATGCAGGTTGGCGATGTCCGGACTGGCGTTGTGCGGGCGGAAGTACGCGGACTGGGTCAACACGGGCTCGGTGCCGAACGCGCTGCCGAGGTAGCTGTTGAGCGTGCCCTCGAAGTAGCGCGGATCGATGCGCCGCTCCGTGACGATGTGCTTGGACAGATCCGGAAGGTACCGCTCTTCGAGGTAGTTCATGATCCGGTCGCGGTAGCGGTCGCCGACCTTTTCCCAGTCGATGTCGCCACCCAAGTGCGGAACGGGTGACAGCACATACCAGCAGTCGTGCCCCGGCGGTGCCAACGACGGATCGGTGGCGGTCGGGCGGTGCAGGTACAGCGAGAAGTCGTCGGCCAGAATCTTCCGCTCGAAAATGTCCTCGAGGAGTTCCTTGTAGCGCGGTCCCATGATGATCTCATGGTGCGCAATGTCCTCGTACTGTCGATCCGTGCCGAAGTAGATGACGAAGAGCGACATGGAGTGTCGGAGCTTGGCAATCTTCGCGTCGCTCATCGACGGGCGTGCGCTGGCGGGGAGCAGCGTGCGATAGGCCTGCGCGAGGTCGCCGTTGCACACGATGGAGTCGGCGGTCAGCACTTCGCCGTCGACGAGTCGCACGCCACTGACGCGCTTCTGGCCCGGATGGAGCGTCATCTCCTGCACTTCGCTCTCATACCGGATGGTGCCGCCCAGGTCTTTGAATGCCTGCACGAGACCGGCCACGAGCGCGCCCGTGCCGCCCATGACGAACATCACGCCCCACTGCTGCTCCAACTTGTGGATCAGCGCATAAATGGACGACGCGCGAAAGGGATTGCCGCCCACCAGCAGCGGATGGAACGAGAAGACCTGCCGCAGGCGCGCGTCTTTGATGTACTTGTTCGTGAATGCCGCCACGGAGCGATCCGCGCGGAGCCGGACGAGGTCCGGCACGACTCGGGCCATCGACATCGCCGTGCTGAACGGAAGGTCGATGAGCGGCATGCCGACGTTGAAGATCTTCCACGACTCTTCGCGGAACCGCTCGTACCCGGACACGTCGGCCGGATTGAACTCGCCGACCTGCCGAATGAGGGCTTCGCGGTCGCCGTTATAGTGGAAGACCGATCCGTCTTCGAACCGGACGTTGTAGAACGGATCGAGCTGCACCAGCCGGATGTAGTCGGACGTCTGCTTGCCGGTCAGCGCAAAGAGTTCGTCGATGAGCCACGGCGCCGTGATGATGGTCGGCCCGGCATCGAAGGAGAATCCATCTTGCTCAAAGACGTACGCGCGGCCGCCGGCCTTGTCGAGCTTCTCGACGATGGTGACGTCGTGCCCTTGAGCCTGGAGGCGGATGGCGGCAGAAAGCCCACCGAAGCCGCTACCGATGACGATGATACGCATGGACCGGGTGCTGAAGAGGCGGAGTCAACTCCGCCGCAGGGGTCAGCGACGAAGCAGGACGGCAATATGCCAAAGGTGTAACACGAGCGCCGAGAGCATCGCCAGCGCGAAGCCCTCCGGCGAGGGATCGGACCGGCGATGGAAGATCATCGCCGCGACCAGCGAGCCGCCGGCTCCCAGAAACGATACAATGCGCGCCGTACTGGGAGAACCGATGGACGACGCTGGATGTCGGCGTTGCCACAACACCAAGAGCGCGGCTTCGACGATGATCAGTGCCAGAATGCCCAACGGCAGCGCATCAGAATCGAAAATCGGTATGAGCCGTTCCATCAGTGTTCTCTCGTTAATGCGCGACGCGCGCGCGCGGTGCCAACGAAATTCGCATTTACCGACTCGGCGCGACGGTGCGCGGCATGGCGGAGGTATCCATCCCCATCGCGGACGCCGGCGCGGCGCGCAGGGCCGCCACGAGTGGCAGCACCATGGCGATCGTCCCCAGCACGCCGGCAAGCACCATGTCCTGCGCGAAGCAGATGGCCAGCGGGAGCAGGCCGTTCACGGCGTAGAGGGCCAGAGGCAGCTTAGAGGGCGACACGAGTCGTGCCCACACGGACGGTGGCACCAGCGCGAGCATGGCGCGCGCCACGAGGATGCCGGTCAGCAGCCACCCCAGCCAGTTGGTGAGCGGCATGCCGAAGAAGAACGGCGTGCCCAAGAACCGACTGAAGGCGGAGGCGTGCGAGAGATCCGGCACATTCCAGAGCCAATGCGTGGTCTTGACCATCGCGGGGTCCATGGAGACGTCCCACGCCGTCAGGACCAGCCCACCGACCAGCGCCCACCACCACTTCGACAGCCCGTCGTCTTTGGCCGGCAGGAAGCGCCCGCATATCGCGAGCGAGGCCACCAGCATATAGAACCACGAGGTGGGAATATTGAACGGCACGAGACCGGCCACCTTATACCCCAACTGGTCGGTGTAGCCGTACACGCCGAAAGGAAGTCCCGTGGCGGTCCCCGCCAGTTCGGCACCCAGCGACAGGAAGAACGCCACGGCGAAGACCATCCACGTGCGGGCCATGCCGATGCACGAGGCGAGGAAGGTGAATCCCGCGACGGCGCCGAGCACGACGGTGGTTTGTCCGCCGTACGTGTAGCCGACGCGCATCACCGCCTGGTTGGACGGTGTCTGGAGCCACGCCGGATAGGGCGGGATCAGAAAGGTCGAGAACGCGAACGCGGAGAAGGCGCTGAACGCGGCGTGCGCCATCAGCGCAATGGTCGCGATGCGGAGCAGCTGCTCGCGTGTGGTGGAATCGGTGTCGGACATGGTCGCGTCGGTGGCAAAGGTTCGTGCGGTCATGACACGGGTCAGGCTTGTGGAACCAGTCGGTCGCTGGGCGCATGCACGGTGGACGGATGCGTACTCGCCACCTGGGTGGCTGGTTCCCAGATAATGCGCGGGCCACGCCCCAGGGTGGAGAGGTCCGGTGCCGCCGCGCGATACCGCCAGGCATTCCACAGAATCCCCACGCGGGCCAGCTTCCCGATCCGGGCCCGCGCGGAAATGGTGTCGTAGTCCTGCGCCTCGATGGCCGACAGAATGCCGGCGTAGCCGGTCGCGCAGGCCGCCGCGCAGCGCTGGGCATCCGGTGACAACAGGGCAATGCCGGGGAGCGACGCCGCATACAGTGCGCGCGCGCGACTCACCTCGTACTGCATCATCGGACGCCACCGCGGGTCGCGCGCCAGTTGCCGGTCATGCAGCACCTGCTCCGGTGTCAGCCCAAAACGCGCCAGATCTTCCGCCGGCAGATAGCAGCGCCCGCGCTGCGCGTCTTCGCCGACATCGCGCAAAATGTTGGTGAGCTGCATCGCGGTGCCGAGCGTGCGCGCATACCGAATGGCATGGTCGCGCATCACCGGGCCGGCCGGTACACCGAACACGTAGGTGCACATCTCGCCGACGGAGCTGGCGACGCCCTGACAGTACTGATCCAGTTCGCACCACGTGGCATACGTGCTATGCGACAGGTCACGCGCTACGCCATCGAGGAGCTCAAACAGCGGTGCGGCGGAGACCTGATAGGCGCTGACGACCCACGCGACCTCGCGGAAAATCGGGTCACTGGGCCGTCCGTCCAGCGCAGCCTGCAACTGTGAGCGATACTCGCCCAGCTGCTGCGCTAGCGCGTCGCCCGCGAGGGCGTCCGTGACGTCCACCTGATCCACCAAATCATCCGCAATGCGGCAAAAGGCATACAGCGCGTACGCCGCCCGTCGCTTCTCGGTCGGCAGCAGTTTGCTGGCCAGCGAGAAGGTGCGGGCGTGCGTCTGCGTGATCAGCTCGCACTCGCGCGCGTCGGCACCAGAAGCGCGAAGAATCATGCGGAGGGACGCGAGGACGGAAGATCAGTGATCATGTGGGACTCGGTCTGGATCGTGAGGAAGACGCTCTCGCCTCGTCCACGCGAGGAAACACCAAAACGGGTGAAAGGGTACTCGGAATGGGTTCGCAGTCCGACCAGCCCGAGGCCTGAACGCCTCAGGACACGGCGAGTTCCACGACGACGGCGAAATCCAGACCTTGCCCTCCGATTCGCTGCTAAGGTGCGTCCTCTCGCACGGTCTGTCAACAGTTCCTGACACTTAGAGTGTCAATCTTGGCTTACACTAGCGATTCGTCGGGCGTACGCGCCAACCGCCGAATATCACCAGCCCCACCAGCGCCGCCAAGAGGACGTCGCGGGTTTCGTGCCAGGACGTGCTCGCCAGCAGCCACCCGATCAGCAGCAGCGCCGCCACCGCAATGACTGGGCCGCCCGTCAGCTGGAATCGCGCGGGACGCTCCTGCTCCTGACGCCGCAGCACGGGGAGCGCTGCGCACGTTACCCCGAACACCAGCAGCCGAGCCACCGTGCTGATCGTGGCCACGTACGTGAACGTGCTGGTCAGCGTCAGCGCCAGGACCACCACCGACGACACCACAATGGAGACCACCGGCGTCCGGTACCGCGGATGCAGGCGCGCCAGCGAGGGGGGCAGCTGTCCCGCGTCGGCCATGGCGAAGGGAATCCGCGAAATGGTCAGCAGTCCGCCGTTGACCGTCCCCAGCATCGAAATCACCGCGCCCACCGTGATCATCGTGCTGCCGAACGGCCCCAGAAACGTGCGCGCCGCGTCCGCCAGCGGCCGCTCCGAGCCGGCCAGCGTGGGCAGCGTCCCCACGCTCACCACCTGAATGGCCAGGTACAGGACAATCACTACCGCCAAGCCAACAATCAGCGCGAAGGGGAGGTCGCGGCGCGGGTCGCGGAGCTCGCCGGCGGTCACGACCGCCGATTCCCACCCGACGAACGCGAACGCCAGCAACAGCACGCCCGACGAAAAATTGGCGTTACTCGGCGTCTGCGCGAAATCGAAGGCCGACCCCTGCACGTGTAGCAGCCCGACGCCCACGAACACCAGCAGCGGGAGGAGCTTGGCAATGGTGATCGCGTCGCCAATGCGCGCGGCCCGGAGCACGCCCGTGATATTGACGGCGGTGAGTGACATCACCACCGTCGTCAGGAAGATCGCGCGCGGTAGGCCATGGGCGATGGCCGGAAAAAAGGCCGACAGGTACTGCACGAGCAGGCTCGTGATGGCGCCGATGCCCGCGATGCGGGCCAGCCACAGGAGCCACCCCACCACGAACGCCGGTCGCGCGCCAAACGCAGCCCGCGTGTACAGATACGGCCCGCCGGTACCGGTGAACCGGCTACCGACTTCGGCGAAGCAGAGAATGACCAGTCCAATGAGGAGCGCGCAGGCCACGATGGCCGCGATCCCCCAACTGCCCAACAGCGCGTGCACCTTGGAGGGCAGGCCAAAGATGCCCGCCCCGACGATTCCGTTGATGACCAGCGCTACGAGGTCCCAGCGCCCCAAGACGCGACGCAGGCCGGCGTCTTCGGTGTGCGCCGAGGCCGTCGCCGTGGCCGTCGCGCTCATGTGACGGGCGCCACGCCCGCGGCGGCCGTCGCGCGGGCATTCTCGTTTGCCGACTCGCCGCCGTCGTCGACCCGCGCGTCGATGTTGGCCGCCCGAAGAAGAGGCATCACCAGCTCCCCCACGCGGCGGCACTCCTCAAGATGCGGATACCCGGACAGAATGAACGTGGAGATGCCAAGCGCCTGATAGGCCCGCAGCTTCGCCACCACCTGCTGCGGGTTCCCGACAATGGCCAGCCCCACGCCGGTGCGAGCCAGTCCGACACCAGCCCAGAGATTCTCTTCGACCACCAGCGAGTTCCCGGCGGAGAGCTGATTCTGCCGACGCTGCCCCTCCGAGTCCGTCACCGCGGTCGCGGCGACAAACGCCTCGCGCGTCGCCGGATCAATGCGGCTGATGAGGCGGTCGGCCGCCGCCCACGCCTCGGCCTCGGTTTCCCGCACAATCACGTGCGTGCGCAACCCGTATCGCACCCGACGGCCGGCCGCTGCCTCTGCCTCGCGCATGGTGGCCAGCCGCGCCGCGATGCCGGGCACGGTGTCGGCCCAGACGAGATACACATCCGCCAACTCGGCGGCCAGTCGCTGCGCCGGTGCACTGTGCCCGCCCACGTAAATCGGTACCGCCGGCGACGGCTTCGGTTCGAGAATCGCGCCGCGCATCTGGTAGTAGGTCCCGGTGTGATCCACCGAGGACTCGCTCCAGAGGCGTCGCACAATCGAAATCCACTCGTGGGTGCGGGCGTACCGTTCGTCGTGCGAATCCGCATCGCCGTACATCGCGAGCTCCGACGGATTGGACCCCGTCACCACATTGATGCGCACACGACCCGGAAAGAGCGCGGCGGCCGTCGCCGTCATCTTGGCAAAGACCCCGGGATGGAACATCCCCGGACGCACTGCGATCAACAGGCCGGCGCCCTGCGTGTTGGCCAACGTCGCGACCGACGCGGTGAAGGCGTCGTGCTCCGCATGAAAATTGGTCGCCGTCAAAAGACTCGAGAAACCCATCTCGTCGGCCGTCTCCACAAGGCTCGAGAGGTACGCCAAGGTGGGCTTTCGCTGGGCCGGTGCGCCGATAAACTCTCCGTCGGCCGCGAGCTGGCAAAACCACAGGACGTCGAGCGCGTCGGTCGTCTCGGGAAGCGGATGATGCGAAGTCGTCACAGCGATCGGACCGTCAGAGGTGGGATCCGGCCGCGATGGGCCGGGACACGGGAAATATCACTGCGCGCTACCGTATACTCCATACGTTCATCCCACCCGCCTCGCTCCCACGGTCCTCCGCATGTCACGCTCACCCTCGCGCGTCACCGACACCGCTGCCCTCGTGCAGGCACTCGTGCCCATTCTCGGGGACCGCTGGTCGTGCGCTGAGAGCGTGCGAGAACAGCACGGCCGCGGCGAAGGGCGACGCGATGTACATCCGCCGGACGTCGTGGTTTATCCGGAGAGCACCGAGGAGGTCAGCCACATCGTGCGCGTGGCGGCGGCCTTCGATGCCCCGATCATTCCGTACGGCGCGGGCAGTTCGCTGGAAGGACATGTCGCGGCGCTCTCCGGCGGCATCAGCATCGATTGCACCCGCATGAATCGTGTCCTGCGCACCAGTGTCGATGACATGGATGCCACGGTGCAGGCGGGCGTCACGCGCATGCAGTTGATGCGATCGCTGGCCGGATCGGGCGCCACGTTCTTTGTTGATCCGGGTGCCGACGCCACCCTGGGGGGGATGATTGCAACGGGCGCATCGGGCACCACCTCGGTGCGCTACGGCACGATGCGCGAGAATGTGTTGGGACTCACGGTGGTGCTCGCCGACGGACGCATCATCCACACCGGCGGGCGCGCGCGGAAATCCTCGGCGGGCTACGACCTGACGCGTCTGTTCATCGGCTCCGAAGGGACGCTGGGCGTCATTACGGAAGCGACCGTGCGCCTGCATGCGGTGCCTGATGCCATCGCCGCCGCCGTTTGCCGATTCACCACTGTGGCCGAAGCGGTCGATACCGTGGTGGCGCTGCTGCAGAGTGGCGTCTCGTTGGCGCGCATTGAGCTGCTGGACGCGGTGACGGTCGCGACGCTGAATGCGTTCGTTGGTTTAGCACTGCCGCTGGCGCCGCTCGTGTTCCTCGAGCTGCATGGATTCAGCGCGGCCGCCCTCGCCGAACAACTCGACACCGTCCATGCGGTGGTGGCCGACGGCGGCGGGGCGGTGCATGCCACGGCCACGTCTGAGGAGGACCGCGAAACACTCTGGGACGCTCGGCACAAGGTCTACTACGCCGGCGTCGCCTCGCGCCCCGGGGCCTTTGTGTGGACCACCGACGCCTGCGTGCCGATGTCCACGTTGGCGCAGTGCATCGATGAAACGCGGGCGGACCTCGACGCGCACGGATTCATCGCGCCACTGGTCGGCCACGTCGGCGACGGCAATTTTCACGTGCTGCTGCTCACGCAGTTGTCGGATGAGGCGGAGCGTGATCGCGCCTACGGCGTGGTGCAGCGTCTCGTCGATCGTGCGCTACGCTTGGGCGGCACCTGCACCGGCGAACACGGGATCGGCATGGGAAAGATCGGTGCGCTGGCGCAGGAACACGGTGATGCCATCGATACCATGCGCAGTATCAAGCACGCGCTCGACCCACGGAATCTGATGAATCCGGGCAAACTGTTCTCGTTCACGTAATCGCGTGCACGCGTCGTTCCACTCTGCAGGGCTCACATGATGTCTTTCGCTCAACGTGTTCTCACGGCCGCACTCACCTCCACCATCGCTGCCACCCTCGCCGCCGTCTCGCTCTCCGCGCAGGGGGCGCCGGTGCGCGCGTCGTCGGCCGCGCACGAGGGGTACGTCGCCACATCGGACGGGGCGCGGTTGTTCTTCCGCGTGGTGGGGCAGGGCACGGACACGCTCGTGGCCATTCACGGTGGCCCCGGTGTTGATCTCGAGAGCATCGCTGGCGACTTCGCGCCGCTGGGCGAACATCATGTCGTGATTTTTTACGATCAGCGCGGCGCGGGGCGGTCCACGCTGCCCACCGACACGTTGCAGCTCACGGCCACACAGCAGATCGCGGATCTTGAGGCGGTGCGGCTGCACTTTCATCTGGATCGTGTCACGCTCATTGCGCACTCGTACGGGCCGCTGTTGGCCGCGACGTATGCCATCGCGCACCCCGATCACGTGCGGCGCATGATTCTCATGGGCCCCGTCCCACCGCGGCGCGGCGACTTCTGGCAGCGCTTCGCGAAGAACTCGGCCGCGCGCATGGACAGCACGACGCAGCGCGCCCAGTCCGACGCCAACCGTCGGCTCATGCGCGCCACGACCGACGCCGACATCCGGTCGGCATGCCGCGACTATTGGCGCGCCGCCATGGTGCCGCGTCTCGCCGAACCGGCGCGGACGCTGCCGCTCATCAAGTCCGACCTGTGCGCGTCCGACCCGCGCGGCATCCGCTACGGGCTCAGCACCACCAATCGTCTGGTGATGGGCTCCTACGGCGACTGGGACATCCGCGCGCAGCTCCGTACGTTGCCGGTGCCCACGCTAATCCTGCACGGCGAAAACGAAGCCATTCCCATGGACCTGGTGGAGGAATGGGTGAGCGCGCTGCCCAACGCGACGCTGGTGCGCGTACCGCGTGCGGCGCACTTCGCGTATGCGGAGCGGCCGGAGGTGGTGTGGCCGGCGGTGGAGGCGTTTTTGAAGCGGTAGGGGGCGTGGGCGGGTTACGACGCGATCAGTGTTGCCGCCTCCGCATCCTCGTGCTCGAACGCCGAGCGCATGCGTTCGATCTCTGACGACGCAATGCCGTAACGCTCCGCCACCAGGCTCCACCGCCTTGTGGCGGCGCCTACTTCGGCAGCGATGCGCTTCGCCCTTGCTGCGTTCACGCCGAACAGCGGTGCCACCTCGAACGCGATCTCCAGCGACGCAGTCGGGTCGCCGTCAACTCCGATCGCCGTTGACAACACGCGATCCTTGAGGTCCGTTGGCACCGGATTCACGTCGAACAGCGGCGACAGCCGCCAACCCGATCGGCCCGCGTACAAGAAGCCGTGGTTGCGCAGATGGTCATCGGTGTTGGAGATGAGCACCGAGAACACGATACGCCGCCACAGTTCGGCCAGATCCTGCGTTGCCTCGGCGCCATGCGCACGCAACGCATCGGCAATCTCAGGATAGCTGCGCCGATCACCGTCCACGGCGCCGAGCATGCTGAGCGCGGAAAGATACGGGATGCGGCGGACACCCTGGTCGGACAGTCGGCGATCAAAGCGGGTGACGAGCAGTACGTCGTTACCGGCGACACGATCCAGACGGAACTCCGTCGTGCGCAGTCCGGCGTCGCGCGCGAGCTGGAGGGCAACCGCCTCCCACGCGACGACGCGATAGTCGTCCTCGTGCCGTTTGGGAAACTTGGCGATGAGCAACGCGCCACTCGCGTCGCGCACTGAGGCTTTGGGCCGGGCCCCCCCGAGCGATGAGCCGGGCGCCAGCAGGAGACGCAGGTCTTCGGCGGTCTCTTGGTCCGCGAGATACCGATCGGTGGCGGCAAGCAGCGCTGGGAGTTCGACAAGCGGTGGTACGCCCATGGGACGTTCAGGGGCGACGAATGGGCCACCCTCCGTCAGCGCGAGACGCAGCGCGCCCTGTCGAACGCTGTCAGTCACGCCAAGCAGGAAGTCGACGTCGCGAAGTGCTCGCGGGGCACGCTGCTCCGCCTTGGCCTGACGACGTTCCATGCGACGCAGCAGCGTCTGCCCCCAGCGGTCGGGTGCCGAATCGCCGAGGGCGCCGAATAGCCGACGATCTTCGCCCGCATAGTGCGGCGCACGTGACACGCTGAGCGCCGGCTCAAGGGCGAAGCTGTCGGCGCTCGTAATCCAACGATCATCGTACTGGAACGTGGCGGTCTCGCGCCCTCGATGCGCCGTGACGTACAGGCGCCCGACGAGACGTGGTGCGCCATCGGTGTCGAGATAGACGTAGGCCGTTGGCGCGCTCACGGCTGCTCTCGTTCCCCTCGCGGTACCCGAACCCGCTTGGGCAGATGTTCTGCTTCGAGCGCCAGTCCCTCGCGGTCGCCGGCTGGCGCGGCGAGCTCGCCGAGGCGGTTCGCGATCCGCAGGGCGAAGAGCACACTGGCCCACGTCCCCATGGCGACCCGCGGATCGCCGCGCTCAATCCGGGCCACCGTTTGCCGAGTGGTAAGCGCGCGACTGGCTACCACCTCCATCGGCAACCGACGGCGGCGGCGCGCCTCACTGACGTCGGCGCCGAGGCGCTCGAGCGCGCGTTTGACCTCGGTTGGGACGGGAGCGGTGGGGGTCGGCATGATTCTTAATGATAGCTTCGTGTAACGCAAAAGCCATTAGTGGTATACGAAGATAACCTTACGGGGCCATCCCGCGCAGATCTTCGTACAACCGCCCGTACGTCAGCAGAAAATCCAACATCCCCTTCTGCACCGCCAACGAGTTCAGCGCTTGGATCGACATGACCGCGTGCGCATCCATCGTCGCGATGATCGCGTCCTGATTGGCCTTGGGCAGGTCGGGTGACGCCGCGAACTGCTCCTTGCTGTTCGAGTGCGCCTGCTGCCGCAGCACAGGCGACTCCATCAGCTTGCCCTTGATCACCGACGTGACGTAGGTCAGCCGATCGGTGTCCGTGAGCTCGCCCGTGAACAAGTCGTTCACGCGCTCGATGATCTCGGCCAGCCGAGCCTTCTCCTTGGCCTGCACCGAGCCCCCGCCGGCCTCGGTCATCGGCGAGAGGGGAACGGGCTCGCCCACCGCGAGCGATGGCTTGGTGAGGCCCTTGTAGCGCAGGGCGTAGTGCGTGAGCTCCAGCTTCGACACATCCAGCCCTTCGCGTTCCCGACCGAAGTCGAGCAGCCGCATCAGGTGCTTGTAGAAGATGGCCCGCTTCTCGAGCTCCGTATTGCCGTAGTCGAACAGCTGCGAGAGGAACGTGTACACGCGCACGAAGGCGCCGAGGTCGCGCTTGAACAGCTCAAGCGCGTCCATGGTCTCTCTGGCCGCGTCGGCGCCATCGACGTCATCAACGGCGGTCGCGGCTCGCCACGCGGTCTGCGCCACGTTGAACTGCTTCATGAGCCGGTCCACCACGGGCTCCAGTGCCTTCAGCAGGTCGCTCTGCTTCGAGGACGGATTGAGCTCCACCTCGGCCACGCGATTGACTTCGAAGTCGTCGTAATGGCCCGACGCGTCGAGCTTCGCCCGGAGGTTGAAGACGAGGTTCGGGTCGGTCGTGGTCTCGAGGGCCGCGGTTTCGTAGTACACCTGAAAGGCGGCGAGCACGTCGGCCGGCTCGTTGACGAAGTCCACCACGTACGTGGTGTCTTTGCCGGGATACGCGCGATTGAGCCGAGAGAGTGTCTGCACCGCCTGAATGCCGTCCAGTCGCTTGTCCACGTACATGGCGCAGAGCAGCGGCTGATCGAAGCCGGTCTGGAACTTGTTCGCGGCCAGCAGGATCCGGTATTCGTCGCCCTTGAACGCCTCGCGGATGTCGCGGCCCTTGAGATTCGGGTTGAGGGACGCGCTCGATTCGGTGAACGGATCGGGACCGGACTCGGAGTCGCTCACCTCGCCGGAGAACGCCACGAGGGACGCCATCGCGTACCCCTTGTCGGCGATGTACTTCTGCAGCGCAAGCTGCCAGCGCACGGCCTCCCTGCGGCTGCCCACCACCACCATCGCTTTGGCCCTGCCGGCCAGCAGCGGAGCAACGGTGGTGCGGAAGTGCTCGACGATGACCTGCACCTTCTGCGCGATGTTGTACGGGTGGAGCCGCACCCAGCCCATGATGCCACGCAACGCTGCGCTGCGTTCCACCTCGGCGTCATCGTACGCGGCACCGCCGTGCGCCAGGTTGTACGCCGCCTTGTAGCTCGTGTAGTTCTGCAGCACGTCGAGGATGAAGCTCTCCTCTATGGCCTGCCGCATGGAGTACACGTGAAACGGTGCCGGTACATTGTCCGGCCCTGGCTTCTGCTCGGGGTGCGGTCGCGTGCCGAACAGCTCGAGCGTCTTGTTCTTCGGCGTCGCCGTGAACGCCACGAACGTGATGTTCTTCTCGTCGGCGCGGGCTGTCATCTGCGCGGCCAGCAGGTCTTCGGTGCTCACCTCGCCACCGTCTTTCCACTCCGCCAACTCCTCGGCGCTCAGCAGCTCCTTCAACTTCGCGGCGGCCTCGCCGGTTTGTGAGGAGTGCGCTTCATCGGCCAGCACGGCGAAGCGTTTACCCTCCGTCGCCGCGAGCGTGCGCACGGCCTCAAGGGCGAACGGGAACGTCTGGATCGTGCACACGACGATCTTCTTGTCCCCCTTGAGCGCCTCGGCCAGCTCCGCACTCTTGGCTTTGCCGTCCCCCTTGATCGTGGCCACCACGCCGGTCTTCCGCTCGAAGCTGAAGATGGCGTCTTGCAGCTGACTATCGATGACGTTGCGATCGGACACCACAATCACCGTGTGAAATACCTTCCGGTGCTCGGCGTCGTGCAGCTCCGACAGGAAGTGCGCGGTCCACGCGATGGAGTTGGTCTTGCCGGAGCCGGCGCTGTGCTGCACGAGGTACTTGGTACCCGGCCCGTCGGCGATGACGGCGGCCTGCAGCTTGCGCGTGACATCGAGCTGGTGGTAGCGCGGAAACAGCACCGCCGTGACCTGCTGCTTCGCGTCGCGCTGCGGGACGAGATACCGACCGAGGATTTCGAGCCAGCTGTCGCGCGCCCAGACGTCTTCCCAGAGGTACGCGGTGCGGTGCCCGTGCGGATTGAGCGGGTTGCCCTTGCCGCCGTGATCGCCGCGGTTGAACGGCAAGAAGGTCGTGGCCGGCCCGGCGAGCCGCGTGGTCATGAAGACTTCGCTGTTGCTCACGGCGAAGTGCACCAACGCACCGTTCGGGAAGGCGAGCAGTGGCTCGGGGCCCTGACCCTTGGGTTGTGGGTGGCGGTCGTAGCGGTACTGGTCGACGGCATCTTCGACGCGCTGCGTGAAGTCGGTCTTGAGCTCCACGGTGGCCACCGGCAGGCCGTTCACGAACAGCACCAGGTCGATGGCGTTCTCATTGTGCAACGAATAGCGCACCTGTCGCACCACACGAAGCCGGTTGGCGGCGTATCGCGCGGTGATGTCGGCGTTGAGGCCGAAGGCGGGCTTAAACTGGGCCAGCAACAGCTTCGACTTGAGGCCGAGGAGGTCGATACCGGTGCGGAGTACGTCGAGCGTGCCGCGTTGGTCGAGC
>CALQGY020000045.1 GCA_943330235.2 Candidatus Kuenenia stuttgartensis
CATTGCACGGAAACGCACCGGATCGAACGGAAACCACGGGATCCATAATCCCCCGTGATTCCAATCCCCCAAAATCCGTCTCATCCCGCGCGTTTCCGTGCTAGGCGGTTCGCTCTAGCCGCAGCGTTTGCCAACGTTTGCCAACGTTTGCCAACGTTTGCCAGCGTTCTCCAACGTTCACCAGCGTGGCGACACGTCGGCGCTGTTTCGGCTGGTCACCCCAACCGCATTGCACGGAAACGCACCGGATCGAACGGAAACCACGGGATCCATAATCCCCCGTGATTCCAATCCCCCAAAATCCGTCTCATCCCGCGCGTTTCCGTGATAGGCCGTTCAGCATCGATCACGATCACGATCGCGCCGCTACGCCGTCGGTGTCAGCAGCCGCTCCAGCTTGTCGAAGCTTTGCCCCCACCCGGTGGGCGCCCCCATGCGATAGTACGCATCGCGGTCGCTCGGGAGCTCGAAGTACTGCGCGAGCGTCATCTCCGTCCCGGTCTCCACGGGCCGTAACGTGACCGTGCCCGTCACGTTGCCACCACGGGCGCCCGAGGGCGTATCACGGAACGAGTCCAGCTGCGCGTGCCACTCGGCTGGATGCTCAGCCGTGTCCATCGTGAACACCAGACGCTCGCTCGGCACTGCCTCGAGATATTCGCCCGACAACGTGAACGCGCCGTCGTTGGCCATGCGCATCGTCACGCGCCACGCGCCGCCCACTCGCGCGTCCAGCGCCGACACCTCGTTCTCGACCGACTCCGGCCCCCACCAGCGCGCGAAGAGCGCCGAGTCGGTCCACGCCGCATACACCGCCGCGGGAGGCGCGGCGAACCGTCGACGCAAGATCAGCGTCTGACGCTCCATTCGGATGTCAGTTCTGCCCATCGGCGCTCCGCGCGACGAACGTCAGAGTCGATCCAGATTGTCCAGACCGATGACCGGCGCCCAAGGAATCAGTTCGTACTGCGCCAGCGCGCGCTGAAAGAAGGGATCGTTATCCCGGATGCGATCGAGTTCGGTGATCGCATCGCCATCCGGTAACCGCAGCAACAACATGCCGCCGGAGCGCGGATCCATCGGACCCGACACCAACAGACGCCCGTCTTCCTTCAGGGAGCGCAGGTACGCGCGGTGCTCGTCCACGTGCGGCTCGATTTCCGGAAACGGACGGCGATAGCGGATGATGGCGATGGCGTACATGCGATGGGCGATGAGGAGTCGGGGCAGTGTCCTGGGATGCTACGCTGCCCCACGCTAGCACCCGCCGCACCGCGCGACAACCCAATCGCCCGCCGCGGACTACTCCGCACTCGGCGCTGAGGAATTCCCCAGCGCATCCTCCAGCGCCCGCCACGGCATCAGCACGCAATCATGGCGGGCCGGGAAGGGCGCGACGCCGCGCAGCGCATCCAGGGCCTCCGAGAGCGCCTCCGGTAACGCCTCCGGCAGCGCCAGCGGCAGCGCCAGCGGCAGCGCCAGCGCCAGCGTGCCCGCATCGCCCGCCCGCCGAGTCAGCATCCCCGCCACCGCCGCACTCAGCGCCCGCGCCTCCGCGCGAGAACGCGCACGCACCGCCTGCGTGAGCAGCGAGGCCGAGGCCACCGCCAGCGAACACCCCTGCCCGAGAAACGCCACGTCGGTCAGCAGGCCACCTTCGTCGCGCACCATGATGCGAATCGCGTCGCCACAGAGCGGATTTCTGTGCGCGGCGTCCCCCGTAGGCTCCGCCATCTCACGCCGATTCTGCGGCGCGCGATACTCCGCCAGCAGGCGATCCTGATACATCGCCGAGAGCGGCGCTGACAACGGCCCGTGCGGCGTGCTCACTCAGCGACCCGACGGCTCACGCCACCGTCGCGAACATGGTTTGCGCCGCCTCGAGCGCGTGACAGAGCGCGTCGACGTCGCTGGCGTCGCTGTACACGTAGAACGACGCGCGCGCCGTCGACGTGACGCCCAACCGGCGCATCAACGGCTGCGCACAGTGGTGACCGGCGCGAATGCACACGCCGTGCTGATCAAAGATCGTGGCCAGATCGTGCGGGTGGACGCCCTCCACCGAAAAGCTGATCACGCCGCTGCGCTGTGCCGATGGCGGGCCGTAGACCGTCACCCCCGACATCGTGCGCAGTCGCGCATCCGCCAGCTCCAGCAGCGCGATCTCATGCGCCCGCACCTGCGCCATATCCAACGCGTCCAGATAGCGGACCGCGGCCGCCAGCCCCACGGCGTCGGCGGCATTCGGCGTGCCTGCTTCGAACTTGTGCGGCAGCACATTCCACGTGCTGTCGAAGTCGTTCACCCACTCAATCATGTCGCCGCCAAACTGGAACGGCGGCATGGCCTCCAGCAGCGCACGCCGCCCAATCAGCCCGCCGATACCCATGGGGCCGAGCATCTTGTGCCCGCTGAAGGCGAAGAAATCCACGCCCAGCGTATCAAAGGACACCGGCAGGTGCGGCACCGCCTGCGCGCCATCCAGCACGATGATGGCCGACGACTGCGCCCGCACGATGCGCACCACCTCATCCGCCGGGGTGATCGCGCCTACAGCATTCGAGACATGCGTGATGGCCACGACCTTCGTCCGCGCCGTCACCGCGTCACGGAGCGCGTCCAGATCGATCGTCTGCTGCGCCGTGAGCTCCACAATGCGCAACGTCGCGCCGCTGGCCTTCGCCAGCTGCTGCCACGGGACAAAGTTCGCGTGGTGCTCCAGTGCCGTCACGACAATCTCATCGCCCGCGTGCACGTTCGCGCGCCCCCAACTGGACGCCACCAGGTTCATCGACTCGGTGGTGCCGCGCGTGAAGATCAGGCAGTCGGCATCGGCGGCGCCGAGAAAGCGCGCAACCGTCGCGCGGGCGTCATGGTACGCATCGGTGGCCGCCGCGGAGAGCGCGTACGCGCCACGGTGCGGATTCGCGTTGGCCGTCTCGTAAAATCCCCGCACGGCGTCGAGCACCGCCCGTGGCTTTTGCGACGTGGCCGCCGAATCGAGGTAATGCATGCGTGGCTGCGCCGCGAGCAGCGGGAAGTCACTACGGGGAGCCAGTGCCGCCAAGCGTGTCATAGAGACCGGAATCAAGAGCCGTACCGCACACGCGACGCCTTCAGACGCTGCGCCGCCCACCAACGAACACTTCCTCACCCACCACCCGCACGGAATACGTCGCCAGCGGCTCCGTCGCCGGGCCGGACAGCGCCTGACCATTGCGCACATCAAACCGCGCGCCGTGCCACGGACACTCCAGCACACACGGGCCCACCAAATCGCCACCCGAGAGCGCGAAGTCCTTATGCGAACAGCGGTCGGCCACGGCGTAAATCCGCTCGCCGTCCTTCACCAGACAAATGCGCTGCCCGTCAGGGAGCGTGACGGGCAATGGGAGGCCCGTGAGCACCTCCGAAACGCGTGCCGCGCGCTGTAACTGGGCCAGAGCCATCGCATCCTCGTGTCCGGGGGCTGTCAGATCGTGGGCCACCTCGGAGGATACCAAACCATCCTGCGAGGTGCCGTCACGCTGTGAACCACCGATCATCACTCTGTGCTGACCGTCGGCGCTGTGTCGGCCATCACGGAATCATCCGCCAGCGCCGATTTGAGCGTGTGCCACGCCAGCGACGCGCATTTCACCCGCACCGGAAACCGCGACACGCTGGAGAACACCACCAACTGCCCCAAATCCTTGCCGGCGTTGGGATCTTGCCCCAGGACCAGCGCATGAAAGCGCTGAAACAGCGCCTCGGCCTCGGCCCGCGACTTTCCCTTCACCGCCGCCGTCATCAATGACGCGGACGCTTTGGAAATGGCGCACCCCTGCCCGGTGAAGTGAATATCCGAAATGGTATCGCCGTCCATGTGCAATTCCACCTGCACATGGTCGCCGCACAGCGGATTCTTGCCATCCGCCGTCCGGTTGGCCCCCTCAAGCGCGCCGAAATTCCGCGGCTTGCGGTTGTGGTCGAGAATGACGGATTGGTACAGCTCCTGAAGATCAGACATCGAGACCCGTACGTCGTGGGTAATCAGCCGTCGCGTCCATCGTGCGGCCTAGTGTTGCTCGTCGCCGGTGAAGCGCTGCACCGTCATGCGCTCCAACGACTCGCGGATCTCCACGTTCTCGATGGTCTCGAGCACGTCGGCCGCGAACGCGTACATGAGCAATTGCTTGGAGAGTACGGCACCGACGCCGCGGCTCTTCAGATAGAACAGCGCCATCTCGTCGATGCGTCCCACCGTCGCGCCGTGCGTGCACTTCACGTCATCCGCAAAAATCTCCAGCTGCGGCTTCGTGTCGATCTGCGCCTTGTCCGACAGCAGCAACGTATTGTTGGTCTGCTTGCCATCGGTCTTCTGCGCTTCCGGGTGCACAAACACCTTGCCGTTGAACACGCCGTGCGAGCTGCCGTCCAGCAACCCCTTATACATCTCGCGGCTGAAACAGTTCGGCGCGACGTGCTCCACGCGCGTCTGATGGTCGCCGTGCTGATGCGCGTCGAGCATGTACAGGCCGTTGAGCGTCGTGCCGCAGCCGTCGCCGTTGAGCACCGTATACACGTTGCTGCGCGAAAGCCGGCCACCGGTCTGGAACGAGAACTGCAGGAAGTGGCTGTTGCGCCCCTGCCGGGCTTCGATGGTGCCGACGTGCAACGCGGTGCCGGCCTCGCGCTGGATGCGCGAATGATTGAGCGTCGCCCCGTCGTCCACGAACACTTCGGTCACCGTATTCGTGAACGAGCGCGTCTCGGCAAGACCGATGTAGCTCTCCAACACCGTCGCCTTCGCCTGACGCTCCACCACAATCACGTGACGCGGATGCATCATCACCCCGTCGCTGTGCGCGTCCACCACGTGCAGCAGGTGCACGGGCGTGTCGCTCACCATCTCCTTCGCCACATGAATGAGTGTGCCTTCACCCGCGAAGGCCGCGTTCAACGCGGAGAACCCATCACGGTCCGCCGCGACC
The DNA here is from genome assembly GCA_943330235.2 of Candidatus Kuenenia stuttgartensis. Lineage (GTDB taxonomy): Bacteria > Gemmatimonadota > Gemmatimonadetes > Gemmatimonadales > Gemmatimonadaceae > Gemmatimonas > Gemmatimonas stuttgartiensis_A. The sequence goes on from CALQGY020000045.1 coordinate 4,974, forward strand.
GCGTGCCCCAGCGAGCGCGCCAACACGTCGGGCGCGTCCACGGCGGCTTCGGCCAGCGTCATCACCCGGACGCCGTCGGGCAGCGCGCTCAGCGACGACAACGTCGGCGCAAACCGCCCGTTCACGAACACTACCAGCGGCCACTGTCCCCCAAACGTGTACGGTGCCAGCGCGGCCGGATCCGGCAGCGCGGCCGCAGCCACGTCGCTCGCCACCGCAAAGTGCGCATCGGCGATGAGAGAGGTGCTGGTATAATGCCAATCTTCGTCGCGCGTGGTGGGGAAACCCAGGCGCGCGAATGCCTCGGCGCCGGCCGCACGCAGCGCCGCCAACGGCGCGGGCGCGGGGCTAGCCGCTGACGCGCCCGCCTGATCCACGAAGGAATGCACGGTCACAGACGCGTTGCTCACGCCGCCTCCAACACCCAGTCGTAGCCGCGCGCTTCCAGCTCGAGCGCCAGCGACTTGTCACCCGAGCGCACAATGCGGCCGCCGGCCAGCACATGCACGAAATCGGGCACGATGTAGTTCAGCAGACGCTGATAGTGCGTCACCACGATCGTGGCGTTCGTCGGGCGCTTGAGCGCGTTCACGCCCCCGGCCACAATGCGCAGTGCATCAATGTCGAGTCCCGAATCCGTCTCGTCGAGAATCGCCAGCGTGGGCTCAAGCACCGCCATCTGCAGGATCTCGTTGCGCTTCTTCTCGCCACCCGAGAAGCCGGCATTCACCGAGCGGGACATCATGCTCGAATCCATCTCGACCAGCTTGAGCTTCTCTTCGATGACATCGAGGAATTCCATCGGATCGACTTCCTCGAGCCCCTTCGCCCGGCGGATTTCGTTGTAGGCCGCGCGCAGGAAATACGCGTTGGTCACGCCGGGAATTTCGACGGGATACTGGAACGCGAGAAACACGCCGCTCTGCGCGCGCACTTCCGGCGCCATCTCGAGCAGGTTCTGGCCATTGTAGAGCACCTCACCCCCCGTGATTTCGTACGCGGGATGGCCGGCCAACACCTGGGCCAGCGTGCTCTTCCCCGAGCCGTTCGGTCCCATGACCGCGTGCACTTCGCCCGCGTTGATGGTGAGCGTGATGCCCTTCAAAATGGGCTTGCCGTCGATGGAGGCGTGGAGGTCGTTGATCTGAAGCATGGCGTCGAGACGGGAGGCAGAAGACGAAAGACGGGGGACGAAACGCGGCAATTAGCCGACGGATCCTTCGAGCGTGATGCCCAACAGCTGCTGCGCTTCGAGCGCAAACTCCATGGGCAGTTCCTTGAATACTTCCTTGCAGAAGCCGCTGACGATCATCGAAACGGCCTGCTCGGCATCGAGACCACGCGCCTTCAAGTAGAAGATCTGATCTTCGCCGATCTTCGACGTGGACGCCTCGTGCTCCAGGGTCGCGCTGTTGTTGCCCACTTCGACATACGGGAACGTGTGCGCGCCGCACTGGTTGCCCACCAACATCGAGTCGCACTGCGTGTAGTTGCGCGCGCCCTCGGCCTTCGGCAGGATCTGCACCTTGCCGCGATAGCTGTTCTGGCCCTGCATCGCGGAGATGCCCTTCGAGACGATCGTCGACTTCGTGTTGCGGCCGATGTGGATCATCTTCGTCCCCGTATCCGCCTGCTGCCGCTTGGACGCCACCGCGACCGAGTAAAACTCGCCCACGCTGTTGTCGCCCTGCAGGATGACGCTGGGGTACTTCCACGTAATCGCCGAGCCGGTCTCGACCTGCGTCCACGAGATCTTCGCGTTCGCCATCGCCTTGCCGCGCTTGGTCACGAAATTGAAGATGCCGCCCACGCCATGCTCGTCGCCCGCATACCAGTTCTGCACCGTGCTGTACTTCACCGTGGCGCCCGCCAACGCGATAATTTCCACGACGGCGGCATGCAGCTGGTTGGTATCGCGCTTGGGCGCCGTGCACCCTTCGAGATAGCTCACCGTCGCGCCTTCATCCGCCACGATCAGCGTGCGCTCGAACTGCCCCGTCTCCGCCGCGTTAATGCGGAAGTACGTGGAGAGATCCATGGGGCAATGCACGCCCTTGGGGATGTAGCAGAACGAGCCATCGGAGAAGACGGCGCTGTTCAGCGCGGCGAAGAAGTTGTCGCTGTACGGCACGACCGAGCCGAGATACTGCCGCACCAACTCGGGATGCTCACGCACCGCTTCGCCGAACGACATGAAAACCACGCCGTACTTACCCAGCTCCTCCTTGTACGTCGTGCCCACGGACACCGAATCGAACACGGCGTCCACCGCCACGTTGGAGAGGCGCTTCTGCTCGTTGAGCGAAATGCCAAGCTTGCTATACGTCTCCAGCAGGACGGGATCGACCTCGTCGAGCGAGCCGAGCGGCTTGGTGGATTTCGGCGCGGAGTAGTAGCTCGCGGCCTGATAGTCGATGGGCGGATACTGCACGTTCGCCCAGTGCGGCTCCTTCATCGTCAACCAGCGACGAAAGGCTTTCAGGCGCCACTCCAGCAGCCACTCGGGCTCCTGTTTCTTGGCCGAAATAAACCGCACGGTGTCCTCCGAAAGTCCCGGCGGCAACGTGTCCGCTTCGATATCGGTGGTGAAACCGTACTGGTACTCTCTATTCACTAGCGCGTCGATCGACGAACTCATGCCTGCTCCTGTTTCTCGGCGATAATCTGACTCAGCACTCCGTAATCGCACTGTCCGCAGCCATCGTGACGGTGCGAGCCGCGAACGAGCGGCACTCCCAGCAAGCGTTCCAACACACGGGCCTCGACGGCGCATGCATCCGGGAAACGCTCGGTAATTCCACCCAGCGCACAGTTGTGAATGCGCAGCGTGGTGATTGACGTGTCGTCCGACGACGGCAGCACGATCGCTTCCGCCATGTATCCCTTCGCCGTCAGCAACTCGGCCACCAACGCCACGCGCTCGCTCAGCGGCAGCGCATCGACCACCGGTCCGGCCTCTTCGGCCAGCCGCTGCCACTCCGCATCCAACACCGCCGTGACCGCCTCCGGGCCGCGCGCCTCGAGCAAAGCATCGAGCGCGGTCGCCAACACAGACAAGTACTGGCGAGGGAACAACGATTCACCGGCGGCCGTTAACGAAAAGGAGTAGACGGGGGCACCCACCCCGCGGACCTCGCGAGCGAAGTGCACCAATCCGTCTTCCTCCAGTACCTTCAGATGGCGTCGCAGGGCATTGGCCGTGAGGCCAAACTGCTCTCCAAGCTCCTGCGCTGTCATCGGTTGCGCCTTCTTCAGGGCCACCAGCAACTCGGCGCGAACACCGCGAAATCCCCCAAGGGTCCCGATCACGACTTCCATCGGGACAATATACGTCGGCTTTGCCGACTACGTCAACGAAAGCGTTGACGAATTGCGCTTCGGCCTGCAAATAGCGAATTCGCTGGTGGTTGATGGCAACTTCTTCTGCGAAGTCGCTGCATTGGTGATACAATGTCGATTGGGCGGAAAGACGGGGCGCTTCGCCGAGCGCTGCGTTCGCGGTCTCGCCTGCCGTCCCACCGGCGCTGTTCCGCTCCCGAGTCGTTCACCGCTCCCGTGACATCTTTGCCGCCCCGCCTTTGGAGGCTCGACCGTCTGTGCGTTTGATGCTCGTCGGAACCACCATGATGCTGGCCCTCGCGGTCATTCTGTTCGTCAGAGCGCGCATCATGAATCAGAAGTCCATCGAACGCGATGGACTTTCCCGGTTTCGCGACAGCTTCCGTGGGCGCTATCCGGAGCTGTTGCTCGCGCAGACGTATCAGTACCTCGCCGAGCGTCACGGCTCGGTGGGACCGCACTATAGCGTGGTCCCCTCGGACGATCTGCAACGCGTGTACGGCCTGGCCGATTTGGATCTCGAAGATGCCGTCCTCGTGATCGCCGATCGCGCAGGGGCACGATTGCCAAAGGCGGCGGAGTTGGATGAGATCAAGACGCGCAATGTTCACACCGTGGATGACTTGGTGCGCTTCCTTGAGCCGTTCTTTCGCCCCGAAGTCGTGAGACGCTGAGGTGCGCCGAGCCCTGTGGCTCGGTGTGCTGCTGTCGGTGGCCGCGTGTTCGCGGGGAGCACCGACGCCGGTGCCGGTGCCAGTGCCTGCTCCCGGCTCGCCGTCGTTGTCTCGTGCGGCTCGCGGGCCCTCCCCGATCCCGCGCCGGCCAGAGTACCGCTCGCCGCGCGACGGCGCCATTTCCGACGACGACCTCGACGCCCTCTGGGAGCGGCAGCTCATGCTGCCCGTGGAAGGGCTGCTGCGCGGCGCACTTCGCGACGACTTTGTCGCGAAGCGCGCGGGGGAGCGGATCCACGGCGCGCTCGATCTGCTCGCGCCCCGCTACTCGGCCGTGCTGGCCACCGATGATGCCGTGATTGGTCGGCTCGGATCCGGTGACATCGGCGGTATTTTCATCTACGCATCAGACCCCGACGGGCGGTTTGTGTACTACTACGCCCATCTCCAGCGCTACCGCGAAGGGCTCGCGGTTGGGGAGAAAGTCGCAAAGGGCTCGGTGATCGGCTACGTTGGGACATCGGGCAATGCCCCACCGGATACGCCGCACCTGCACTTTCAGATTATGAAACGCGGGACCGGCCGTGCCTGGTGGGACGGACCGCCCATCAATCCGCTGCCATTTTTTGCACTTGACGGGGTTCGCCCTTGAGCCGTTCCGGCCCGCCACGTCAACGCCTTCGAGTGAGATCAGGATCATCATGGCTATGACCGGCAAAGAGCGCGCCGCGCTGCGCGCCGAAGCGCACCATCTGGACGTGAAGGTCCATATCGGCCATCAGGGGCTCACCGATGCCCTGTTGTCCAGTCTGCACGACGTCCTGCGGACCCACGAACTGGTGAAGGTCCAGGTGGCCAAGTCCGGCATCCTGTCGGCCAAGGCCGCGGCGGCCGACATCGCCGGCCGCTTCAGGGCCGAGGTGGTGCAGGTCATCGGCCGGACGTTCACCGTGTACCGTGAGAATCCGGACCTCAAGCGCGGCGATTCGCCGCCGTGGCGCTGATCGAAAACTTCGACGACCAAAGGGCCCCACAAGGCTTGTAGCGTCGTCGACGTCGTGACAAATTGCCCCTCGTTCGTTGCGCCGCACGTCAGACCTGAGACTTCATCCATGCCATACGTCATCACCGAAGCCTGCATTTCCGTCAAGGACAAGTCCTGCGTCGACGTGTGCCCGGTCGATTGCATCTACGAAGGCCCTGATCAGCTCTTCATCCACCCGGATGAGTGCATCGACTGCGGCGCCTGCGAGCCCGAGTGCCCGGTCACGGCCATCTTCCCCGAAGAAGACGTGCCCGTGCAGCTCAAGAGCTTCATCGGCTTGAATCGGGAAGTCTTTGTGGGCCCCACGCCTCCGGGACGCCCCACCCGCTAACGGCCGCGCTGGTCGTTGCCCATAAAAAAGCGGCCGCGCTCTCCAGAGCGCGGCCGCTTTTCGTCGTCAGCTGCTACCCGCAGCAGGGGCTCGCTCCAATCAGACGTATCGGCCCTTGGCGAAGAACACCGCGCACAGCGCCACGTACTGCAGGAACGTCGAGCGCTCGCTCCAGACGGCTTCCTTCCAGTCGTGCTGTCCCTGCGTGCTGTTGGCGGGTGGGCGGCCGAACCAGCGCGGCGTGCGCGCCTTGTAGTCCAGATACTCTTGGCCGAAAATCGATTCGAGCACGCCCTCTTCGTAGCGCACGATCAGGGTGTATTCAATCGCGAAGACGACGATGGCGATGGGCAGGAACCAGAACACGCCCGACACCACCGTGAAGCCCATCCATGCCAGAAAGTTGCCGACATACAGCGGGTTGCGGCACCACGCGAACGCGCCGTACGTGACCAGACGCTGCACCTCGCGTGAGCGACGCCGTGTGACGGTTCCGGCCGCCGCCACGCCGGCGATGCGCACCAATTCGCCCATCAGCACGAGCAGCAAGCCCGCCACCCACGTCGTGGACGTCTGATGTCCCGGCGTGAGCAACGGCACCGCGAGAAACGGCACCGGCAACCAGCCGCGGTTTTTGAAAAGGATCTGGCCGTAACGAGCGGCCGTTGAGCGTTCAGATTCGGAAATGCTGGCAGTCATCAAACAGATGATCGAAGTGGTGTCGACAGGGACGTCGCGATGCACCGCACGCGTTATGCGCGTGCAGACGCCAGCGACGACAGGAACTCGGCGATTGCGAAGCTCACCGCGGCTGGACGCTCGGCGCACGAGGCATGCCCCGCGAGGGGAATGCGTTCAAGGCGAGGCGCCGTCGCCGTCGGCAGCAGGTCGACCATCGCCTGCGCCTCTGCGACCGGGGTGAGCACATCCTCCTCGCCCACGATGACGAGAGTGGGAACGGTAATCGAGGCGAGTGTCTGCCGTGAGTCTGGCCGGTCGCGCATCGCCTGCAGCGCGCCCACAATCCCCTCGACCGGCTGACGCGCCATCATCGCATACAGGCCAGCCACCACCTCCGGCGAGCGCTCTCGCGAGGTTTTTCCGACGAGGCCGGGCAATTGCCGCTCGGCCACCGCCGGCGCGCCTTCCGCCTCGGCCAGTGCGATCCGACGCGTGCGCTCCTCCCGGGCGGCCGCCGACTCCGCGGTCGCGCGCGTGTCGCACAGCACAAGCCCCGCAATGCGCTCGGGGTGGCGGCGCCACATCGCCATCGCCACGTACCCGCCCATCGAGAGCCCGCAGATCACCGCGCGGTCGATCTCGAGCCAGTTGAGCAGCTCGATCACGTCGTCCGCGTACTGATCCATGGAGTACGGTCCGTGCACGGACGAATCCCCGCAGCCGCGCAAGTCGGGCACAATGCAGCGGACGCGCGACATCAAGGCGAGCCGCTGGTGCGTCCAGAGCGTACGGTCCAACAGGAAGCCATGCAGGAACACCACCGGCAAGCCGGCGCCGTCGTCGTCATAGCCCATGCGGATATAATGCAGTGGCGCAATCATGATTTAGTCATGGCGCAATGATGCAGCCTGCGAATCGCGATTCGACCCGTCCGAATCCGCGTTCGATAACACGTCGGGGTGCGGTCCGCGGTCTGCCACCACGATGGCGTGCTCCGCCGACTCACCGACGCCAGGCACGGTCCCGAGTCCGATCGGCGTGAGACGACGCGCCATCAGCAGCGCCTTCTCGACGGCGTTCTCTCGTTCGGCGATCATGCGCAGTGGCACCATCAGCGCCGCGGTCAGCGGCACGGCCACCATCAGCCCGATGAACCCGAAGAGCAGCGCCATCAGGGTCTGCGCAATCAGGGTGATCGCCGGCGGCAGATCCATCTCGCCACGCATCAGCCACGGAATGAGCAGGTTGTTCTCGACGAACTGGATGCCCCAGTACGCGATGCCCACCACCAACGCCTTCTCGGGCGAATCGACAAAGCCCATCAGCACCCCGGGCACCGCGCTCAACACCGGACCGACTGTGGGGATGAACTCCATCAACCCGGCAATGAACCCCAGCGCGAACGGGGCTTTCACCCCCAGGATCAACAAGACGACGGTGGTCACCCCGCCAATCACCAGCATGGCGATCAGCTGGGTGACGAGCCACTTCCGCAGCACACCGGCCATCGCGGAGAGCACGCGCCGCACCTGCGGCCGGGACGATGCCGGCACGGCCGCCAGCATCCAGCCCCGATACACGTCCGGTTCCGCCGCGATGTAAATCACGAGAAATACCAGCGCGATCGTCGCACCGAAGACCGCCAGCGTGCTGGACACGAAGGAGAACAAATAGCTGCTGGCTTTGCTCAGTCCATCGGCGAGTCGCTGCTTGAGGGCATCGCTGGGGAGGGGGGCGCGCGCGGGCTTCGCGCCCTGCGCCGTTGGTGCGATCGTGCCGACGGCGGGACTCGACGGCTTGGTCGCCGCATCAATCAGCGCGCGCGTCGCCCCAGTGCGCTGCTTGGAGTCCACCCACTGCTGCAGCTTCTCCACGGCAGCGGGGAATTCCGACTGGAGCTCCTTGCCCTGAACGAGGAGCGTGGGGGCTGAGAGCGCGAGCCCTCCGCCGATCGCGCCCAGCACCCCGAACACGATCAGCGCCGAGCCCACCCCACGCCGGATACGGTAGCGCTCCAGCACGTCCACCCCGCGACCCACCGCCAGCCCGAAGAGCGTGGCGAGGAAGACGAGGAACACCAGCGAGCTGACCTGCCAGAGCAGCTGCAGCCCAAACCAGATGGCCAACACGACAATTGCCGCCCGCGCGAAGTCGGCAGTGCGCCACCCGCGCGGTGCGGGGGGGAGGGAGGCGGAGGCGTCGTTGGCTGTCTGCATAGGCTGTGCATGGGAACACTCCACAGGGAGGCTCCGGGCGGCAAGGGGCGAATCAGAGATCGATCTGTCATCGATATCTCATCGATCTCTCAGTCATGACCCCGCCGAGGGGGGCAACGGTGTACCTTACCTGTAGCCATGCCTCCGTCTGCACCGCTGTATCTCGACACGGCCGACGCCGTAGACCGCTTTCTGTCCGAGTTGACCGGCGTTCGTTCGCTGGCCCTCGATACCGAAGGCGCCAGCTTTCATCGTTTCGTTGATCGCGTGTATCTGCTCCAGTTGTCTACGGAGCATCACGAGGCCGTCATCGATCCGCTGCCCATCGGCGTGCCCGAACGACTCGGTGCGTTGCTCGAAGATCGCAGCGTGCAAGTGATTCTGCATGACGCCGATTACGATCTGCGTCTCCTGCATCAGGATTATGGCTGGCGCGTGACGAACTTGTTCGACACACGTGTCGCCGCGCAGTTGCTCGGACTGCGCGCGTTCGGACTCGCCGCACTCCTCGAGCAGTACTTTGGCGTGAAGCTCGATAAGAAGCATCAGCGCGCCGACTGGAGCATGCGTCCGCTGCCCGCCGACATGCTGGACTACGCCGCACAGGATACGCGGCATCTGCTCGGACTCCGTGATCGGTTACGTCACGAGTTGGAACAGAAGGGCCGTTGGCATTGGGCCGAAGAAGAATTCCGTCGCGCCGAAGGCACGCGGTGGGAAGACGAAGAGCCGGACATGAGCTTCCTGCGGCTCAAGGGTGCGCGTGATCTGACGCGCCGCGAATTGGCGCGTTTGCGCGAGCTCGTGAAATGGCGTGACGTCATCGCCGCCGAACTTGATCGTGCCACGTTCCGCGTGGCGGGCAACGAAGTGCTGCTCGATCTCGCGCGCTCAGCGCCGACGAATCGCGAAGGCTTGTTTGCCGTGAAGGGATTCCCGCGCGGCATGTCCGACGTCCGCGCGCAGGAAGCGTTGCAAGGCATTGCCCGCGGCAATGCGGTCCCGGACGCGGATCTGCCGCGCTTTCCGAAGGCCACGCGATGGGATCGCGATCCGGAGTTTGACGACCGGGTCGCGAAGCTCAAGACGGTGCGCGACGAGATGGCCACGGCGCTCGAACTCGACCCCGGTGTGCTGTGCTCGCGGGATCGTATGGAAGCGGTCGCCCGCCGTAACCCGCGCCATGTCGACGACTTCGCGGAAATCCCTGAACTGCGTCGCTGGCAGGCCGAAGTGCTGGCCGAACAGTTCGTCCGCGCGCTGGCCAGCATGCCGTCGGCGGCACCCGCCAAGCCGGCCCCCAAGGCCGTTGGCTCCGAGTCGCCGTACCGCGAATAATCAGTCGCCACGGTGAAGTGTCGCAGCGCCGCAGCGATGCGTGCGCGCACTGCGGCATGAACGCAACACCTCGGGGTGCGGTAAGGGGCGGGTGGTGACGGTCGTGCCTTGAGAGAACTGATCGTATCTCTCTTAATGGCAATGACTTAAGTAGGTCGCGTGGCGTTGGGCAGTCCGTGGGAGGCACTCAGGAAACCGCGGCACGCGAGGTGCTGTGAAATGGGGTATCCCGAGCGATTGCGCTCGGCGTGCACGTCCCCACCGATCAGGCATCATGCCCCTCGCGCTTACCGCCTTCTACGCTCCGTCCCGTTCGTCGTCCGTCACCGCGTCCAGCGGTGTGATGACGCGCTATTTCGCGCTGGCTGGAATGGCCGCCGCTGGGGACCTGCTGACAAAGGCGCTCGCCGCGAGCGTGTTGACCGAGGGCCACATGATCGCGCTGACCAAGCGCGTCGCATTCATGCTGGTGTACAACACGGGGTCGGCGGGCGGCGTCATGATCGGCCCGTTCACGTGGGCGCTCAATGTCATGGTGACGCTTGCCGCGATCCTGATGGTGATGCGCATCGTGACCCCGATGGCTGCGGTCGACACGCGTGCGACGCTCGCATTGGCGTTGGTGTCCGGCGGCGCATTCGGTAACCTCGCCAGCATGGTCGCAGGCCCAGAGGGCGTGGCGGACTTTTTCGCGGTCGGGCTGACCCAGTCCACCACCATCGTCATGAACGTGGCGGACCTGATGCTCTGGTCGGGCGCGCTGCTGCTGGTGCCGGTGGTGCTGCGCCTCATTGGCACGATGCGCACCGAACGCGCCCCGCTGGTCTAACGCTCGACCGACGCTGGCCTCGCCGCGTCGCACGGCCCGCTCAGGCCCCGGGCGGCCGACGTGGCGCGCCCAATCCGTAGACCGTCTTAGAAGCCCATGTAGGCGCGAACCCGAGGCTCAATCCGCTCGGCGGTCCACGGTGGCGACCAGACCAGATTCATCTCCACGCCGCCAATCCCCTCGATGGTGCGCAGCTGCTGCTCCGCCTCGCCCATGATCTCAGGGCCCGATGGGCAACCGGGAGACGTGAGGCTCATGTCCACGCGCACGTTCGCGCCGTCCACGTGGATGTCGTAGATGAGCCCAAGGTCCACGATGTTGAGATTCAGCTCGGGATCCTTGACACGCCGCAGCACTAAACGCGCTTGATCGGCCGTGATCGCTCCGGCCGTCGTCTCCGCGGCAGCGCCCGTCTCGCCGGTCAGTGATTCGCCGGTCGTCGGTCCGTCGGTCGATGATTCGGGGATCGTTGGTTCTTCCATGCGCGGAAGATAGCCAGTCCATCCAGTGATCGCGCTAGATGTATGCGGAAAGCCGACCAACACCGCCGGCCCGCAATCGCAATCGCAATCGCAATCGCAATCGCGACGCGCTAGCCGCCGCGCTTCTTCCGCGTGGTCGACTTGGCGGTCGAGTTCGCGGTCGATTTCGCGGTCGATTTCGCGGTCGACTTCTTCTTGGGGGAAGTGGACGACCGGGCTCGGGCGGACGTACTGCCGCTCTTCGTCGCCGACTTCGGACGGGTGGAGGCGGCGCTGGTTTTACTCGATTTCGCGCTGCCGGCTGCACTGCCGGACTTCGCGCTGCTCGACCGCTTTGCGGCGGCCGCCTTGGCCGCCGCCGCCCGTCGCCGCGCGGAGGAGCTCCGGGCACGGCTTGAGCGGAGCGGGCGATTCCAGTCCTCGGCCACGTCGGCGCGGAAGCTGACGGGCATCGCGAGGACGCCGCCCGGATCGTCCATGACGGCCAGGACCGCGGCGTCGGCCAGATCGTTGCGTACATCGGCAATGACCTTGCTGGGACGACGCGCCCGCGCTGCGTACACGCGGTTCGTCAGCAGGATCACGAACACCTGGCGATCGGGGTCGATCCAGAGCGACGTCCCCGTGAACCCGGTGTGCCCGAAGGCCCGTTCGCTCAGGTACTGCCCGCACCCCGCGCCACCCGCGCAGGTATCCCAGCCGAGGGCACGATGGCCGGCGGCGCGCTTGGTGAAGAGGGCGACCGTGCTGTCGGCGATAATGCGCACGCCATTGTACCGCCCCCCTTCCAGGAGCATCTGCGCAAACACGGAGAGATCGGACGCGGTGCTGAACAACCCCGCGTGCCCAGCCACCCCACCCAGCGCCCAGGCGTTCTCGTCGTGGACTTCACCGCGCAGCGGGTAGCCGCGCGGCGGGGCGATTTCCGTGGGCGCCGTCCGGAGGATGTCTTCCAGCGGCACGCGGTAATGCGTGTCCCGCATCCCCAGCTTGGCAAATACTTCCCGCTCGAGAAAGACATCAAGCGGCTGACCACTCACCGCTTCGGCCACGAAGCCCAGCAGGTCGGCGCCAAGGTCGGAATACTCGTAGCAGTTGCCGGGGGTGCACTGAATGGGCGACGCCAGCACGGCGGCGCGTGCGTCGGCAGGCGTCTGCGCCATGCGCCACAGTTCGCGCCCGGCCGGTAAGCCGGCGCGATGCGTCAGCAGATGGCGTACGGTGACCTGATCCTTGAGGCCACCGGAAAAATCGGGGAGGTACCGCGAGACCGGCGCGTCCAGATCAATGCGCCCCTGATCAAACAGCACCATGATGGCCGTGGTGGTGCCGATCACCTTGGTCAGCGACGCGAGATCGTAAATACTCTCGTTGACCGTCACGGGACTCCGGCCGCTCCAATCGAGCGAGCCGAATCCGCGCGACATCACCGCGTAGCCTTTGCGGCCCACCACCACCGACGCGCCGGGGTACCCACCGGCATCGAGGCCGTGCTGGACCACGCGCTCAATGTTCGCCAAGCGCTCGGCGGACATGCCCACAGCCGCCGGCTCCCGCCCCGGCAGTCCAGCCGGTGTCGGGTCGCTAAGGGCGATGAGCAGCGCAGTGAGCAGCAGCACGATTCAGTCGGTGGGGCGAAAAGGCGATGATGATACGACGGGCGTGGACAAGACCGCAGACCGCCGTCGCCGGCGCGATCCGTCACAACGGTGACGACGACGCGCATGACGATGTGGCATCTACGATGTGGCATCTACGATGAGCCGACGCGCCCGTCAAGTAATCAAACCCCGGACGGCCCCTCGTGTCACTACGCGCGGGGGCCCCCTCCTCCCATGCCACGATCCGGTGCGCAGAACGCAACGGGCCGCGGCACCGCGTGGCCGCTACCGCAGCGATCCCGCCGGCACGCTGTACAGCAGTCGCACGGTGGCGCGATCGGTCTCGGTCAATTCGCGCACGCGGATGCGCGCCGACATGATCTCATCGAGACCGACGGTATGATCGAGCCCGAGCAAATGGCCGACTTCATGCAACGCGATGGCTCGCATCTGCGGCGGCGTAACGGTGCCGCCGCCTGGATGCGCGAGGCCCAGCTGGATGTCGCTCGAGACGAGCCACCACGCCACGTCTCGGCTCCATACGGTCTTCCCGCTGATCCCGTTGTTGAAGCGCTCGACGAAGCGCACGTGCACATCGGCACTCGCCGAGTCCCTGATGTAGTCGAAGCGCACGGGAATCCCGGTGAGCACCCACGTGTCGAAGGCATCGCGGACGGCGACCACAAAATCGGGATTCCAGCCGGGCGTCTGCTCGTCCTCGGCAATCCATACGCGCAGCGGCCGCGTGAGGCGATCGGGCCAACGAATCACGGCGGAGTCCCGCGCGGTGATCAGTTCATCGATGTAGGTGCCCGCGGAGCCCTCGGCGAGACGACGGCGCAGGTCAGACGGCGCCATGATGGGCCGGTTCGTCCGTGCGGCTTCGTCCACGCGCATTTCGGGCGACGCGGTCCCGAAGGACTCGTCGGCGGCCTCTGGCCGACCCGTGGCGCCGCTGTCCGTGCGCGGGGGGCGAAGCACCGCATGATCCGCCAACGCGCCCGCCGACTCCTGCGCCGCTGAGGCTCGCCGCAATCCTAGCGTCTGACCGCCGATGAAGCAGGCCAGTCCGACAACGCATATCGCCAGCGCGGATTCGGCGTTTTTCATGGGGCGGATGGGCTCCGGCGCAGCGTCGGTGAGCGCGCGACAGGCTCTCCGCCGCGTCTTGAGCGACGAACGCCAACCGCATGCCGTCACGGGGCCCCACGGTTCCCACGCCTCTGTGTCTTCCATCACCCCCGTTTTCCGTTCAGTCTTCTGCATGGACACTGATGTCATTGTCGTCGGCGCCGGCCTGGCAGGGCTGGTGGCCACTGCGGAACTGGCCGACGCGGGAAAGCGGGTCATCCTGCTGGACCAGGAGCCGGAGCAGAATCTGGGCGGGCAGGCCTTCTGGTCGTTTGGTGGGTTGTTCTTCGTCAACTCGCCGGAGCAGCGCCGCCTGCGCATTCGCGATTCCCTCGATCTCGCGTGGCAGGACTGGCAAGGCACCGCGGGGTTCGATCGCGACGAAGACACGTGGCCGCGCCGATGGGCCGAGGCCTATGTGCACTTCGCGGCCGGCGAGAAGCGGGCGTGGCTGCACGCGCAGGGGATGCGCTTCTTCCCCGTGGTGGGCTGGGCGGAGCGCGGCGGCTACGGCGCGATTGGTCACGGCAATTCCGTCCCGCGCTTTCATGTCACGTGGGGGACCGGGCCCGGGGTCATCGCGCCATTTGTGCGGCGCGTGCAGGCGGCCGTGGCGCGCGGCCTAGTGACGCTGCGGTTCCGGCATCGTGTGACGGGGTTGTCGCAGCAGGGCGGCGTGGTGGATGGTGTGGAGGGAGAGGTGCTGGAGCCCAGCACCGTCGAGCGCAGTGCGCCGAGTGCGCGCACCGTCGTGGGACATTTCGCGCTGCGCGCGCAGGCCGTGATCGTGACGTCCGGTGGCATTGGCGGCAATCACGATCTGGTGCGGAAGAACTGGCCGGCCCGACTGGGTACCGCGCCCGCGCACATGCTCTCCGGCGTCCCCGATCACGTGGACGGACGCATGATCGGCATCACGGAAGCGGCCGGTGGCCATCTGATCAACCGTGACCGCATGTGGCACTACGTGGAGGGCATTACGAACTACGCGCCCGTGTGGAGCCGCCATGGCATTCGCATTCTCCCCGGTCCGTCATCGCTCTGGTTTGATGCGCTGGGGCGTCGCTTGCCGGTGCCGCTCTTTCCCGGCTTCGACACGCTGGGCACGCTCGCGCATCTGCGCACCACGGGACATGACCACAGCTGGTTCATCCTGTCCAAGAAGATCATCCAGAAAGAGTTTGCGCTGTCCGGCTCGGAGCAGAACCCCGACCTGACGGGCAAGAGCGTGCGCGGCGTGCTGGGGCGCGCGGGCGGTGCTGTGCCGGCGCCGGTGCAGCGGTTTCTCGATGACGGCGCGGACTTTGTGCAGGCGTCGGACGTACCGACGTTGGTGCAGCGCATGAACGCGCTCACGCCTACGCCGTTGCTCGATGCCGCACAGATCGAGCGCGAAGTCCGCGCGCGCGATCGCGAGATGGACAACCCGTTCACGAAAGACCTGCAGATCACGGCACTGCGGGGCGCGCGGCAGTACCTGGGCGACAAACTCATTCGCGTGGCGCCGCCGCACAAACTGCTCGATCCGGCATCGGGGCCGCTGATCGCCGTGCGACTGCATGTGCTCACGCGCAAGACGCTGGGCGGCCTCGAAACCGATCTGGAGGCGCGCGTGCTGCGCGCCGACGGCGCGCCGTTGTCGGGCGTGTACGCCGCGGGCGAAGCGGCTGGTTTCGGCGGTGGCGGCATGCACGGCTACCGTTCGCTGGAAGGCACGTTTCTGGGTGGCTGCATTTTTTCGGGACGCACGGCGGGGCGCGCGGCGGCGCAGGCGGTTCGCTAAACGCGCGGCGCTAAACGGGCGACGCTACAGGCGCCGCGCGCCGCGCGTGATGTGTCCTACTGGGGCTCTACCAAGGCTCTACCAGGGCTGCACGTGCTCGGCAATGCGACCGGTGGCCACGAGGTCGTGCAGTTCATCGCCCAGTCGCGCTGAGGCATCCATGACCGCCTGCCAGCGTTTCTCACGCTCGGCGGGGCTGAACGCATAGAAGTCGCGTCGGTCGGGAATTTTGCCGCCAGGCAGCGAGGCGACAAACGCGTCGCTCGGCGCGATGAGCAGTGCGCGGGCAAAGTGTCGCGCGCGCGCTCGGCGCCACGGCAGCGACTTGTCAAACCACCCCGGTACGATGTGCGCGTAGAAGTGCGGATAGAGCACGAGGCCGCGCGTGTCGTCATGCACACCCGAGTGCGCGTCGCCCTCGCCGAAATGGAGATCGAGGTGGTAGTCCACCACACCGCCGTCCCAATGCAGTTCGCGCGGCGATCCGGCAATGCGCACGCCGTCCATCAGCAGCGGAATGGATCCTGATGCCAACAGCACGTCGCGCAGGTTTTCGCGCGTCAGCGCGCGGTGATCGGTGGGAAGATCGCGCAGATGGCGGAACGGCGTGTCGTCGCCGGCCGAGTGAAAGATGGTGCGCTGGAACTGGAGCGCGAGGGTGCGCCGGTGCAGCAGGTTGGCGCCGGCGGCGACGGCGATGGCGGTGGCGAGCACCGTGCGTTGCGTGCTCGCGGTAAGACCGCGCCCGCGTGCCGTGATGACATGCGTGCGCACAAAAGGATGCGTGAGGATCTCCTCCACGCCGCGCTCGCCCAGCAGGAGATCGAGGCAGCGCGTGAGCACCTCCGTGACTTCACGCGTCCCCGGCTTGGGGGTGTAGCGCTGCTCGTACACGTACGCGTGATGCCCGCGGGCCAGCGCCGCCACCGGATCACGCTGCGCGAGACACGCCATGCGCCAGCTGCCGATAGAGGAGCCGATCCCGTGCAGCGGCCGCGTGCGCCCCGGGTGTGACTGCAGGAACGTGCCGAAGAGGTAGCGGTCCAGCCCCGCGATGGCGAGCCACTTCGCGCCCCCGGAGGCGCCGGGGATGATGTCGATGTCGTCGAGACGCAGGCCGCGCTCGCGGATGCGGGCGAGCGCGAGCGGCCCGGCGCGCAGGGTCAGCGCGGCGGTCACGAGAGTCGGACGGTGGGGTCTGGAAACACGCCGCAAGATAATTCGGGCGGAAGACCGTGCATGGAGACCGCGCGCGGTCGATCGCACGAGGGTGGGCGGACACATTGTGCGGTATGCCGCCACGGTGCCAGCTTCCTCGCGTGACCGACTTCACCTTCGAAACGACCCCGCGCCTTGTTTGCGCCGACGGGAGCGCCGCGCGGTTGGCGCACTACGCCCACGAGTTGGGCGTACGCCACGCGCTGGTGGTCACCGATCGCGGGCTGATGGCCAGCGGCGTGTTGCATGACGCACTGGCGAGCTTCGCGGTGGCTGGTGTGGCGCTGACGGTGTTTGATGGCGTCGAGGCCGACCCGCCTGAATCGTCGGTGCTGGCGGCCGTGGCGATGGCGCGCGAGGCGGCCGTGGACGGCGTGATCGGACTCGGGGGCGGGAGTTCCCTCGATACGGCGAAGTTGGTGGCGCTGCTGGCGCGTACGCCGCAGCCGCTCGCGGACAGCTACGGCATTGAGCGCGCCACCGGACCGCGCTGGCCGCTGATCCAGGTGCCCACCACGGCTGGTACCGGATCGGAAGTCACGCCCATCGCCATCGTGACCACGCCCTCCAGTGAAAAGAAGGGTGTCGTGGCGCGCGTGTTGTATCCCGACCTCGCGTTGCTGGACGCGACACTGACCACGGGACTCCCGGCGCGCGTCACGGCCATGACGGGCATTGATGCCATGGTGCATGCCATCGAGGCGTATACGTCGCGGCATAAGAAGAACGTGATGTCGGACAGTCTGGCTGTGCGCGCGCTGTCGCTGTTGTCCGACAGCTTGCCGCGCGCGCTGCACGATGGCCGTGACTTGGCCGCGCGTCGCGCGATGCTGCAGGGCGCCATGCTGGCCGGCATGGCGTTCGCCAATGCGCCGGTGGCCGCGGTGCATGCGCTGGCGTATCCCATTGGCGGTCACTTTCACGTGCCGCATGGGCTCAGTAATGCGCTGGTCCTGATGCCGGTGCTGCACTTCAATCTGCCGGTGGCCGATGCCTTGTACGCGGAGCTTGCGACGGCGTTGCGGCGCGACGGTCGCGTGGTGTGCGCCAGCGCCACCGGTGAGGCGTTTGTGAACGCGATGCAGGAGCAGGTCGCGGCCCTCGGCATCGAGCGCACGTTGCGCGAGGTCGGCGTGCAGGCAACGGACATTGAGATGCTGGCCGTCGATGCGATGAAGGTGCAGCGGCTGCTCGTGAATAATCCGCGCGACGTCACGCTGGACGATGTGCGCGCCCTCTATCGCGCGGCGCTCTGATGCGCGTGCGTCTTTCCGCACTCCGTCCCCCATGCCCATGACGGCGCCGGTCACGGACACGCGCGACCGGTACCGCGCACATTGCACGATTGAGACGCGTTGGATGGACAACGACGCGTACGGCCACGTGAACAACGTGGTGTACTACAGCTTCTTCGATACGGCGGTGAATCGGTGGCTGATTGAGCAGGGGGTGCTCGACATCGCCACCAGTCCGGCCATCGGGCTGGTGGTCGAAACGCAGTGTCGCTATCTCGCGCCCATCACGTTCCCTGATCGCGTCACCGCCGGCATCCGCGTGGCGCATCTGGGGCGCAGTAGTGTGCGCTACGAGATTGGCCTGTTTCGCAACGACGAGACCGACGCCGCGGCGGTGGGGCACTTTGTGCACGTGTACGTGGACCGG
The DNA here is from genome assembly GCA_943330235.2 of Candidatus Kuenenia stuttgartensis. Lineage (GTDB taxonomy): Bacteria > Gemmatimonadota > Gemmatimonadetes > Gemmatimonadales > Gemmatimonadaceae > Gemmatimonas > Gemmatimonas stuttgartiensis_A. The sequence continues at coordinate 23,304 of CALQGY020000045.1, forward strand.
GTCTCGCGCACGACGACGCCGATACCGGATGCGGTGCGGGCGGCGCTTGCGATGTTGGATGCGGGTGATGGACGCGGGTGATGACGTGGGGTGATGGCTACACGGGGGCCGCGGAGGGCGCGGACGGGCGCGGATGGGGGCGGTGCGTTGGGCGGGTTGCGGTGAGTTCGCGGTCTTTAGGTGATGACGGTTGGTGACGTGCGGCCGGTGCGCGCTTCTAAGTCGCTGACGGTCAATGCGGTGGTCACCAGATCGTGCAGGGCCTCGGCCACCGGCAGGTTGAGGCGTGCGGGATTGGTTTCGCGTGACTCGATGTACACGCGAATGGTGGCGCCTTCGGTGCCGGTGCCGGACAGTCGGAAAATCATGCGGGCGCCGTCGGTGAACAGCACGCGCAGCCCCTGCTTGGCACTGGTGGAGCCGTCCACCGGATCGCGATACGCGAAGTCGTCGGCGGCACGGACGGTGCGCCCCGCGAGCGCCGTGCCCGGGAGTGTGGCCAGCTGCGCACGCAGGTGGGCCATGACGCTGTTGGCGGCCTCGCTGGGCACGCCCTCGTAGTCGTAGCGCGTGTAGTAGTTGCGACCATAGCGCGCCCAGTGCTCATGCACGATGGTCTCCACCGATTGCCCGCGTACCGCGATGATATTGATCCAGAAGAGCACGGCCCAGAGCCCGTCCTTCTCGCGGACATGATCGGAGCCGGTGCCGAAGCTCTCTTCCCCGCACAGCGTAATGCGGCCGGCGTCCAGCAGATTGCCGAAGAACTTCCATCCGGTGGGCGTCTCGAAGCACGGCACGCCAAGCGCGTCCGCGACCACATCCACGGCGGCGCTGGTGGGCATGGAGCGTGCGACACCTGCGAGCCCGCGCGCGTAGCCCGGCACCATCGTCGCGTTCGCAGCCAGAACGGCCAGGCTATCGGAGGGTGTCACGAAAAAGTGGCGCCCCAGAATCATGTTGCGGTCGCCGTCCCCGTCCGACGCGGCGCCGAAATCGGGGGCGTCTGCGCCGAACAGCTGTTCCACCAGTTCGTGCGCATACGTGAGGTTGGGGTCAGGGTGCCCGCCGCCGAAATCCGTCAGTGGTACACCGTTGATGACGGTGCCCGCCGGCGCGCCGAGCCGGCCTTCGAGGATGTCATGCGCATACGGACCGGTGATGGCATGCATCGCGTCGAAGGTCATGCGGAAGCCGCCGGCGAAGAGCGCACGCATGGCCGCGAAGTCGAACAGCGATTCCATCAACGTCGCGTACGCCGCAACGGGATCGACCACTTCCAGCGCAAAGGGGCCGACGCCGTCTACGTCGAGCACCTGCACGCCGATCGCGTCGAGGTCGAATGGCGCGAGATCTGCCAGTCGATACGACGTGAGCGCACCCGCACGATCCGCGACTGCGTTGGTGAACGATTCCGGCGCAGGACCGCCGTTGGCGCTGTTGTACTTGAGGCCGAAGTCGCCGTCGGGGCCACCCGGATTATGGCTCGCGGAGAGAATCATCCCCCCCTGCGCGCCCTGCCGAATCAGATGCGACGCGGCGGGCGTGGATAAGAGACCGCCGCGCCCCGAGATCACGCGCGACACGCCGTTGGCGGCGGCCATGCGGATAATCGTGTCGATGGCTTCGCGATTGAAGAAGCGACCGTCGCCGCCCACCACAAGCGTGCTGCCAACGGGCAGCGCGGCGACATCGAACAACGCCTGCACGAAGTTTTCGAGATAGCGCGGCGCGGAAAACAGCGCCGTACGCTTCCGCAAACCCGACGTCCCCGGTCGCTGGTCGGCGAACGGGGACGTCGTGATGGTGCGAATGCTCATGCGAGTAAGAGGCTCAGGTCCACTTGAGATCGACTTTGGACAGCGGAATGGAACGCACGCGCTTTCCGGTGGCCGCATAGATGGCATTGATGAACGCCGGCACGACCGGCGGCAACGCGGGCTCGCCGATGCCGGTGGGCGGGAACGCCGTCTTCCGCCAATGCACCTCAATGGGCGGCGCCTGACGCATACGCAGCAACGGATAGTTGTTGAAGTTGGTCTGCTCGGCGCGGCCGTTGGCAAAGGTGATCTCCTGCCCGTATGCCTGTCCGAGTCCGTCCATCGCTGCGCCTTGCACCTGCTGCTCGGCGTGGTTGGGATTGACGATGTCGCTGCCCACGTCGCCCACGGCCCAGATCTTATCCACCGTCGCTACACCCGCCTTGGTCACCGTGGCCTGCACGACCTCGGCGAAGTAGCCGCGATGACTGAAGTAGAACGCGACGCCCATGCCCGTGCCCTTGGGGAGCGTGGTCTTGCCCCATCCAGACACCTCGCGCAGCTGCTCGAGCACCCCGCGCATGCGCATGGCATCGAAGCCGGCACCCTGCGGCGGTCCGGCCGGTGCGCCCGCCGCTGGAGCGGGTGCTGGCATCTCGCTGTTGAGCAAGTCAATGCGGAACTGCAGCGGATCCTTGCCCGCCGCAACCGCGAGTTCGTCGATGAAGCCCTGGAACGCGAACGACAGCGCATTGCTCCGCGGTGCGCGCAACGCGCCCGTGGGTACGCCCAGTGGCATCACCGAGGCATCGAAGGCCAAGTTTTGCACGAAGCGCGCCGGGAATTCGTTTGCCGGCATGTCAGCGCTGTTGGCGAAACGCTCGCCTTCGCCGAAGCTCACGAAGTGATCGCGGAACGCGACGATCTTCCCCTTCGCGTCCACGCCGCCGGTGAAATAATGGAATCCGCCCGGACGATAGAAGTCATGCTGGATGTCGTCTTCGCGCGTCCAGAGCAACTTCACCGGCACACCCGTTTCCTTGGCGATCCACGCGGCTTCGACCATGTAGTCGTTGCTGAGTCGGCGACCGAAGCCGCCGCCGGCGCGCACCATGTGCACCGTGATCTGATCGGCCTTGATACCGAGCAACGTGGCCACCATGCCACGGCCGTTCTCCGGCGTCTGCGACGTCGACCAGATCTCGCACTTGCCGTCCTTGAAATGCGCAGTGCAGTTCTGCGGCTCAAGCGGGGCGTGCGAAATAAACGGATAGACGTATTCAGCCTTCACCACTTTCGCGGCAGTGGCCAGCGCGGCATCGACATCGCCGTCTTTGCGCAGTGAGCGCTGCGGGGGGAGGATGGACAGCTCGGCGGCCTTGGCCGCGAAGCCCGCGCTGCTCTGCGAGGCCGTGGGGCCCTCATCCCACGTGACGATGAGCTTCTTGCGCGCCTGCTGCACCAGCCACCAGTTGCTGCCGACAATGGCCACGCCGCCCAACAGGCCGGTGAGGGCCGTGCCGCCTTCGACGACGAAGGCATGCGTGATGCCGGGCATGGTCTTCAGATCGGCGACATTGGCGGTCTTCACCTTGCCGCCGTACACCGGGCACTTCACGAACGACGCGTACTTCATGTTGGGCACCGTGACGTCAATGCCGAACATCGGCTTGCCGGTCACGATGTCATGCAGGTCGTACGTCTTGGTGCGCGTCCCGATGATGCGGAACTGCTTCGGGTCTTTGAGCGGCACGGTGGCCAGGTCGGGCGCACTCATGCTCGCGGCGGCGCTGGCCAACTCGCCGTACTTGGCCGAGCGCTTGGTGGCCCGATGATGCACCACGCCCTTGTCGGTTTCGAGCTCGCTCGCCGGGACGTTCCACTGCTTGGCGGCGGCGCCAACGAGCATGGCGCGCGCGGCGGCACCAACGCGCCGCATGGGGAGCCAATTGTTCGGCGTGGCCGTGCTGCCGCCGGCGTTTTGCTGCTGATACTTCGTGCTATCCAGGTCACCCTGCTGCACGCGCACGTTCGCCCACTCCACATCGAGTTCTTCGGCGATGAGCATCGGCAACATCGTCTTGATGCCTTGACCGATTTCCGGGTTCTTCGCGGTGATGGTGACGATGCCGTCCGGTGTGATACGGACGAACACGCCCAGCGCGGGATCGGCGAGAGGGCGCGTGAGGCCCACGCGGCCTAAGGCCTCAAGCGGCTCGGCGTAGCTGGACAGCATCAGGCCGCCACCGACGAGCGCCGACACGCGGAGGAAGTCGCGGCGATTCACCGGCGACGTAGGTTCGGTAGTCTTGGTCATGGGCGGCTCCTCAGGACTGGTCAGTGGAACCGGGCTTTCTCGCACCGCTCGCGCCAGCAGCGGGCGTCGGCATGCCGGCCTTGATCTCGGCGGCGCGGTGAATCGCGGCCTTGATGCGCAGGTACGTCGCGCAGCGGCAGAGATTCGTGTTCATCGCGGTGTCGATGTCCGCGTCGGTGGGCTTGGGCGTTTTCGACAGCAGCGCCGCGGCCGACATGATCTGACCCGCCTGGCAGTAGCCGCACTGCGGGACGTCGAGTTCTTCCCAGGCCTTCTGCACCGCGTGCAGGCCATCGGGGGAGAGCCCTTCGATCGTGGTGATCTCTTTGCCCTGGGAGGTGCCGACCTGCGCCTGACAGGAGCGGGTCGCGACACCATTCACATGCACGGTGCAGGCCCCGCATCGCGAGACGCCACACCCGAACTTGGTGCCTTTGAGGTCGAGTTCATCGCGGAGAGCCCAAAGAAGCGGCATCTCAGGCGGTACGTCGAGTGATCGAACGGTACCGTTGACTTTAAGACTGATGGCCATGGTCGGGCGGGGCTGGGGCAGCGAAGGCGGGGGGTAGAACCAAGAGACAATATGGTGCTTCGGGACGGGCGACGGGAGACGCGACCGCCAGCGGAACGCGGCTCCGGCCAGGGCCGACGCGTGGGCGTTCCGCCGAGCGGGCGCTGTGCGAGCCGCATCGGCGCGTGTACTCTCAGATGGACTCCGCAGACTTTCTCACTCCCCGGCGCAATGGAACTCGGCATTTATTCCTTCGGCGAGACCGATCCCCGAACGGCCAACGACCCGCGCGTGGTCGCGCAGCGGGTCCGCGATCTGATCGAAGAGATCGAGCTCGCGGACCAGGTCGGGCTGGACATCTTCGGCGTCGGCGAGCATCACCGTCCGGACTTTGTCGTCTCGTCGCCCGCCGTCATTCTAGCGGCCGCCGCGGCGCGGACGTCGCGCATCAAGCTGACGAGCGCCGTGACGGTGCTGAGCTCGGACGATCCGGTGCGGGTCTTTCAGGATTTCGCGACGCTCGATCTGCTCTCGAACGGGCGCGCCGAGATCATGGCGGGGCGGGGCAGCTTTATTGAGTCGTATCCGCTGTTCGGGCAGCACCTCGACGATTACGACGAGCTGTTCATCGAGAAGCTGAAGCTGCTGCTGCAGCTCCGCGATACGGCCGTCATCACGTGGAGCGGCGAGCATCGGGCCCCCATTGATGCCCGCGGTGTGTATCCGCGCCCGCTGCAAGCGCCGCTGCCGGTGTGGATTGCGGTCGGCGGTACGCCGGCGTCGGCCATGCGCGCGGGCGCGATGGGGTTGCCGCTGGCGGTCGCGATTATCGGCGGACCGCCGGAGCGTTTTGTGTCGTTTGTCAAGCTGTATCGCGATGCCGCGCGACGTGCGGGGCGTGATCCCGCGACGATGCCGGTGAGCATCAACTCGCACGGGCTGATTGCGGAGACGTCGCAGCGCGCGGCGGAGATTGCGTTCCCGCCGTACGTGGAGATGATGGGGCGGATCGGGCGTGAGCGCGGCTGGCCGCCGCCGTCGCGACCGCATTTTGACGCGGAGATCGCGCCGGATGGTGCGCTGCTGGTGGGGAGCCCGCAGCAGGTGATCGACAAGATCCTCTATGAGCACGCCCTCTTCGGCCACCAGCGCATGCTGCTCCAGTTCAGCGTGGGCCCGGTGCCGCATGCGGACATTCTCAAGTCGATCGAGCTGTACGGGACCGTGGTGGCGCCGGCGGTGCGTCAGGCGTTGGGCGTGGGCTCCGTGTCGTCATGAAAAAGTGGTTCGTGCTGGGCGTGATCGGGCTGGCGCTGTTCGAGATCGCGAACGTGTGGTTCATCATGCCGCTGCCGTTCAGTCAGCGGGTCCGCAGTGTCGATGTGGCGTACGCGCTCTATCGCTGGCGCTCGGCGCTCCGGGCGTTGTGTGGAGCGCTGATGCTCGTCGGTCTGGCGTCGGTGCTGCGGGCGGGCGCTTGGTCACGAGTCGCGGCGTGCCTGGCGGTAGTGCTGGCGGGGGGCGTCGTGTACGCGACGAACTTTGTCATGGCGGCTGATCACCTGTTCCGC
>CALQGY020000046.1 GCA_943330235.2 Candidatus Kuenenia stuttgartensis
AGCGCGGGTTCGCGAACCCGGATGAAGCGGGGGCGGCCGCCACCGAGTATCTGCACCTCATGGGTTTCGTGGCCGTGGGCTGGCAGTGGCTCCGCATGGTGACCGTGGCGAAAGCCAAGCTGGCCGCGGGGACGGGGAATTCCCGTTTTCTGGAAGCGAAAATCAAGACCGCGCGCTTCTACATGGCGCGCCTGCTCCCCGAAGCCGCGACGCTGTTGGCGGTCATTCAGTCGGGAGCCGCGCCCATCATGGCCCTCGAAGCCGACGATTTTTAGCGTCTCGGCCCTGCTGGGGACGGGCCGATACGCAAACGGTTGAAGGTGGTGCCGATGGGGTGACGGTGACTCAACTCTGTGCAACGGTGTGCCGATAGCTCTCGCCACACCTTTCACCCCCATCATGTTCTTCAAAAAGCTCTCCCCAGAGCCGCGCCCCTCGTCCGAGCTCACGGGGATCGGCAACCGCAAACTCTTCGACACCATGGTCGCGCGTGCGGTCCAGATGCATTCCCTGTCGCGCCAACCGGTGGTGCTGTTGATGATCGACATGGACAAGCTCAAGCTCGTCAACGACATGTACGGGCATCAGGCGGGCGACACGGCGATTGCCACGTTGGGGAAGGCGCTCACCAAGGTTTTCCTGCGGCAATCCGACGTGATCTGCCGGTACGGCGGCGACGAGTTCGCGGTCATCCTCCACAACACCGATTGGAAGACCGCCCAGGCGCTCGCGCTGCGGCTGGGGGAGACGCTGTCCGCGCTACCGGCGCCGCACCCCGCCATGGAGTTCAGCCTCGGGGCGTCGGTCGGTGTCGCGCAGCTGGACCCCATGGAAGACGCGGAGGCGTGGAAGGCCCGCGCCGACGCCGCGTTGTACCGAGCGAAAAAACACGGATTTGAGCGCGTGGCCGTGGCCCCGACGTCGGCAGTTAAGGTTGCGTGACCTCGTGCCGAGACTGTGACGGTATGAGCAGGATGCCGAAATGTTTCGGATCACAATAGGCTCTCAATGCCAAGTGCCACTGCCGACTGACAATTTCAAGTGACAATGACTGAACGCCCCAGCCGATTGGCTGGGGCGTTCAGTGTTGTACCCTGTCTAGTGCGCCGTCAAGCCACCGGGCGACGACGGCGCGCGATGATACCCACGGCCGCAAGCCCCGACGCCAAGAGCACATACGTCGATGGCTCGGGGACGGTCGAGATGGGCGATCCGCAATCCTGATACGCCGCGGCATCGACGTTGTCGGTCACCGCGCCGCTGGAGACGTTCACGTACATCTTCGACGAGCACTCCCTGGGACCGCTACCGGCGTGCACGCCAAGCACACTGTTGGCGCTCCAGCTGGCGGCGGTCGTATTGGCAAATGTGAATTGCACGTACTCCGTTCCTCCGACGCCCACGCCGTTGGCGGCAGCCCCGGATTTATGCGCGCCCTGGTAGGGACCAGACGGTCCGCCGGCGCCGGAGAGCGACGTCAGATCTGACGAGTACGTCATGTTCACGCCGGGGCCGTTATCGATGGTCGGTGCGGTCGGCGCGATGGTAAATCCGGCGGCAAAGAAGCTGAGACTGGAATACGGTGCCGAGGGATTCACGTTGTAGAGCTTCACGATGAAATCGCTGGACACCTGCGCCGTCGTCACTTCAAAACAGAAGTTGAAATCATTACCACCGCAATACAGCACATTGTTGCCGAGGCCCCATTGCGCCGAGGCTGATGCGAGCGGCGAAAGGGACAGCGCTGCGGCGCAGGCCGCTACCAATAAATTTCTACGCATAATCGATTGCTCCGGATGGTCCCGCTTGGTTCGTCGTCGACGAAACACGGGGGTGATGGCCACCTGCACCTGAGGACGCTATCCAACGCAGCATAAATCGTACCGCGGCCCCCCGTTCGTCCCAGCGGAGTGAAGTCCTTACGGCAGCATCAGTTACGTGTGTAGCGGTATATGCCGATACGCGAAAGTAGTGCGCCGACGCGGCACTCGGCTGTGGCACAGCTGCATCAGCGCCTGCGCACACCGGCTACACACTCACTGTCGGGGCCGCCCCCGCCCAGCTCGCGCGCAGCGCATTCAGAATCACCGCGATATCGATCGCCTCCTGCGCGAGCGCGCCCGCCACCGGTGTCAGATAGCCCAGCGCGGCAAGCACCATCCCGATCAGACTCAGCCCGATCCCGACGCCGATGCTCTGTCGCGCAATCGTCAGGGCGCGGCGCCCGATCTGGACCGCTTCGGCCACGCGTGTGGGGTCATCAATCAGCAACACGACATCGGCCGCCTCGGCGACGACGCCACCGCCGTGCCCGGCCAGCGCCACGCCCACGCTCGCTGCGCTCAGCGCGGGCGCATCGTTGGTCCCGTCCCCCACCATCAACACCCGCGTGCCGCCCGCTTCCATCGCCTGGACGCGTCGCACCTTGTCTTCTGCGGACAGATCACCGGCATAGCGCGTGATGCCAAGCTGCGCCGCGATCTTCGCGACGTTGGCCGTGCGATCGCCCGACAGCAGATGCGATTCGCGAATCCCCAGTCGCTCGAATGCGGCAAAGAGCAAATGCAGATCTTCACGCAGCTCATCGGCGAATTCAATGCGCCCCAACAGCCCTGAACTGCTACCCATGTAGGCGCGCAGGCCATCGGCGTCGAGTTCCATCTGATCGAGCCGCGCCGAGAGCTGCGGCATCGTCTCGCGCACGAAGTCGGGCGAGCCCACCGACACGGTCACATCACCAACGCGTCCGATGACGCCGCGTCCCGGTGTGTCGCGCAATTCGGTGCCGAGCGTCACCCGCAGTTGCCGGGCGTCCGCCTCCGCCACCACCACGCGCGCTAACAGATGCCCCGATCCTTGTTCAACCGCTGCCGCCAACGACAGCATCTCATCGGACGACACGCCGTCGTCCGACACGATCTGATGCACGCGCGGCTTGCCGATGGTGAGTGTGCCTGTCTTGTCGAAGACCGCAATCTCCACATGGGCCAGCGCTTCAAGCGCGCCGCCATTGCGCACAATGATGGCCCGCTTCGCGGCGCGATTGATCCCGCCGATGATGGCCACCGGCGCCGCCAGAATAAGGGGGCAGGGGGTGGCCACCACGAGAACGGCGAGCACACGCGCGACATCGTGCGAGATCACCCACGCGACGGCGCACACGAGCAGCGTGAGTGGCGTAAACCACACCGCGATGCGATCCGCGGCGCGTTGCAACGGACTTTTGCTGGCTTGCGCGCTGCGCACGAGTTCTACGATGCGCGCGTACTGACTGTCCTGCGACGCGCGAACGGCGTGCACGGTGAGCGCACCCTCCTGATTGACGCTCCCCGAGAGTAAGATCGTGCCGGGCACGGCCTTTACGGGGACCGGCTCGCCGGTCAGTCGCGACGTGTCCACATGTGATGTGCCCGAGAGCACCGTCGCATCACATGGCACCAACTCGCCCGGCCGCACCAGCAGCATGTCGCCCGGCACAATCGCGGTGGCGTCAATGTCGGTCACCGTCGACTCTACGAGACGATGCGCATGCCGAGGTGCATCCGCTTCCAATGCTTCGACGGCACTGCTCGCGCGCGCGACGGCGTAGGTTTCCAGCGCCTCGCCGCCGGTCTGCATCAGCACCACGACTAAGCCGGCCAGCGGCTGCTGCAACCCGATCGCGCCGACGATCGCCAGCATGGCGACCACATCCGACGCGAACTCGCCGTCGAACATGCCGCGCAGCGTTTTCCACGACACCGGGATGCCCGTCGCGATGAGCCCCGCGTACCACACGCGCGTGCGCCAGAGTTCGCCGTCAGGGAGCCATGACAGCAGCGCGCCCACGGTGAGACATAGCAGGGCGACGAGCGGAAGCCGAGGAATCGGAAACGATCTCATGAATACGATGACATGCGGCGCAGGGCGTGAGAATGCATTCGACACAACATCGGTGAGCGAATCCTCTGGAAACATAGGGGAACAACTGATAGGCTTCGTTTACTCACCAACCGGTGTCCTTTCATGCCCTATCCTAAGCACTCGCTGGCGGCACTGTCTGCGATTGTCGATATTGCCGCCGACGCAATCATTGCGCTCGACGACAACTTCAAAATCGTGCGCTTCAATCGCGGTGCAGAGCAGACGTTCGGCTGGACAGAAGCCGAAATGATTGGGCAGCCGCTCGATCGGTTATTGCCCATGGGCGCGCGCGCGGTCCACCGCGGACACATCCGCGCCTTCGCTGAAGGCGAGACGGAAGCGCGACGCATGGCGGATCGACGCGAGATCTCCGGCCTGCGGCGCAACGGGGAATCGTTCTCGGCCGAAGCGGCGATTGCGCGCGTCACCATCGAGGGCGAGCGCACCTTCATGGTCACGCTGCGCGATGTGAGCGAGCGGCGCCGCGTCGAAGATCGGCAGCGCCTGTTGGCGACGGCCGGATGGGTCATGGCCGCGTCGCTGGATGTCGAGTCCACTGCGGCCACGGTCGCCGAGTTGCCGGTGCCGTTGCTGGGTGACTGGAGCGTGCTGGAACTGTTGACCTCCGATGGCGACATGCGTCGCGCGGCCGCGACGCACGCCGACCCGCTGCAACAGGAGTTGACGCGTGCATTGGTGTCGCGCCGGTCGCCCGCCGCGGCTGGGGCGCCGGTCTTGCGCGACAGTCGCGCGGCGCACGAGGTGGAACCGCAGCGCGTCCGCAACGTCACCGCGTGGCTCAATACGAATTTCACTGATTCGGCCGATCGCGCGCGCGCCGACGCACTCGGGGCCGCCGCCGTGCTATCGGTGCCACTGCGCGCGAGCGGTCGCGCCATCGGCGTGTTGCATCTGGTGCGCGCATCGGTGGGCGCGACCCACTCCGTAGAAGAAGTGCAAGTCGCGGAGCAGTACGCTGGGCTGGCCGCGCTCGCGCTCGAAAATGCGCGACTGTATCAGGAAGCGCGACAGGCGGTCCGCGAGCGCGATGATATGCTCGCCATCGTCTCGCATGATCTGCGCAATCCCATCAACGCCATCGTGCTGCTCACCGGCGCCGCGCTCGATCGTAACTCGGCCACGCTGCTCGAAGAGGACGAGGTGCTGAGCATTCTCGCCGCCGCGCGGCAGGCCAATGGGTTGATCCAGGATCTACAGGATGTGTCGCGGATTTCCGCGAGCCGCCTGCGCATCGAACCCCGACGCATGTCCTTGGCCGAATTGGCGGAAGAAGTGGCCGACCAGTTCAAGCCGGTTATGGCCGACTCGGCGTTGCAGTTCGTGCGGCACATCGATGAGGAGCTGCCCTCCGTATTCGCCGACGGCATGCGGCTCCAGCAGGTGCTCTCGAATCTGCTCGGCAATGCGGTGCGCTTTACGCCACACGGCGGGCAGGTCACGTTGTCCCTGCATAAAGTGAACGAGATGGTGCGCATCGCGGTGCGCGATACCGGGCCGGGAATTCTCGCCGAAGACGTGCCGCGATTGTTCGAACGGTACTGGCAGGCGCCGCGTTTGCTGCGCGCGGGCTCGGGACTCGGCCTGTACATCGCGAAGGGCATCGTGGAGGCCCACGGCGGCGAGATCGGCGTCACCAGCGCCCTCGGAGCAGGGAGTGAGTTCTGGTTCACCATTCCGGTGCCGATGCGACCGCCCATGCCGCTTGCGGTCCCGCCGATGGCGACGCCGCCAATGTCGCCCGTGGTGCAGTAGCGGTCAGGCGGCACGTGCCGACGCCGCATACCGCGCGCTACACGAAGAGCCGAGTGCGCGCGGATTCGGTCAGGGCGAGCACGGCGGGGTGGGCCAGCTTGCGTTCCGCGCTAATCGCGTAGAAGCGCTCGCGCACCTCGGGGAGGCGGCCCACCACCCGCACGCCGTAATGCCGCTTGATCTGCGCTTCGACCACCGTCGGGGCCGCGAATAATCCCATCCCCTCCTGGCCGAAGACCTGCAGGATCGCCACGTCTTCCACTTCGGCGACGACGTGCGGCGCGATATCGTGCGCCAAGCACCACGCATCAAACGAGCGACGCGTCGCGGTGTTCTCGGTTGGGAGCAGAAACGGCGCGCCATCGAGCGATTGCGGAAAGCCACGACGATGCTGGCGGGCCAGCGCGTCCACCCCGAAGATCGTGACCCCGCATTCTCCAAGCAGATGGTTGAACATGCGCACGGGGAGTGCGGGCGAGACGGGCGTGTCCGCGAGCACGAGATCGAGCGCATGAACGGCCAAGTCCGCTACGAGGCGTTCGGTCTTATCGATGCGGCAGGTGAGCCGCAGCCGCGGGACCAGATCGAGGGCGGGCTTGAGCAGGCGCCACGTGGTGAGCTTCGGTAGCGCATCGGAAATGCCGACGATGAGCCGTGACGGCGCCGCGCCGGTCCCTCGGTGCAGCGCCGCGGTCAACTCACGCCCGGTACGAAAAATTTCGTCCGCGTAGGTGAACACGAGGTGGCCAGTCTCGGTGAGCTCCCGGGCGCGTCCTCGGCGTGCGAACAACGGCGCGCCCAACGCACCTTCTAACAGTTTGAGCTGCGCGCTGATGGTGGGCTGGGTCAGGTGCAGGACGGTGGTCGCGCGCGCGATGCTCCCCTCGCGGGCCACCACCCAGAAATAGAGCAGATGCTGATAGTTCAGCGTGTGCAGCGTCGGGGCCGTCATAGGCAGTTCACGTCAGGCGAGGAATGGCGCACCGCGGAAGCGATCGGACGGCACCGCGTCGCTTGCACGGTCCGTACGGTCGACATGAACCGTGCACGATGGCGAGCGCGCCGTATCGTTGCGTTCAGAACACATACATAGAAAAAATCGATGCATGGTGCGGACGTGAAAGAGGCCGTGTGACAACGGGTCACACGGCCTTTTCAGGTGTTGTGCGTCGAACGACTAGTGCTTTGCGGCAGCCGGTGCTGCTTCGGCCGGTGCCGCCTTCTCCGCCGCTGCTTCGCCTGCCTTGTGCTCCGGCGCCGCGTGCTCAGCGGGGGCGTGTTCGGCGGCCGCGTCGCGCGCCTCATACACCTGCTGCATCATGGGGTCGCGCGGGTGCACGTACGTGTTGTTGTGGATGGTGTAGGCGGTGAACGCCAGACCGGCCGTCAACAGGCAGGTGATCGCGGCAGCGCCCCAGCCCTGCTTGTTCGGATCGTACGCAGCACTCATGGAAAGACCCCGTCAGGAACATGCGACCCGCGCGATTCGCCGGTCGACTGTCGATGGCACAGGAGGAAGGCCTCGTCACGAGGCCGAATCGCCCCTAAGCTAAGCGAGTCGGCCCCCGACTCGCTACTGCCCCCAGGGTGCGTCTCCGCACGCCTCGCCTCACTCTTCAACGCGCGGACCGATCTCCGTGGCGCTCTCGACGAGCTGCGCCGGCAGAATGGCGGCCGACCCGTACCGGTGGCGGATCCGGTCCAGCGCCTTGGTGAGGGCGCGATCGCGGTCGCTCTCCACGGGGTCGTCGGTGGGGGAGGGCGGCGGTGCGTCGAACAGGGCCAGCTGGGCGACCTCGGGGGGCGCCTCGTCGAAATGCGAGAGCGCAATGCCCAGCAGTCGCGCCCCCACCCGCCGCCGACTGCGCAGCTGCTGCAACAGGGCCCGGGCGGCTTTGACGACGGAACGCTCGGATTCGATCGGACGTCGCAGCGTCCGCTGCGCGGAGCGTGTGCGGAAATCCGTGTCGCGCAGCTTGACGGTCACCGTCCGCGCCTGGAGCGACTGCTCGCGGAGGTCGGCCGAGACGCGGACCGCCAATCGGAGCAGCTCGCGCCCAATGAGCGTGTCGTCGTGCAGGTCATGGGCAAATGTCTCCTCGCGACTGACCTGCTTCTGTGCGTCGCGCGAGGCCACGACACTGTCGTCCAGCCCACGAATCCGACGGTACAGCCAACGTCCCGCCCGCTCGCCCAGCCGCGCGACGAGGGCCTCCTGCGACCACTCCTGCGCCTCGGCGATGGTGACCAGGCCGATGCGCTCGAGCGACGCGGCGAACTTCGGCCCGACCATGGGCAGATCGGCGAGCCGGAAGCGCGCGAGGAAGGCGGCCTCGTCGCCGGGCGCGACGCAGTGCACCCCCGTGCCGCCGGTGCCGGGTTTGGGCTTGCCCACCTCGACCGCCATCTTCGCCACCAACCGCGACGTCCCGCCGCCGATGGAGACGGACAGCCCCGTGGCCTCGAACACCGCGCGGCGGATGCGGGCGGCCGTCGCCGCGAGCGACTCGTGGCCGTAAAGCGCCTCGGTGCCGGCCATGTCGCAATACCACTCGTCGATGCTGGACGCTTGCACGACCGGCGCGATCTGCGTGAGCGCGTGCTGGATCTCGCGGCTGCGCTGCCCGCAGGCTTTGCGTGGGACGGGCACGCAGAGCGCCTCGGGGCACAGTTGCAGGGCCCGGGCGATGGACATGGCGGAGCGCACCCCAAAGGCGCGACACTCGTACGACGCGCTGCACACCACGCCGCGCGATCCCGGGCGCCCCCCGACAATGAGCAGGGCGGCGCGGCCGGCCCCCTCGGGATCTTCCTGACGCGCCACTGCCACGAAGAACGCGTCGGCGTCCACCAGCAGGACGCGCCGCGCGGGAGCGGTCGAATCCGCGGGCCGATCGGTCGTCATGGGCGGGGAGTGGCGCGGGGCAGTCGCACTATGGCAAGATAGCGGGTATGACACCTGCCATCCTGCTCGTCCGAAAGTCCGGTATCGCCCACGAGGTCCTCGAATATGCGCACGATCCCTCGGTGGCCTCGTACGGGCAGGAGGCCGCCGATGCGCTGGGCGTGGACGCGGAGACCGTATTCAAGACGCTGGTCGCCGACGTCGAGGGGGTCGGGCTGGTGTGCGCGGTGGTACCGGTCAGCGCGATGCTCGATCTCAAGGCGCTGGCCGACGCGGTGCGAGGCCGTCGCGCCCGCATGGCCGACGCGGCGGCCGCCGAACGGGCCACGGGCTACGTGGTGGGCGGCATCAGCCCCTTGGGGCAGAAGAAACCGCTCCCCGTGGTGATTGATGCCAGCGCACTGACGCACGCCCGCGTGCACGTCAGTGGCGGTCGCCGCGGTGTAGAGCTCGCGCTCGCCCCCATGGATTTGCTGAAACTGTCCCGCGCCCGCACCGGCGCGATCGCGCGCTGGTAACGATGACGGCACCGGTGCCGGTGCCGGTGCCGGTGCCGGTGCCGGTGACGCGGCGCGGTTAGACCGCGCGCGGGCGGGACGGGCCGGACTCGATGCTGTCGGTGGACGGGCCGCGACCGCGCGCGGCCACGGGCCAGCGCGTTTCGACCGCGTGGCCGCGTACGCCAATGATCTCGTCGAACAAATGCACCACGATGCACACGTGATTGGGCACGATGCGCACCAGATCGCCGAGGCGCGGCTTCCAGTCGCTCTTGGAGAGATCGAGGATGCCGTGTTCTTCGGACATGCGCGACACGATCACTTCCGGATGGTCGAGGAGCGCGCCGAAGCCGTCGCCGTCGGCACGAATAGGCTCGCGACCCAGCGCCTTCGTGCCGGCGTCGACGACTGCTTGCCCCTTCACGGCCACACTCACCACCGTGGCCAGCACCGTGAGGGCGCAGTCGTCCCAATGGCAGGCCCCGATGGCGGCCGTCGTGCGGTCGTTATACACGTAGGTGCCGGGGCGGACCTGCGTGACGCCGGGGACTTCGTGCATGCGCCATGCGGCCGGCGTGGAGCCACCGCTCACCACCGGTGCCGGTAACCCGGCGTCGCGCAGCGCGTCGAGGTAGCGCGCGAGATCGGTGGTCAGCCCCGCCAGCGGGGCCGTCTGCTGCGTGACATCCTGCCGGATATGCCCCGGATAGAACAGCAGGCCACCGAAGACGAGCCCCGAACTGTCGCTAATGGCGCGCGCCAACGCGACCGCCTTCTCGGGCGAGGCGACGCCGACGCGATGCATCCCCATGTCCGCTTCGACGAAGACGCGAAATTCGCGGCGCCCCAGCTTGGCCGCCAGCGACAGCGCGGGCAGGGCGTTCGCATCGTCAGCGGCCACACTCACCTGCACGTCATCGGGCAAGCAGGCCAGGCGCTCCAGGCGGGCCGCGCCAACGGGTGGATACGCGATGAGAATGTCATCGCACACCTCGCTCATCACCTCCGCCTCGCGCAGGGTGGCGCACGTGAGGCCGACGGCACCATGACGCAACTGCTCGGCGGCGATGCGCGGCGACTTATGCGTTTTCACATGCGGACGTAACTGCAGGCCGTGGAGGGTGGCGTATGCCGCCATCCGGTCCAGATTTAACGCCATCCGGTCGAGGTCCACGACCGGCACCGGCGTTTCGAGTTGTTCCAGGAACGTCGTCATGCCGCCTCCGCCTTAGCACTACTCTGCGAGCTATCCCGCATGTCAGCAACTGATCGCGACTGGACCCCCGTCCGCCTTCCCGACCTGCCACCCCCCGCCGGAGCCTACTCTCCGGGTGTACGCGCGGGCAACCTGTTATTCGTATCAGGTCAGACACCACGTGATCCCGCGACGGGGGAAATTGTCGGTGAAACCATCGAAGAGCAAACGCGCCTCACGCTTGATAACGTCGCGCGCATTGTGCACGCCGCCGGCGCGACGATGCAGCAGATCGTGAGTGTGACTGTGTATCTCGCCGATGAGAACGACTGGGGACGGTTTAACGAGGTGTATAAGACCGTGTTTTCGCCGCCGTATCCGACGCGTGCAGCGGTCGGTGTCGCGCTGCGCGGGATTCTGGTGGAAATTTCCGCCATCGCCTACCTGCCGTGACCGACGACACCACGTCGCGCGACGTGCACGCTCCAGACGTCACGGCACGCGACGCGCGCGTGCGCGAGCGTCAGACCCTGCGGACGGCGCGCTACGTGGTGGTGGGCGAGGAACCGGCGCGTGCTCGACGGATCTGGTTCGTCTTGCACGGCTATGGCATGCTGGCCGGCCGGTTTGTCCGGCCGTTCGCGGGCGTGATTCCGGCGGATACGTGCATTATCGCGCCGGAAGCGCTGTCGCGGTTCTATCTCGACATGCCACGCGCGGACGGCGGCCATCAACAACGCATCGGCGCGACGTGGCTCACCCGGGAGTCGCGCGAGACGGAGATTGCCGATGCCCATCGGTGGCTGGACGCCGTCTACGACGAGGTCATCCGCGAAGCATCGGCTGCGCAGCACACGCCACCGGCCGTGGCCGTCTTGGGCTTCTCCCAAGGCGTCGCGACGGCCATGCGATGGATTGCGTCGGGGCACGTGGCGCCGCAGCAGTTCGTGGCGTGGGCGGGCGGGTTGGCGCATGACGTGCCCACCCACGCGGTGCACGCCCGTACGTTTGCTCATCGCATGCAGGGGGAGCGCTTGCTCATCGTGTCCGGAACGGAGGATCCGTTCGCGACCGACGCGGCTCGCGAGAGTATACGCGCAACACTCGACCGCTTAGGTGTGACCTACCGCGCGCGCACCTTTGACGGCGCGCACCATCTCGATGCACCGCTGCTCGGAACGCTGCTGGCGGACTTCACTCCCGATGCGTAACGCATGACGCCCCCCGTTGTGCCCGTCGATGCAGGCCAGCCTGCCGTGTTGGTGCATGGTGGCAGCATGGCGCGTCGGTCGGCGCTGGCCCACGCGTTGCGCGCCGCCGCCGCACTGGGCGTGCGCGTGCGCGTCTCCTCACGCGCGGCGGAGGCGGCCAAGTGTCTCGCCGATCCGCTCGTGATAGCCGTCCTGCTGGTCGATGCGCCCGACGATGCCGATGTGGTGCGGGCGGCCGTTGTCGCGGTGTCGTCGTCGCGCGTCGTGTCGTCGCCGCAGGAGCAGCGCGCCGCGACGTCGCGTCGTGCGCGCGTGTACGATCTGGAGCCGCGCGATGATGCCGACGTCGTGATCAGTCTCGTGCGCGAGGCGCTGCGCGAGGCACTGAGCGCGAGGACCGGCGCGTAGAGGGTCAGTCGCCCTTCAGGCGACGCAATTCGCGGCGGTCGCGCTTGCCCGGACGACTGTCGCCATGCGTGAACGCGGTGGGGTTGGCCTTCATCTGCGCATGCATGGCCGCACGACGCGCCTGACTGTCGGCGGTCTCCTCGTACAACTGCTGCGCCACCGCCGCCGGACCACGCCGCTGTGCGATATCGCGCACCACGAGGTGCCATTCGTAGGCGCCATCGCGCAATCGAATGCGGTCGCCCGCCTGAATGAGCTTGGCTCGCTTGGGACGCTCGCCATTCACTTCCAACTTGCCGCCATCAATGGCTTCGGCGGCCAGTGCGCGTGTCTTGAAGAAGCGCGCGGCCCACAGCCATTTGTCGAGACGCGCCTTGCCGACGGGCGCGTCGTCTTCGTCCTCCTCCGGCTCCGGTGGCCCGGGGCGACCGCGCCGGCTCATGCGTGCGCGTCCGGATCCAGCAGGTCATCATCGTCGGCGTCCAGATCCTCCTCGATTGCATCGCCGTCGATCTCGTCGCCGTCGATCTCCTCGTCCAGCCCATCGTCGCCGATCTCATCATCGGTGCCGGCGTCGTCCATCGCCGGCGTCGCGGCGGACTGATGCCGGCGCTCGGCGTCCGCCACTTCGCGAATGCGCGTGGCGGCGCCCGCGAAGACCGAGCGCACCGGCGGTGACGCGCTCGAGGCGAGGGCGCGCCGATCAAGCAGCGGCATGAGCGCGGTCAAGGCGGCCACGAGCGCGGACGCATCGTCCGCTTCGGGGATGGCCTCAATCATGGCCAGCACGTCCTCGCACGCCTCGGCCATACGCTGCGACGTGGCCGCGTCCGGTCCGGGTTGCGGCGGGCCGCTCCGGAGCTGCGCGGCGCGTTGACGCAGCGTGACAGCGTCGGTGCGAAATCGGTCGATCAGGTACTCGCGCGGAGACATAGGACGACGGCTAAGGACGGACACGCAAAAGAATGACAGGCTGAATACTGAGGCACATCGCGCCCGATGAACTAGTTCCCGAGCTCGTCGCGTGCGGCTTTCCAGCAGCCCAGCCACGCTTCGCTCACGACCAGGGGCGCGATGCCAAGACGACTGCACCGGGCACGGAGATCGTCCCACCAGCCGTAATCCATCGCATCCACGACATCAATCAAGCGCCCTAACGGCAGTTTACGCTCGACCAACACATCGGCCAGCGACGGTGGCAATTCGAGCAGCTCCGCGAGCTGCACGGACGGAGCGCCGAGTGCGAACTCCGCGACGGACAAGAGGCCGGCGATGGCGCGCGCGCGCGGATGCGGCGCGTTGTCGACCGCGGCACCAAGCCGCTCCACCATGCGGGCGCGGCGCAACGCGATGAGCGCGAGCTCCGGACTGCGTGCGGCGTCCGCCAACAGGCGCGCCGTGACGGTCAGCAACTGTTCCATGACCGCATCGCGGCCCATGACATTGAGCGCGTGCGAGACCGAGCGCGGGCCGCGCATCCCCATGGCGGCGGACCCGATGCTTTTCAGCAGCGCAGCGCCGAGATGTTGGTCTTCATGCACGTACCGGTCAAACGCCGAGTCGGCGGGGCGTCCGTCGGCGTAACTCGCGAGCGTGCGCAACGCGCGCAGCGCGCTGTCCTGCGCGGCATGGTCAAAGGCGGCGGACGCGCCGCGCGCGAGCAAACGGCCGCTGACCAATGCCACGCCCGCGTTCATCGCGCGGTGCCGCGTGGCCCGATCGTCCACGTTGCGGACCATCGGGCGGAGGCCTGCCTGCAGCAGCACCCGGACGCGACTCTCCAGCAGCGGCGACGGGGTGCGCATCGCGTCCATCACGAGGATGGATCCGACGAGCGCCGTCGGCAGCGGGGCGCCGTCGGGAAACCCCTGCAGCGCAAAGTGCAGCCCCGAACTTTGCAAACGCTCCACCGCGCGACGCGTGGCCGGATCCTCCAGCGCATCGGTGGCGAGCAGCCAGAACGCATCGGTCGAGACGAATCGCGTGACCGCGCCCTCGCGCAGCAGGCTTGGTGTGGTGGGCACCACCAAGCTCCGGCCGGCAAGTCGCGTCAGCGACCCGATGGACTCCATCGTGCGACGCGCCTCGGCTTCGGGATCCGGAGAGTCGCCGCCTTCGTAGGCGGGGCACGACGACACGGCGTACGAGACGAGCCGTTCGCGATGATCCCGGATGGGAATGAGTGTGGTGAGCACGGTGTCGCTAATCATGCGCGGGGCTCACGGCGTGACCGGTGCGGCGGTGAAGACACCGGCCGATCCGTGTTCGGGCGAGACCATATCTCGCCGTGCCATCACGGAATTCAGGTACGCCGGCTCGTGCGTTACCTCGCGCACGACAAACGGCGCCAACCAAGCGGGCATCGGCACGTTGTTCGCGATGTCCGGCGCGGCATCCTGTAACTCGACTTCCGCCAGCACGAGGTCGCGATCGAGAAAGACGTCGACCTCCCACGTGAGGCTGCCTTCGCGCACGAGATGGCGGCGCTTCCGGATACGCGCGTCCACCGTGAGCGGCCAGAGTGCATCGAACAGCGCGGGCGTCGTGTCTTCCTCCACTTCGATGCGGGCACCAGACGGACCGAGCTTGACGGTGCGCGTGCACCGAATCGTTCCGTCGGCGGCGACCGCGCGGCGTAATCGCTCGCGCAGGACCGTGCCCGGCAGCCATCCCTGCTCGATGCGCACCGAGGTGGCCATCGCGGCCTCCGGCGGCAATCCATGCAGCAGGAACTTGCGCTCAATCTCCATGGGCAAGCCGTGATCGGCCGGCACCGTGAAGCCGTCGGTGGATGTGGGCGGCGCATGCCGTGCGTCCGCGGTTACGTCCGTAGTTGCGTCCGTAGTTGCGCCCGAGATCGCGGCCTGCGTGTCGGCGGCGAGGGCGCGCAGCGCGGCGCTCGCCGCGTCACGGCATTGCGTGACGGCGTCCACGCTCTGGCACCAACGGGCATGGAATGCGTCGAAGTGGCCAAGCGCCACCGCGTGCAACGCGGCCGACAGGGCATGGTAGCCGTGCGCGGTGGCGCGGTCAGCCAACAACGCGGCGTCGCGCATGGCGCCCAGCGCATCCTGCCCCTGCGTCGCTAGCGCATACCACGCCCCGATGGCGGGGTGCGCGCGCGTGAACGGCGCGAGCATGGCGCGCTGGCGCTTGAGGCGAATACGAATGCGATGGAGCACCCGCTGCGCGCCGCCATCGCGCACGTCGACGTCCTGGACGTCGTTCAGTTCAAGACGCAACGCCGCGCCGCCACGATCGACGCGATCAGCGAGCTGACGGGCAAACGGCGTCTCCATGCCGTGCTGTCCCACCACGTGCACCAGCTGATAGCGGCTGAGACGGTACGTCAGCCGATCCGTATGCCGGTCGAGGTGACGCGTGAAGGCGCGCGACACATCGGCGAGTTCCCCCGTGGCATCACCCGCGAGATGATCGCGCAGCCATTCGGCCTCTCGGCGGGCGGACTCTGGCAGCGCATCGCGCTCAGCCTCCAGCCACGCGCACTGCACGTCGCGATCCCGCAGGGCGTTGGTCGCCTGATTCAATCGGCGTAGCGCCCGACGAATGCGCGTCCCCTCGTCGAGATCGAGCGCGAGGCGATGCTCGCGCAGGGTGGCGCGCAGTCGACGCAGGGCCACACGCGCCCGATGCAAAGCATCGGCCGCATCACGGCGGGCCGCCGAGGGGTCGGCGTCGTGCGTCGAGATCTCGAGGGCGGCATGCCAGGCCGCGCGGGCCACGACCAGCTCGTGGAGCCAGTGCAGCGCGACAATCCGGGCCCCTTCGTGTGCCGACCGGGATAACGCGGTCGCCAGCAAGGGCGCGATCGCCAGACGGTCGCGCGGCGCGTCAGACGTCATCATCGATCGTCGCTCGCATCGACGAACACGAACGCGCGACCGTCCTCGTCGTACGTGACCGAGACGTTCCACGGCCGGCAGCACACCGAGCAGTCCTCGATGTACTGCTGGTGGGAACCTGAGCCGGGGTCAAGGGTGATCTCTACAGGCTCGCCGCAGTACGGGCACTCCACCGTGCTCTCCAAATCCGCGACGCCGTCGCCAATGGGGGACTCGTCATCCTCGTCGTCGTCCTCGTCGTCCTCGTAATCGCCGTCATCGTCCCCGTCCCCGTCCTCGAGGTCAAGCTCATCATCGTCGAGGGCGGCAGCGGCGTGCGTCTCCTGCGCGAGGTCGTCGACCGACGCGTCGTGTACGAGTTCCCAGTCAGCAGGTTGGTCCATCGGCTCCAAGGGTGGGGGCATGGCGGTGGCGCAATATACCGCGATGCCGTCCCGATTCACGTCGGGGGATTGTCAGGCCGACGAAGACGATTCTCGCGCTCAGGCGCCACCTGCCGAACGACACCCACCCTGAGGGGGGCTGTAATGCCGACGAAAAGACTCGTGTATATTTGGTGGCGATTGCACGGTGCACTCACCGTCCGGTCTTCCCGCAGATCACCACCGTATGCATGAACGTCAAGATTCCATAATCTCGCTGGTCGTCGCCGAGTCGCTCGGACTCGACCTGCCCCCTGAGGCGCGCGCGTCCATTCGGCGCCGGAAAGATGAGGGGCCACTCGCGGATCGCCTGTATGCCATCGGTGGCGCGCTCGGGATCGCCTATCTCGCCCGCACCCTCGATCCCGAGGGCATCCGCGAGGCGCTCCTCGCGACGACGGCGCCGCTCGTGCTGCTCGCCGACCCGGCCGGTGCGGACGCCGCCGCTGGTGACGCTGCTGGTGACGCCGTGATCATCGGGCTCGCGCGCGCTGGTGCCCGCGACGTCGCGGTTCGCGTGACGGCGACCGGAGCGAGCCTCCCGCTCAGCCCAGACGACGGCCCCCTGCTGGCGCAGATCACCCGCCTCGTCGGCACCGCGCCGCGGGCGCTGGCGCCGCTCGCGCTCGCGGTGCCGCTGGACCCGATGCGCTCGACGCTTGAACATCTCGTCGAGACACGGTCAGCATCGAGCGCGCGCCCCGCCCAGCACGAGCGCAATGTCCTTGCCCGCGTGATGCAGCTCTTGTCGCGCGACAAGCGCGACATCGTGATTCTCCTCGCCTACGCCGCACTGGCCGGCGTGTTCGCGCTCACGTTGCCACTCACGGTCGGTGCCATCGTGCAGCTGGTGCAGGGCGGACTGATCCTGCAGCCGGTCGTGATCCTGATCGGCTATGTCGTCGTGGGCACCCTCGCGAGCGGCTGGCTCCAGGTACTCCAACTGGGCGTGGTGGAACGCATCCAGCAGCGCGTGTTCGCGCGGCTCGCGCTCGAATACACGTTTCGCGTGCCGCGCATCCGCTACGAAACGGCCATGCAGGAGGACCTGCCGGAGACCATGAATCGTCTCTTCGAAGCCGTCAACATCCAGAAGAGTCTCTCCAAATTCCTGCTGGACACGTCCACGGCCCTGTTGACGGTCCTCGCCGGACTCCTGCTGCTCACGTTCTATCACCCGTACTTCACGTTCTTTGGCGTGCTGCTGGTGGCGGTCCTTGGCGGCATTCTCTGGTATTGGGGACCGCGCGGTCTCGAAACGAGTCTGATGGAGTCCAAGTACAAGTATCGCGCCGTCCACTGGCTTGAAGAACAGGCCCGTGCCTTCCACGCGTTCAAATTCGCCGGCCGCTCGCCACTCGGCGTGCAGCGCATGGACGAGATCCTCACGGGCTACCTCAGCTACCGCAATAAGCATTTCAAAGTGCTGATGCAGCAGACCGTCGCGGTCGTGCTCTTCAGGACCATCATCGTTGCCGGATTTCTCGTCCTCGGCAGTCAGTTGGTGATCGCTCGGCAGATCTCGCTCGGCCAGTTTGTCGCGGCGGAGTTCATCATCGTCACCGTGCTCGCGGGTGTGGAGAAACTCATCTTGAGCATGAGCACGATCTACGACCTACTCACCTCCGCCGAGAAGGCCGGACACGTGTCCGATCTGCCGCTGGATCCAGCGGGCGGGCACGCGCTCGCGCCCTCAACCGCAGGGATGGCGTTGACGTTGCGAAATGTCGAGTATCGCTATCATCCCGGTGCGCGCACGACGCTGCAACAGATCGACGTCACCATTCCTGCGGGCGCGCGCGTCGGCATCACCGGCTACGAAGGCGCGGGGCGCACGACGCTCCTCAAGCTGCTCGCCGGGCTGCTTGGAGAATACGACGGCACGGTGCTCTTCGACGGGCAGCCGCTGCGCCTGCTGGATCGCACCGTGTTGCGCGAACAGATCGGACAGTACATGTCGGCGACGGATCTCTTCGACGGCACGATCGCCGAGAATATTTCGGTCGGACGATTGGGTGTGGATCACGCCGCGGTTCTTCGTGCAATCGAGGAGGTCGGCCTGACGCGCACGGTCGAGGACATGCCGATGGGACTCGAAACGGCCGTCACGCACGGCGGCCGCCGGATGGCACACGACACCGCGATCAAGCTGCTGTTCGCGCAAGCGATCGCCGGCACGCCGCGCTTGTTGGTGATTGACGATCTGTTCCAGAATCTTCCCGCAGACGATCGCCGGCAGTTGATCGCCCTGCTGACGGATCGACAGCGTCCGTGGACGGTGATTGTGGTCTCGCACGACCCCGCGCTGCTCGCCACGCTCGATCGCGTGCTCGTGCTGGAGGATGGCGCCATCCGTGCCAATGCGCCCTTCGCCGAGCTGCAGGACAACGGATACGTACGGCATCTGCTCGAGGCGGACACGATGTCGCCTCGCACCACGGGAGCGCGCTGATATGGCGAACGAGACGCACGAATACGCACCCGATCAGTATCCGCTCAGCACGGCCCGCCTGCTGGAGGCGCAGGCCTCGTATCGCACGGTCTGGACTTGGCTCGGCGGGATTGGCCTCGCGTTGGTCTTGATCCTGTTCCTGCCGTGGCAGCAGAACGTGCAAGGCACCGGAAAGGTCTCGGCGTTGTCACCGCAGGACCGCCCGCAGACGCTCCCCTCGCGGATTGATGGGCGCATCGAGCGGTGGCTCGTGGCCGAAGGCGCGCTCGTGAAGGCGGGCACGCCGCTGGTCGAGATCAGCGAGATCAAGGACGAGTACATGGACCCGCAGATCATCGAGCGCACACAAGAGCAGCTCGACGCCAAGCGGCAGGGGAATCGGGATAAGACCGCGAAAGTCGCCGCGTACGCCGCGCAGATGCAGGCCCTCGCGCAGTCGCTCGACTTCAAGCGCGCGCAAACGCGGAACAAGATCGCGCAGTATACCGCGGCCCTCGAGCAGGCCACGCTCGATGACTCGCTCGCCGCCGACCAGTATCGACGGAAAGAGTCCCTCTATGCCTCGCCGTTGGGGCTGACATCGCTGAATGACTTGCAGGCGGCGCGCCTGAAGGCGCAATCGGCGTCGGCCAAACGGGTGGAGAAGCGCAACGAACTGGCCAGCGCGCAGGTCGAGCTGGTGGCCATCGACGCGGAATACGGCGAGAAGATCGAGAAGGCGCGTGGCGAACGGTTCTCGACGCTCGCCGAGATTCAGGAGGGCGTCGGCGAGGTCAGTAAACTGCGGAATAAGTTGTCGTCTGTGGAAGTGCGCAAAGGTTACTATCGCATCACCGCGCCGCAGGACGGCTATGTCGTCAAGGCGATGAAGCAGGGCGTCGGGGAGATGGTGAAGGCGGGCGAGCCGTTGGTCACAATGCAGCCTGTGGTCTCGCGGCGCGCGGTAGAGCTGGCGGTGCGACCCATGGATCTGCCGCTGCTGCGCGTGGGTGGAAAGGTGCGATTGATCTTCGACGGGTGGCCGGCGCTCCAGTTCTCCGGTTGGCCCAGCGTCTCCGTCGGCACCTTCGGTGGGGAGATCGTCGTGATCGATGCGGTCGCCGGCACGGATGGCAATTTCCGCGTCCTCATCACGCCCGATGCCGCTGACGAGCCGTGGCCCGAGCAACTGCGCCTCGGGTCGGGCGTGCACGGCTGGGCGGCACTCAACAATGTGCGCGTGTGGTTTGAGTTGTGGCGCCAGCTCAATGGGTTCGCACCGACGGTGCCGGTGGCCCCGAAGGCCAGCGGAGGCAAGTCGTGATTTCGCGGCGTGCGGTTCTGGGGCTCCCGCTCGCGCTGCTGTGCGTCGCCGGCGCGCCGGCACTGCACGCGCAGTCCGTGCGCGCATCGTCCACGGACGTCGGCGCCGGTGCGGTGCCGTCGTCCATGACCTTCGCCAGCTTTGCGGCCAACGTCGAGCAGAATCACCCAGCGGCCCAGCAGGCACGCCTGATCGCGGCGCAAGCGCGCAGCGGCCTACAGGAGGCGCGCGGCGCCTTCGATCCCAAGCTGTCGTTTGCACTCTCGCAAAAAGCGTACAAGGACACGCCGTACTTCACGTACCTGGACGCCGCGCTAAAAGTCCCCACGCCGTTGGGTGCCGACGTGAAACTCGGGTTCGAACGCAGCGCCGGCACCAAGGTGAGCGTCGATCGCGTGACCCCGCGCGCGGGTCTGTTCTCGCTGGGCGTAAGCGTGCCGCTGGGACAGCGACTCATCACGGACGAGCGGCGCACCGCGCTGTCGCTGGCCCGGGCGCAACAACAGATCGGCGACG
Source organism: Candidatus Kuenenia stuttgartensis (assembly GCA_943330235.2). Classification (GTDB taxonomy): domain Bacteria; phylum Gemmatimonadota; class Gemmatimonadetes; order Gemmatimonadales; family Gemmatimonadaceae; genus Gemmatimonas; species Gemmatimonas stuttgartiensis_A. The sequence continues at coordinate 20,452 of CALQGY020000046.1, forward strand.
CCGAGCAGCAGGCGCTGGTGAACAAGCTGCTACTGGAGGCCGCCAAGGCGTATGGTGGTTGGTATGCGGCCACCCAACGATACGCCGTGGCCGTGGACGGTGTGCGTCTCGCGCGACTGCGGCTGGAGGGCGTGGTGGTGCGTGTGCGCAACGGCGAGAGTGCGCCCATCGACACGCTGGAAGGCTCGCTGGAAGTGCAGCGGCGCGAGGTGGTGCGTGCGGAAGCGGAAACCGAATGGCGTGCGGCCCACCTGATGGCGGAGTCGTTCCTGTGGGATGCCAATGGTGCCCCGGTCACGCTCGACCCGGCGCAGCTGCCGGTGCTGGATGGGATCGCGCGTACGCCCATCGATACCACCAGGCTGTCGGCGTGGCTGGATCGAGTGACCACGCAACATCCCGAGTTGCGGAAGGCCGACGGCAAGGTGACGGCGGCCGAAGCCGAGCAGCGTCTGGCGCGACAGGCGCAGCTGCCCTTCGCGCAGGCGTCGTTGGCGACGGTGGGCGAGGGGGACGATGCCTGGTCTGGATCGACGACGCGCTGGCGCGAGAACTATAAGGCGTCGCTCGACGTCGAAACGTCGTTGCTGCTGTTGAAAGAGCGCGGGAAGGCAGCGCGTGCGGGGCAAAAGACGGCGTTCGCGCGGTTAGATCGAGACCGGTTGCGACGCGACATCGTGTACGGGGTGCGACTCGCGCTCAACGAAGTCGTGCTCCTCGATCGCGTGCTTGAGGCACAGCGAAAGAACGTCCAAATCGCATCGACGCTGCGCGATGCGGAGCAGCAGCGCTTTGTGAACGGTGAGAGCACGCTGCTCGTGGTCAATTTGCGCGAACGCGTCGTGCTGGATGAGCAGGTCAAGCTGGCGTCGCTCGAAGGCAAGCTGGCGTCCGCTCGGGCGATGCTCGTGGTCGCGGTGGGCGCGCCGAGCTTGGTGCCCTGAGGGCGGGCGACGCCGCGTCGTACGGCGCCATGTGCCGCGACGCGGGGTGATGTCGCGCTACGCCGCCGTCGAAGTCGATGTCGGCGTAGACGTCAGAGTACGCGCGGCCACCAACGCATCGTTCAGCGTCGCGTAAATCGCGCCGTCGCCCATGTCCGTCAGCACGCCGGCCCGCTCGAGCGCGGCCGTGGGCTGCGATTGTAGATCGGAGAGCCAGACGGCCGTGCCGTCGCGCTGCGCGCGCCGGTGCAGATCGCGCAACAACGCAATGCCGGTCGCATCAATCGCCGGTACATTCCGCAAACGCAGAATGAGCACTCGCGGCGTACGGCCAATTTCCCCAAGCGCCTCCTTGAACCGCTCCGCGGCGCCGAAGAAGAACGGGCCGTCAATCGCAAACACTTCGACGCCCCTGGGAATCTCCTGCGGTGCGAACGCCAAGGCATTGGGGCCTTCCGGCCCGTCAACCAACTCGCGCGTCACCGCCTGCACGTTTGCCACCTCGGCCATACGCTTCATAAACAAGAACGCGGATAGCACCATGCCCACCTGCAGCGCCGCCGTGAGGTCTACGACGACCGTGAGCACGAAGGTGGTGAGTAACACGACGACGTCGGCGCGCGGCGCGCGCAGGTGCGCGCGGAAGTTGCGCCACTCCGACATGTGGTACGCCACCATGGTCAAGATGCCTGCCAGCGTCGCCATGGGAATGAGCGCCGCCCACTGCCCCACGAACAGCGCGATCAACAGCAGCACGACCGCGTGTACGATGCCCGCTACCGGCGTGCGTCCGCCGCTTTTGATATTGGTGGCGGTCCGCGCAATCGCGCCCGTGGCCGGCAACCCGCCGAAGAGCGGGGAGACCACATTGGCCACGCCTTGCGCCACCAGCTCGATGTTCGAGCGATGCTTGCCGCCAATCATCCCGTCCGCCACCACCGCGCTCAGCAGCGACTCGATGGCGGCCAGCAGTGCAATCGTCACCGCCGGGCCGGCGAGATTGCGCACGAGCTCCATGGTCACGTGCGGGACGTGCGGGACCGGCAATCCGCCGCCGACCGTGCCGAAGCGCGAGCCGATGGTCTCGATGGGAAGATTGAACAGATGCGCCATCGCCGTCGTGGCAACCAACGCCACGAAGGGCGCCGGCACTTTGAGGGAGATGCGTGGCCACCAGATCAGCATCGCGATCGTGGCCGCGGTAATGGCCGTGGCGGAATACGAGATGGTACCGGCATGGGCCGCGTACGCCTGCCACTTCGCCCAGAAGTCCACCGGAACGGACGCGATCGTCAGACCAAACGCGTCTTTGATCTGCCCCGAGAAAATGATGAGCGCGATCCCACTCGTAAAACCAATAATGACCGGCTGCGGAACAAACTTGATCACGCCGCCCAGGCGCATGGCCCCCATGCCGATGAGCAGGAGCCCGGCCATGACGGTCGCAATGAGGAGGCCGTCAATTCCATACTTCGCAACGATACCGGCGATAATGATGACAAACGCGCCGGTCGGGCCGCCGATCTGCACGCGCGAACCGCCGAGTGCCGAGATGATGAATCCGGCGACGATCGCGGTGATGAGGCCGCGGTCTGGGGTGACGCCGCTGGCGATCGCGAAGGCGATGGACAGCGGCAGCGCGACGACCGCCACGATAATGCCAGCGGTGACGTCGGCGATGCCTTGCGCGCGCGTGTAACCGCGCAAAGAAGTGATGAGCTTGGGGACGAACGTGAGTGATGCTGTGTTCGTCCCGCGCTCAATCATCGTGTGAACCGCGCCTTTGTTGCTTCGTGGCCGCGCGTTGCTTCTTCTCGTCGAGTCGACGCGCGACCGACGAGCGGGTGGGTTTCGTGGCGCGGCGCGTGAGCGGGACGATGAGGGCGCGGCTGATCACGGCGCACAGTCGCTCCAATGCCGCACGCCGGTTCTGCTGCTGACTGCGATACTCACCCGCGACAATGCGCAGGTTGCCGTCCCCGTCCAACCTCGATGCCAGCTTCGCCATCACGCGCGTGCGCTGCTCCGGGCGCAACGCGCGCGTGGTGCGCACATTCCATCGAAGTTCGATGCGCGTGGCGCTGCGATTGACATGTTGGCCGCCCGGTCCGCTTCCCGTCACTGCGCGCACCAGCAACTCCGCCGCCGGGATGCGCACACCGGGCGCGACGTCCAATCCCGCGGACTCCGGCGACTCCAGCAACGCCTCGTCCGTCATCGCGCCATCTGGCAGGGGGCCGCGGCCAACTGCATCGAGAGTGCGGCAGGCGACAGCCGGTCGGCCACTGCCGGTGCATCGAACACCGCGACGTACTCCTCGCCGCCAGTGCGCGTGACGCCGCGCTCACGATAGCCCACCGCACGTAATTCGCAACGCAGCAAGGCGATGGGCGTGCCATGGCCGAAGGTCGGGCGCTCGAGATCCAAAATCACCAGACGACCGCCTGGCTTCATGGACGTTGCCAAATTCCACAGCAGGGCGAACGGTTGGTCGATTTCATGATACATGTGAATCATGATCGCGAGATCGAGCGCGGCGGCCGGCAGGCGCGGGTCGTGTGAATCGCCCAGCGCGACGGTCACGTTCTCCAGCGGCGTTGTGCGCACGCGCCGCGCTAACAGTGCGAGATAGGACGGCATGATGTCCTGTCCGAAGACGCGTCCGGTCGGCCCCACCAGGGGTGAGAGGCGCGCCACATAGTACCCATCGCCCGCACCGATATCGGCAATGGCCTGTCCTCGACGCACGCCGGCAATCCGTGCGACGCGCGCAAACTCCCCCACATCGTCGCGATCGTCCTCAGCGGTCCACCGCGGTGCGACAATGTCCGCCACCGGGCGCGACGGGGCGGGGAAGGCGCTGGCCGGCGCCCCTGGGGGGGCGAGTCGCATCAGCGAGTCTTGGGCGCTGCGTCCGCGCAGCGGGTGCGAGACGGAGTCCGCGCCGGCGGTGCTGCAACCGCTGGCACAAATCGCGCTCAGGGTGGCCAGCAACGCGAGACGTGTCGTCGCGCGGCGTGTTGTCGCGCGGCGTGTTGTCGCGCAGCGTGTTGTCGCGCGGCGCGCGCTCACTTCGAAGCCAAGAGAGTTCATGATCAGGATCCGACGGGTTCCGTTCGCTTGTGCACGCGCAGCGCCGCCACTCGGCGGCCATCCATCGCGACGATCTCGAGTTCACCGCCCGAGTAGTTCACCCGATCCCCGATGCGGGGGAGGCGCCCCAACATGGCGAACGCATATCCGCCGAGGGTCGTCCAATCCCCTTCGGGAATGGGCAGCTTGTGGTCGGAGCGCACATCCACCAGCGACAGGGAGCCGGCAAGCTCCAGCACGCCCTCAAACACGAACGCATCGCGCGACAGCGGATCGTATTCGTCGGCAATATCGCCGATCACTTCCTCGACGAGATCCTCCATCGTGACGATGCCCGCGGTGCCCCCATATTCGTCCAGTACCACGGCGAGATGAGCCCGCGTGCGCCGCAAGTCGTCCAACACGCGCTCCGCGGCCCGCGTGGCCGGTACGAAGAGCGGCTCCCGCAGGTGCTCGCGCAATTCGAATTGATCCTGCTGCTCGTGGAGCCAGAAATCCTTCGCCAGAAACACGCCGACAATATCGTCCGACGTGTCACGGTACACGGGATAGCGCGAGTACCGTTCGCGCCGCAGGATCTGCACCAGTTCGTCGCGGTCCACATCTTCCGCGATCGCCACCATGTCGGTGCGCGGACGCATGACGTCCATCGCCTTCTTATTGTGGAAGTCGAACACGCCGGCGAGCATGGCCGAGTCGGATTCGTCGAGCGTGCCGTGGGCTCGCGCCTGCATGACGAGCAGTCGCAGCTCCTCCGGCGAGTGCACCTGACCGCCTTCGGACGCCGCCTCCACCCCCAGCAGCGCGAGCAGTCTGTTGGCCGTGCCGTTCAGCAGGCCAATGAATGGCGACATCACCCGCGAGAAGAGCATCAGGGGACGGACGACCAGACGGCTGACCGTCTCCGGCTTGGCCAGCGCGATGGACTTGGGGGCGAGCTCGCCCAAGACGATATGGAGGAACGTGATGACGAGAAAGGCGACCGCGATGCCGGCACCGGTGTGGAGGGCCCCCGGGTTCGGCTCGATGCCAATCACATGGAGGGCGCGGTCCACCACCACCGCGATGGCGGGCTCGCCGATCCAGCCCAGCGCCAGCGAGGCCAGCGTAATGCCGAGCTGCGTCCCCGAGATGTAGCGGTCCAGTTGGCCGAGCGCGCGCTGCACGACCTGCGCGGCGCCATCGCCTTCGGCCGCCATCTGGTCGATGCGACTGCGCCGCACCGCCACCAAGGCAAACTCGGCGGCGACGAAAAAGGCATTGAGCAATACGAGCAGCAGCACCAGCAGCAGGCGCAGCGAGGCGCTCGAAAACGTGAGCGCGTCGGGTAACTGGCTGGGAATTGGATCGGCAAGCATTCCGAAAAGAAACGGAGTGCGAGCTGATTCGTCAGGGTAGTAAGTCTTCGAGACTCGTGCAATCTGCAAGACCTGAGGGCATTTTGCTGTCCTGCCTGTCCCGCAAAGTGCACGGTTGCTGAAGTGCTCAGGCATTCTCCCCGTCCGGTCCGGCGCAGGCTCTGCGTCAGCTGTCAGCCCGCCCATCGTGCGCTTTACCCCCGCCAATCCAGAAGTCGCCATCCAGCAGATGCTCGACCCGCGTCGGACGTTGCGCTGGGTGTGGTTAGGGCGTGTCGTGTTGTCGTGCGCGATTCTCGTGGCCGCCGTCTTCGTCTGGAACCGCGCTGAGCCCAGCGATACGCTCATCGCGACGCTCGTGTTCGCCGTGGCGACGATCACGACCGTTGCCTCGGCCATGTACGGCGAGATCGAACGGCGCGCGTACGGTCCGGTGTTTTACGGCCTGCAGTGCGCCGTAGATCTGGGGCTGGTCACCGCCATTGTGCATATCACCGGCGGCTGGAATTCGCAGTTCGCCGCCCTCTACATCTTGGTCATCGCCAGCGCGGCGCTGCTTCTGACCTTCCGCGGGGGGCTCGCGGTCGCGGCCGGTGCCTGCGTGCTCTACGCCACCGACGTCCTGTGGCTGCGTCCCGGGGCCACGCCCATGGGGATGGCGATCCAAATTGGCGTGTTTGTGGTGGTGGCGATCGGGTCTGGCCTCGTGTCGCTGCGCCTGCGGCAGGTCGGTGTCGGCCGTGAAGAATTGGCGGCCCAACTGGTGCAGGTGCAGCTCGAAGCCGCGGACATTCTGCGCACTATCCGTTCAGGCATCGTCACCGTTGATACGGGCGGGCGCCTGCTGTACGCCAATCCTGCCGCCAGCGATTTGCTGGGCATCAACCTGCGCCTCTTTACCGGAAAGCCGGTGCTGGCCACGCTGCGCAGCGTCGCGCCCCAGTTGGCGCAGGTGCTTGAGCTGTCGTCGCAGGAAGGGACGCGCGCGACCCGCGCCGAGGGGCTGATTCGCCGCGACAGCGATCACATCGAGATCGGTGTGACCACCACCGTCTCGGACGCCCCCGATGGCGGCGGTCGCCACAGTGCCACGGCCATCTTCCAGGACATCTCGGACAGCAAGCGGGTGCAGGCGCTGCACATCCGCGCGGAACGCCTCCAGGCGGTCGCCGAGTTGAGCGCGTCCTTGGCGCACGAGATCCGCAATCCGTTGGCCTCCATCCGGAGTGCGTCAGAGCAGTTGGCCAAACGGCGTGACCTGAGTGCACTGCCGGCCGATGACGACGAGCGCGTGCTGCACGGCCTGGTCGTGCGTGAAGCGGATCGTCTGAGCCGCCTCCTCGGCGATTTCCTCGACTTCGCGAGGGCGCGTGTCACGCGCGTCGCGGCGCTCGACGTCGGGGCGATGGTCACGACCGCGGTGGCTCTGGCGTCGACGCATCCCGATCGGGCCAACGGCATCGACGTCACCGTGGATATCGCGCCGGACCTGCCCACCATCGAAGGCGACGAAGACTTGCTGCATCGGGCGGTCTTCAATTTGGTGTTGAATGCCGTGCAGGCGGTCGGGCCCTCGGGGCACGTGCGCGTACGTGCCGGCCGCGCGGATCCGGCCATGCACCGCCTGCCGGGTGCGGATCCTGAGCGTCACCCCGACATGGTCTCCATTGTCGTGGAAGACGATGGCGCGGGCATTCCGGATGATCTGCGCGATCGATTGTTCGAACCGTTCGTCTCCGGGAAGCCGGGCGGCACGGGGTTGGGACTGCCTGTGGTCCATCGTGCAGTGGAAGCGCACCAAGGCGTGGTCTTCATCGACGCGCTCGAACATGGCACGCGTTTTACGATTTGGCTCCCGGCCGCGATGGCCAGTGGCGCTGCTGATACCCCATTTCTTTCTCTGACTGGAGAAGCGTCGTGACCGCACGCGCATCCGCCGGCGACGCCGCTCCGCGCGTGCTCATCGTCGATGACGAAACGAGCATTCTGGACTCCCTGCGCATCCTGCTGAAGAACGAGGGCTTCGTGCCGTTCACGGCACTGGGCGGCAAGCAGGCGCTTGAGAAGTTGCCGGAGTTGCGACCGGACATCGTGCTCACCGACGTCCGTATGCCAGACGTCAGCGGCGTCCAGGTGTTGAGCATGGCGCGTCAGGTCGATCCGGACGTGCCGGTCATCCTCATGACGGCGCAGGCGACGCTGCAGTCGGCCATGCAGGCGGTCAACGAAGGCGCGTTCTACTACATCCAGAAGCCGTTCCGGAACGACGAACTGCTGACCATCCTGCGGCGCGCGGCCGAGCATCGGAAGCTCCGCGTCGAGAATCATTCGCTCAAGCAGGAGATCCGTCGCCACGAACGCAGCAACGCCATTCGCCCCATCGGCCGCAGCAAGCCGTGGCTCGATGTGCTGCGGCTGGCCGAGACGGTGGCCCCCACCGATTCGACCGTGCTCATCACGGGTGAATCCGGGACAGGTAAGGAAGTCATTGCGCGGTACATCCACGATCTCTCGAGTCGCGTCGATCATTCGTTTCTGTCGATCAACTGCGGCGCGCTCCCCGAATCGCTGTTGGAGAGTGAGCTCTTCGGTCACGTGAAGGGCTCGTTCACCGGCGCGGTGAAGGACAAAATGGGCCTGTTCGCGGCGGCGCAGAGCGGCTCGTTCTTCCTCGATGAAATCGGTGAGACGACCCCCTCCACGCAGGTCAAGCTGTTGCGTGTGCTGCAGCAGCGGGAAGTGATTCCCGTCGGTGCGACGGAGGCCCTCGCCGTCGATGCGCGCGTCATTGCGGCGACCAATCGTGATCTCGAGGAGGAGATCAAGCGCGGTCACTTCCGTGCGGACTTGTACTACCGGCTCAATGTCATCGCGGTGCATCTCCCGCCGCTGCGCCACCGCCCGGACGACATTCCAATTCTCGCCGAGTCCTTCTTGGCGCGCAGTGGTTCGCAGCGCCACGAAGCGCCCAAGACGCTCAACGAGGCCGCCCTGGATGTGCTCATGGCGTACCAGTGGCCCGGCAACGTCCGCGAGCTTGAGAACGCGCTGGAGCGGGCCGTGATCCTGTCGCCGTCCGGGCTGATCACGCCGGACGCGCTCCCCGAGCGCATCACCGCGCGCCGCGCCGAACCGCTCGTGAGCGAGCGGACCCCGACGTCGCCGACACTCGAGGCCATCGAGCGGGCGTACATCCAGTGGGTGCTGCAGAACGAGGGCGGCAACAAAAGCCGCGCGGCCGACATGCTCGGCATCGATCCCTCGACGCTGTATCGCAAGCTCGCGCGCTACGGCGAGGCGTGAGCATGCGCGCCCACCGCGGATTCACGTTGCTGGAGTTGCTCATCGTCATGGCCGTGATCGCCATTCTGGCGGCGATCGCGATGCCGCGGTTCCGCGAATCGAAGCGCTTGGCGTACCTCGCCGCGATGAAGGCGGACCTGCGCAACCTCGTCTCGTCGGCCGAGTCGCAGTATTCGCAAGACGGGAGCTACGCCAACTACACGGCACCGCGCGG
>CALQGY020000047.1 GCA_943330235.2 Candidatus Kuenenia stuttgartensis
ACGTGCCGTCGCGCGTCAGCCCGGTGTACAGAATGGTGCGCGGATCTACCGGCCGGATGTACCAGAAGCGCGTGACCAGAATGCCGCGCTCCGTGCTCTTGATCATGTCCGCCATGGACGTCGTGCCGCCCAGCATCCGCAACGAGCGAATTCCACCGCCGCCACCGCCACCGCCACCACCGCCTCCCACGCGCGTGGGCGGCACGTTCTGCTTCTGCGCCCAGTAGCGGTCGTAGTTGAGCGTCTTCACCACGCCGTTCTCAATCCACGTCACCTTCTCCAGCGGCAATCCGCTGCTGTCAAAGCCGCCCGTGGTGCTGGGCAAGTCGTCCGGATCGGTGATGAGCGTGACGCGCTCGTCCACCACCTTCATGCCGATCTTGTTGCCACCGCCCTGCTTGGAGAAGAACGAGCGGCCTTCGTCGGCGGCGCGCGCCTGCATCGCCCCGGCAATCATCTGCACCAGATTGCCCACCGCTGTCGGCTCGAGAATCGTGACGTAGCGCCCCGGCTCAATGGCCACCGGATTGCGCGACGTGCGCGCCTTCTCCACCGCCGTGGCCGCGACCTGCTTGGCGTCGATGTCGCCGAACGAGGTACCGTCGCTGCATGCCCACCCGGAGCCCGTGCCGTCCGTCGAGCGCACCGTCGCCGTCATCGTCACGTTCGCACTCGAATCGTACGCGAACAGCCCCTTCGAATTGGCCAGCGCCGTTGCGCCCGCACGGCACTCAATGAAGCCCGTGGCAATGAGGTCGTTCGCCCGCGCCAACTCCGTGACCTGCTTGGCCGCCAACGCCCGTTCGGCCGGCGTGGGCAACGCAATCACGCGCTCGCGATCGGCTGGATACGTCTGCGCGCCCAACTCCGGCATACGCTCGGGATTGGGCGGCACCAGCTTCGCAATCTCCGTGGCCTGCTTCGCCGCCGCGGCCAGCGACGCTTCGTCCAACCGATTCGTCTGCACGCTCGCGCTGCGATTCCCGACGTACGCCGTGATGGTCACGTTCGTATCGCGGTTCTCCCCCGACGTCGTCACCTGATTGAGCGCAAAGCGCGTGTCGGCGCGCGCCGAGCTGTTGATGCTGACGCGCGTTTCATCGGCGGGCGAGTTCTTGAGTGCGCGCTGCGCGATGTCCTGCGCTTCGGCGCGCGACAAGATGCTCACCGGCGCGTACAGCGAACTCGGGCCGAAGGCCTCTTCGTGCCGGCTCATGCGCGTCTCCCCGTGTTGATGATGTTCACCTGGCTGAACAGCGACGGCACGCAGCCGTGGCTGACCGAGTTGGACTGTCCCGGCTGTCCCTTGGCATCGCCGAACGCGCCGCCCAGTTCATAGCTGCGCGGACCGCCGATGGCTTTGAGCGAGCCCCAGAAATTGGGCGTGCGGAACTGGTAGGCCACGTCCTTCAGCATGCCCACCTTCTTGCCGCCCTTGATCTCCCAGAACACCTGCCCCGCGAACTGCCCGTTATAGCGCTGCTGATCGATGGAGAACGACCCGTCGCCGTAGATGGCCACGCCCTTGTCCATCTTGCCGATCATGCTGTCCCACGTGTCGTCGTTCTTGCCCGGCTGCAGGCTCACGTTGGGCATGCGCTGGAACTGCACGTCCGCCCAGCTCTGTGCATAGCTGCAGCCATAGCTGCGCACCGGCTTGCCGACCTTCTTGTAGTAATCGGCCATGAGTGTGGCCTGCTCGCGCGTGGTCTGGTAATCCACGAACACGCCGTTCTTCACGATGTCGAACTTGACCGGCTTCACGGCTTCGTCGTCCCATCCAATCGCCCCCAGCGATCCGGGCTGATCACGATCGCCCACAATGTTCATGAGCTCTGTGCCGTATTTGAGCTTGCCCAGCACGGCCTCCGGCGGCGCCACGAAGCTCGTGCCGGCGTAGTTCGCCTCGAAGCCCAGCGCGCGATCCAGCTCGGTGGGGTGCGCAATCACTTCGTGAATCGTGAGCCACAGATTGGACGGATGCAGCAACAGATCGTAGCGCCCCGGCTCGACGGGCTTCGCGCTCAGCTTCTCCACCGCCCACTCGGCGTACTGCGGCGCGCGATCGGCCAATTTTGAGTTGAGCACATGCTCATAGCCCAATCCCTTCGGCGCAATGTCGTTGCTGTCCACCGACTGGAAATCGGTGAAGTCACTCGACACCGCCGTCACCGAGAGGCTGGGCGACGTGCGGTAGATGGTCTGCACGATGTACGAACCATCGCTGGTCATGAGCGACTTCTCTTCGCGCAGGAAGAACATGCTCGCCGACGCCGTGCGCACCCCCTTCACCTTGAGCGCGGCTTCGGTGGCGGCCAGCAGCACGGCCACCTTCTCCGGCACCGCTACGGTGAACGGGTCGGTCGTGATGGGGCTCTTCCACTCGCCGATCTGATTGCCCGGTGTGGGCGCGAGAATCACGGGGCGCAGCTGACTGGCGCGGTTGGCCTTGGCCTGATCGAGCGCCGCGCGCGCAATCGACGCAATGGAATCGCGCGTCAGCACGCTGGTCGCGGCAAAGCCCCACGCGCCGTCCACCAGGGTGCGCACGCCCATGCCGAACGTGTCCACGTCGCTCACGCCCTGCACGATGCGGTCGCGCACGTTGACGTTCTGCTGACGCCGAGCCGTCACGCGCACGTCGGCGTACGACGCGCCGCCGGACTTCGCCACGTCGAGCGCGTGCTGCATGAGCGCCTTCACGGCAGGATCGTCGACCGCGGGAATCTCGGTCGCACGGTGAATCAGGCCGGCGGCCGGCAATCGCTGGCCGGCTACCAGCGAGCCGGCGGCAACCGCCGCAGAGGCCTTCAGGAAATCGCGTCGCGAACGAGTCACGGCAAATATCCGGGGCGAGGGAGGAAGGGGGTGGGACGCGACCGACGGGGCCAGCCGCGCAGTGACCATGATACATTACCGGCACGGTCGACCGACAGCACCGATGCGCGCTTCCCGATGTCGCTTCTGGAGCCCGCATCCGACGTCCGCATCCGACGTCCGCTGCCGGCGACTCGCCCCCCGCCGACCCTCAGCCGCCCCTGCCGATGTCCGCATCTCCCCGCCGTTCCCGGACGCACCTGCTCCGTCTGGCCGCCGTCTCGGCCGCCGTCTCGGCCGCCACGGCCTCCGCGCTCAGCGCTCAGCCGCGGATGAGCGCGCCCGGCGCGCCCACCACCCTGACGCCGCAGCAGGCCGCGGCCCGTGCGGTCTACAAAGAGCTCGTCGAGATCAACACGGTCGATTCCGTGGGATCCGTGACCAAGGCCGCTGAGGCCATGGCCGCGCGCTTCCGCGCGGCCGGCTTCGCCGCCGCCGACATCAACATCGTCGGTCCGGCCGACAAGCCCACCAAGCAGAACCTCGTCGTGCGCTACCGTGGCAAGGGACAGGGCAAGCCCATCCTCCTGCTGGCGCACCTCGACGTCGTGGCCGCGCTCCGCAGCGACTGGCCGCGCGACCCATTCATCCTCGTGGAGCAGGACGGCTTCTTCCTCGGCCGCGGCACCGCCGACGACAAGTCGATGGCCTCCATGTTCGTCGCCAACCTGCTGCGCTACAAGCAGGAAGGGTACGTCCCCACGCGCGACCTGATTCTCGCGCTCACGGCCGACGAAGAGGGTGGCGGCGCCAATGGCGTGGGCTGGCTCATCGCCAACAAGAAGGAGCTCATCGACGCCGAATACGCAATCAACGAAGGCGGCGGCGGCACGCTCGTGGACGACAAGCCGCTCTTCCATTCGGTGCAGGCGGCGGAGAAGGTGCCGGTGAACTACACGCTCACCGTGCTCAACACCGGCGGCCACTCCAGCGTGCCGCGGAAGGACAACGCCATCTACCAGCTGGCCAACGCCATTGGCAAGATCGAGCGCTACACCTTCCCGGTTGAGCTCAACGACGTTTCGCGCCCGTTCTTCGCGCAGACGGCCAAGGTGGAAATGCCGTCGCTGGCCACCGCGATGAAGGCCATCGTCGCCAACCCCAAGGACTCGGTGGCCGCGGCCGCGATCTCCAAAGATCCGCGCTACGCCTCCATGCTGCGTACCAGCTGCGTGGCCACGCGCCTCGCCGCCGGCCACGCCGACAACGCGTTGCCGCAGACGGCCACGGCCAACGTCAACTGCCGCATCGCGCCCACGTCCACCGCCGATGACGTCAAGATCGTGCTCGATCGCATCATCGCCGACACGGGCGTGAAAATCACCACGCGCGGCGGCGGCAAGGACAACGCCGGCGGCAAGCCCAGCGCCATCGACCCCACGCTCTTGGCCGCGACCTCCGCGCTGACCAAGAAGATGTTCAACGACGTCCCCGTCATCCCCACCATGTCCACCGGTGCCACCGACGGACGCTTTCTCCGGAACGCCGGCATCCCCACCTATGGCGTGAGCGGCATCTTCTCGGCCTCCGGCGAGACCAACGCGCACGGCCGCGACGAGAAGTTGCGCGTCAAGTCGTTCTACGACGGCCTCGACTTCCTGTACGAGCTGGTGAAGCAGGTGGCCAGCGCGCCGCCGGGCAAGCCGGTGTCCTGAGCGGCGTGCCCCGAGAGAACCCCCGATATGACACAGCGCCCCGAGCCGGTTCGGCTCGGGGCGCTGTGTTCTCTCGGCAACCGACGACTCAGGACTTCATGCCGGGTTCGCTGTCAATCACGGCGCGGGCAATGTCGACCATGCGCACCGAGCGGTCCTGGCTGCTGCGCTGCATGATGCGATACGCCTCCTGCTCGGTGCTGCCGGTGCGACGCATGAGCATGCCCTTGGCGCGCTCGATGAGCTTGCGCGCTTCGAGCTGTTCCTTGGCCTCGGCCGCTTCGCGCCGCGCTTCCAGCAGTTCACGGGCGCGCAGCACGGCCATGCGCAACGTCGCATCCAGCGTGGTCGGCGGCGTCGGCTTGGCCAGCAGCGCCACCGCGGTGCTACGCATGACATCAGCCGACGACAGCGTCATCGACAGATCGCCGGTCACCAGCACCACGGCCGTCCCCGGCAACGCGTGCGCAATGGCCTCGGCGGCTTCTACGCCGCTGGCACCCGGCATGTGCACATCCAGCAACACCGCGTCGGGTGTGAGCTGCTGCGCGCACGTGATGGCCTCGGCACCACTCGCGACTTCCGCGACAACCATATGCCCCAACGCGCCTAACAAGTCCACGAGAGTGGAGCGCTCGAGGGCGTTGTCTTCAGCCACCAGCACGCGAATGGTCGTTGGAAAATCCGACATGTCGTTATCCAAGTAAGTCGGGGGCCGTTCGCCCCCCGATATGAGACAGCAATTCCGCAGCGCGCAGCGGTTTGCGCAGCACGAACTCTGCACCAGCGGACGTCTGTCCGCTATCCCTAGGCTCCCAACCGGTGAGCACACCGATGCGCAGCTTCGGCAAGCGTTCCCGTGCGTACGTGACCAGCCCCCACCCACTGCCGTCCGGCAAGCCCACGTCCGTCAGCATCAGGTCGTACGAGGAGCCCGTCGGCGCCGAGAGCCGCTCGCGCGCCTCAGCGCACGTCGCGACGGCATCGGCCGTGTGGCCAGCCGCACGGACAATTCGGCAGAGGAACTCGCGACCATCATCGTGATCCTCGACTACCAGAATATGCACTGGTGCACCGCTCGCAGGCACTGCACCGGTGGCCGTTGGCGTCACCGCACCGCGTTCAACCGGGAAGCGCAGCGTCACCGCCGTCCCATCTCCCGGGGCTGAGTCGATGGTCAATGTCCCCCGATGTCGTCGGGCAATCCCGTAGGCCTCGGCGAGGCCCAGTCCCGTGCCCTTGGCCCCTTTGGTCGTGAAGAACGGCTCGATGGCCCGTTCGCGGACCTCCTCCGTCATGCCGACGCCGTCATCACGGACGATGATCTGCGCGTCCTCCCCCACGACCTTGGTGGTCACACGGATCGTCCCACCTTTTGGCATCGCGTCCCTGGCGTTCGACACCAGATTCAGCAGCATCTCACGAATCTCGCCCGGAATGCCACGCATCAGCACCTGGGCGCCGTAGTCACGCACCACGCGCACCGCGGCGCTGTCGGTGGCCTGGGGCGGCGTCGGCGGCTCCGTCAGCACGAGCACCTCTTCGGCGACGACCGACAAATCGAGCACCTCGTCGGTGCCCGGCGGTGTCGGCTCCTGCCGGATGAAGCGCCCCACCCGCGAGGCCGTCGCGGCGCCGGTTTCCGCCGCCATCCGAATGCGGTCCGCATAGTCGCGCACCGCATCGGGCGATTCCGCATGATGCCGCAGCAAAAACGCCGCGGCCATGATCGGATTGAGCACGTTATTGACATCGTGTATCACCCCGGCGGCCAACCGGCCAATCGCCGCCAGTCGGCGATCCCGCGCGGTCGACTCGTCGTGCGCCGTCAGCGCGCGGGCACGCTCCTCCACCAGCTGCGCGATGCGCTGCTCATCGGCCGCCATGCGCGCCGTGAGCGCCGATTCACGTTCGGCGGCCGGCGCGGATGCCATCGGCGTGACGACCGCGGGAACGAGCGATGGGACGACCGCGGGTACCCCGGCGGGGGCGACCGGACGACGATCGGTGACATCGCGATCCACCAGGATCAGCCCCGTCACGCGTCCGCTCTCGTCAAGCATGGGCGCCGCATCAACCTCAATCACCCGCACCGTCGCATCCGGCCCACGACGGACCACGGTGAGCTCACCCTGCGTGCTGCGCCCCGCCAGCGCGCGCATCCCGGCCGTCTCGAGGAACGCCAAGCGCACATCACCCTCCGTCCGCCGCGGCTGGTCGCGCTCCCACAGTTCGCGTAGCGTCGCGGGTCGCGGCTCATCGTGCTCCGCCTGCGCACGGGCGTTCATGTGAATGATGCGACCCGCCAGATCCCCCATACGCACCGACAACGGCAGGATGCCGAGGAGACTATCGGTTTCGCGCTGTGCGCGCTCCAGCGACACGCGCTGCGTTTCGCGTACCGTCACATCGGTAGCCGAAACCAGCAGCAGGTCGCCCTCGCACGGCACCAGGCGGAGCTCCAGCCACTGGCCCGTGGATTCCACCTGGCACGTGTCGACCACGGGCACCTGCCCCTCGCGCACGCGCGCCAGCAGCCCCCCAGCCAACGGCGCCACCGTGGATAACACGACCGTATCACGCTGCGAGCGCAGGGGCGCCCGATCGTCAATCACGAAGCGCGTGCGGGCCTCACGGTTGGCGGCGCACAAGCGCCCATCGCGCGTGAACAGCAGCGCGGCACCGCCCATCCCCTCCAGCAGTTGCGTCGCGACCGCAAAGGCAGCGGGGTCCGCGTCAGATTCGCGTGGCGCGTCGTCGTGAGGAGACTCGGCGGTCATGGGGCAGGGGCGAAAAGTGACACGAATGCATTGCGAAGCGGCATCGCCTCGATTCTTCAGCGAACTGGAGCTGCTAGAACGCCGAAGCTAACCCATCAAGACCGCAGCGGTCAAACCGAAGCGCCTCGGATGGGCTTGGTTCCAGCGGACGCCACGGAACCATTCGCGCAGTACTTTCCCCGCATGACCTCTCGATTCCGCTCCACCCTCTGGCGGGTACTGGCCATCCAGTGCGTCGCCCTGGCGCTGCTCTGGCTGCTCCAGTCCCGCTACGCGAGCTAATCCATCATGCATTGGATCAATTGGCTCGTCGTCGCCCTCTACATCTCGTATCTGGTCATCGACGGGCTCCGCCGCTCACGCGGCACCGCCGACCTCGAGGGGTACTTCCTCGCCGGCCGCAGCCTGCCGTGGTGGGCCGTCGGCTTGTCGGTGATGGCCACGCAGCTCTCCGCCGTCACGCTCATCGGCACCACCGGCCAGGGCGCCACGGACGGGCTGCGCTTCGTGCAGTTCTACTTCGGGCTGCCCATCGCGATGGTCATTCTCGGTGTCACGCTCGTGCCGTTTCTGCACGGGGCCAAGGTGTACACCGCCTATGAGTATCTCGAGCGTCGCTTCGATGCGAAAACGCGCTCGCTCACCAGCCTGCTGTTCCTGCTGTCGCGCGGCATGTCGTGCAGCACCATTCTCGCGGCGCCCGCGGTGGTCTTCTCCGCCATCTTCGGCTGGGACCTCGCGTGGTGTGTGGCCCTCATCGGCATCCCCACCATCACGTACACCGTGTTCGGAGGCGTGCGCGCCGTGGCGTGGGCCGACGTGAAGCAGATGGTGATTGTGGTCGCCGCGCTCGTGTCCATCGTGGTCGTGCTCGTCGTGCGCATGCCTATCCCCATCGACGATGCGTTCCGCGTCGCCGGTGCCGCGGGGCGCCTGCAGGTATTCGACTTCTCGTTCGATCTCACCAAAACGTACACGTTCTGGTCGGGGATCATCGGCGGCACGTTTCTCATGTTGTCGTACTTCGGCACGGACCAGAGTCAGGTCCAACGCTACCTCTCCGCGAAGTCCGTGGACGAAGCGCGCAGCTCGCTGCTCATGAGTGCCTACTGGAAGATTCCGCTGCAGGCCATGGTACTGCTGGTGGGCGTGCTGGTGTTCTTGTTCTTCCTGTTCGAGCCGGCGCCGATGTTGTACAACCCCACGCAGGCCGCGCAGCTGCGTGCCGCCGACTCGGCCACCTATCAGTCGCTCGAGTCGCGTTACAACATCGCTATCGGCCAGCGCACGTTCGCCGCGCGAGCGGCGTCCACGGCGCAGCATGCGGGGAACGCCGACGGTGCGCGCGTCGCGTTGGACCTGTTCAAACAGACGGAGCAGCAGGTCAACGAGGTCCGCACTCAGGCGCTTGCCGCGGTCACCAAGGCGACCGGACAACCGTCGCGTGATGTGAACTACATCATTCCGCGCTTCGTGCTCGGCTATCTGCCGCTTGGACTCGCGGGGCTCTTCCTCGCAGCCGTCCTCGGTGCGGCCATGTCGGCGATCTCGGCGGAGCTCAGTTCACTCTCCACCGCCACGGTCATCGACTTCTACCGGCGCTGGTATCGCCCCGAGGCCACCGACGATCACTTCCTCTTCGTCTCTCGCGTCGCGACGGCGGGGTGGGGTGTCTTCGCGTGCGTCGTGGCCACCTACGCGGCCACGCTGGGTTCGCTCATCGAAGTGGTGAACCGGTTCGGCTCGTTCTTCTACGGCTCGATTCTCGGCGTCTTCCTGCTGGCCATGATCGCGCGCTCACGCGCACGGGGCGCGTTCGTCGGCCTGCTGGCCGGGATGGCGACCGTCGGTGCGGTGTCGTTCGGCGCGCCGAGTGTGTCGTTCTTGTGGCACAACGTGATTGGGGCGGTCACTGTGCTGGTGGTTGGGTCAGCGCTCTCGTGGGGGCCGGCCCCGGCGTTGAACACCACGCGTTGAACACCACGCGCTGAACACCACGCACAATACCACGCGCTGCACTGAACGCGTGCGTGCACGGGGGCGAGTGAAGCGCCCCCGTGCATCACGCTTCACTACTGCGCGCGGGGCACAGTGCTTGGCGTGCCGTTCACCAGATTCAGCAGAATGCGCGCCGCGCCCGGTACGCCGTTGGGCAGTTGGCGAAAGAGTGCCAGCGTGACGTACACGTATGTGCCCTTCCCCAACGGGGTCGTGAGCAGCGCACCGCGATTCTCCGGCTCCTCCGGATCGTTCATCGCTAAGAGCGACGTGTAGTGCGGGTCGATGACGCTCGGCATGTACGTCGCGCGTTCCTGCACCCAGTCCTTCCAGTCGGCCTCGCCGATCGCGTTGGGCGATGTCAGCAGCGGTGATGTCGGCCGCAGCACCGTCACCGGCGCCTGCTCCATCGTCACACGTGCCGCCGGACGCGTCCACTGCATGGGATACGGCGTGACCGCGTACTTGCTCATGTCCTGCGCGCCGTACTGCACCACCAGCGTACCGCCCTTGTTCGCATAGTCCAGCAGACGCGGATTCTGCCGCACCAATTCTTCGCTGGACTCATACGCGCGCGGCCCGACGACAATGCTGGTAAAGCGCGACAAATCCGTGCCCGCAATGGCCGACGGCTCCAGCTTCTCCACCGCCACATCGAGCTGACGCAACGCCTCGATGCCCAGATCACCGGAGCCGGCGATGTAGCCCACGCGCGCCCGCGGCGGAATCTTCACGCTCACCGCGGACAGATACATCCCCGACGTGCCATACAGCCGCTGCGGCTGGATGTGATCGTACGCGATGGTGTAATAGCCGCTCACCGACTCTACGCGATCGTGCATGGCAAACGCGCCAACGATGTGACGCCCCACCGGCACGTTGCCCTTCACATGAAACGTGACCACCGCGGACCCGCCCGCGGGGAGCACGCGGATGCGGCTTACCGAATCCGCTTTCAAGCCGGCCGGTAGATCCAGTCGCACCGTCACCGAGGTCGCGCTGTCGTACGCGGACTGAATACGCACCGGGATATCGCGCTCCACGGGCACACCGGCGCGCATGTATTCAATGGCACGCGCCAGTCCCACCGTAATGCCGGGCACCGCCGCCACCGGCACCTGCTGATCACCCTTCACCGGATCGGCGAAGCGATTCACCACCGGCGTGGTGAGCCCCACGGACTCGCCGGCAATGAGCACACTCGCACGCACCACGGTGGCGGTGCGGTCTTCCGAGGTGGCCTCGTCGTTGGCATCGATGGGCGCCTGGAACCAGTCCTGCTGCTGACGCCCGTTGATGCGCCACCACGGCGAGTCCGGCTCGAACGCCACCGCCCACCGCTGCAGCGTCAGCGCGCTGTCGGGCGAGATGAGCACGTTCTTCTCAGGAAATCCACCCGCCGGCGGCGCGTAATCGCGCATGCCGGCGGACGACAACGTCACCGGCACACGCCCGCGGTTGAACACCGTCACCGTCACCGGCAACGAATCACCCACCGCCGTCTTCTTCGCTTCGCGCACGGGGAACACCGCACGCGGCGCCGTCGCTTCAATGGCCACACCGGCCGCCAGCGCGAGCGCCTGCTCGGCGCGACCAATCGTGAGCTGCAGCGCATCCCACAGCTCGGGATCCGCATCCGTGGCGCGACGCACACTGATACGCGGCGTCATGCCAGCCCGCCCCGCAAACAACACCGCGGGCGCATTGGGCAGCGACGCGCGCGCAGCGCGCAGCAACCGCAGCGCCGACGCAAGCGGCGTGATGATGGCCGTCGGGTCGCCCGCACGATACGCGCCGCGCACTGTGGCGATCATCGTCAACGCGGAATCCAGTTGCCCCTGCGCGGCACCATGCAGCTTGGCCCGCAGCGGGGCCCACGTCGTGTCCACGCCGTCAAAGACGGTCGCTTCATCCATCGCGTTGGCGGGTCCGACCCGCGCAGCTTCACGCGTCAGCCCATCGATGATGGCCCCTTTGCGCTGCAGCACGCCAAAGCCCTGCGACTTGTGCTGCGAGCGGCTTTCCGCAGCGATCTCGTAGTAGCTGCGTCCGAGCAGCGCATTGTACTCGCCCACATTCATGCGCACCGTCGCCTTGGCGGGTGCCTGACGCGCGCTGCGATAGAACTTGCTGGGCGTCCACGGCAGGCCGTAGCCCGCCACCGGAAAGCGCACCGTGTCGGCCGCGAACTCGTACGCTTCACGCGCCAGCAGCCCCGACACCTGATGGTGTCCGTGCCCGTCTGCCGGTGTACCGCTGAAGAAGCCCACCATTACCTGCGGACGGAACGCGCGCACCACGCGGATCACGTCGCCCAAAATCGTGTCCTTGGGCCAATGCAGATACGTCTCTTCGGCATTCTTGCTGAAACCGAAATCGAAGGCGCGCGAGAAATACTGGCGACCGCCGTCGATGCGACGTGCCGACAACAGCTCCTGCGTGCGGATCGCACCCAACGACTCGCCTAACTCGTTGCCGATGAGATTCTGCCCGCCGTCGCCGCGCGTGAGCGACAAGTACGCCGTCTCCACGTGCCGCCCGCGCGTGAGCCACGCGATGAACTGCGTGTCTTCGTCATCGGGGTGTGCGGCAATGGTGAGCACGCGACCGCGCGTACCCAATCCGTCCAACAACGAGCCGAGCGCGGCCGCGCCGCGGTCGGTCGTAGCGGCGCTCTGCGCGGAAGCCCGCGACGGCGCCAGAAGACACGTCGCGAGGCCAGCCGCGAGGAGCGCGCGCCGCATCAGGTGGTCCCCGTGCCGCGCGCCGACTCGGGTGCTGAGTCGCCCAGTTCCATGATCATCGCGATGATACGTGCCTGCTCCATCTGGTGCGCGTCGGCGTAGCCTTCCGCCGGGCTGGCGCGTTCGGGCCGACCCGCATACCGCACACCCAACGCCGCGCCGGCCGACGCGCGCAGCCGCGGCTGCACGTACGTCCACGCGCCCTGATTGCGCGGCTCTTCCTGCGCCCACACCACCTGTTCAGCGGCCGGATACAGATCCATCAACCGCGCAATCTCCTCGTGCGGCCACGGATACAACTCTTCGACACGCACCAACGCCACATTCGGATTGCGCGTCGCGGCCAGCGACAGATCGTAGTACAACTTGCCCGTGCAGAACACGACGCGCCGCACGTCATCACGATACGCGGCGGTGGTCGGATCATCGATGACCGGCTGGAAGCCACCCGTCGCCACATCGGCCAGCTGCGACGCCGCCTGCGGCAGACGCAGCAGCGACTTGGGCTGCATGCACACCAACGGACGACGGCTCGGGCGCAGCGCCTGACGACGCAGCAGGTGATAGTACTGGGCCGGCGTGCTGCAATAGGCGACCGTCATGTTCCCTTCGGCACACAGCTGCAGGAACCGCTCCAGGCGCGCGCTTGAATGCTCAGGCCCCTGTCCTTCATAGCCGTGCGGCAGCAGCATCACCAACCCGCTGTCCTGCCCCCACTTCGCGCGGTCGGCCACGATGAACTGGTCAATGATGGGCTGCGCGACGTTCACGAAATCGCCGAACTGCGCCTCCCACAACGTGAGCGTGTCGGTCGCGATGGTGCTGAACCCATACTCGAACGCCAACACCGCGGTTTCGGAGAGCGCCGAATTGAAGATCTCAAACGATCCGCGACGCCCCGGCAACGTGGCCAGCGGCGCGTGCTTGCGCCCGGTCTCGCTGTCATTCAGCACCGCATGCCGATGCGAGAACGTCCCGCGCTCGACATCCTGCCCCGTCATACGAATGGACACGCCATCCATCAGCAGCGTCGCGAAGGCCAGCGCTTCCGCATGCCCCCAATCGATGCCGCCGGCCTCGCCCATCGCGTCGCGCCGCCGTTCGAGCGTCTTCGCCAGTCGCGGATGCGCGTGGAAATCCGCAGGCCACGTCAGCAGCGCTTCGTTCAGCGCATGCAACTGCTCCGCCGCCACCGCAGTCTCCACCGACACCGGCGACAGCTCCGGCTCGGGCGGCCACGGCGCATGCCGTTCGCTCCCCAACAGCGACGCCTTGAAGCGCGCGTGAATGTCGGCATAGCGATCCGCCACCGACTTCTCCACCGCGATCGCGTCATCCGCCGTCAACACGCCCTGTTCCACCAAGCGGTTTGCCCACGCCTGCGGCACCGTGGGGTGCTGCTTGATCATGGCATACCGCCTCGGCTGCGTGAACGTCGGCTCATCGCCTTCGTTGTGCCCGTGGCGACGATAGCCCACGAGATCAATCAGCACGTCCTTCTTGAACGTCGCGCGATAGGCACACGCCAGACGCACCGCCGTGATGCACGCCCGTGCATCATCCGCATTCACATGGAAGATCGGAATCTCGTAGCCCTTCGCGAGATCGGACGCGTAGTACGTCGACCGCGCATCGGACGGATCGGTGGTAAAGCCCACCTGATTGTTCACGATGATGTGAATCGTCCCGCCTGTGCGATACGCGTTCAGGTGCGAGATGTTCAGCGTCTCCGCGACAATGCCTTCGCCGGGGAATGCCGCGTCGCCATGGATGGCCACTGGCACCACCTTCAACTCATCACGCTCGCCCGGTTCGCCCGGCGTCCGCTGCAACGCACGCACCACGCCCTCGATGACGGGATTGACCACTTCGAGGTGCGAGGGGTTGGGCACGAGCCGCAACTTCACCTCGCGACCGTCAACCACGCGCGCGCCCACATACCCCATGTGGTACTTCACATCACCGGTCGCATTCTCGTCCGCATGGTCATGTCGCCCTTCAAACTCGGCGAACAGCGCTTCAAACGGCTTGCCCATGACGTTGGTCAGCACGTTCAAGCGTCCGCGGTGCGCCATACCAATCACGATCTCCTGCGCGCCCGCACGCCCTGATTCATCGATGACCGCATCGAGCATCGGGATCAGCGCATCAGTGCCTTCGACGGAGAAGCGCTTGTAGCCCACGTAGGCGCGACCGAGAAACCGTTCCAGTCCGTCCACCTCGTTCAGGCGGCGCAGCATCGCGAGTTTCTCGTCAGTGGTCAGATCGCGCGTCAGTACCCCATCACGGAAGGCGTGACGGAACCAGCTGCGTTCGTCGTTGGCTTCGAGATGCCACACTTCGTACCCGATGTGCCCCGAATAGACGTCGCGTTTGCGACGCACGACGTCCAGCGCGGTGTCGAACCGATCATCACCGATCACTTCGCCCGGGATGGCGGCCAGGTCGGCCTCGGTCAGCCCGTGAAATTCCGGAAGCAGTTCGTCGGCGCCCGCGGGGGGCGAGCCCAGCGGATCGAGCTGCACAGCGTAGTGCCCGTACTCACGAATTGCCTGCTGCAGCGACGCGGCCGCAGCGGCTTTCTTGAGCAGCGTGACGCTCGGCGCAGACTCACCGGCGGCCGTCGCATGGGGGGCCGCAAGGGGCGCCGCAGCCGGCGCAGAGATCGCGTCCGAGCGAAACAACGACTCGGCGACGCGGAAATACTGGCGCCACGTCTCGTCCACACTGGACGGATCGTGACGATATCGTTCAAACTGTTCGGCGATGAAGCCGTCGTTGAAGACGCTGGTAATGGCGGAGACGTTCATAGTGCGCGCAATCTAGCGGAGCGACGCCGACGCTTGGAGTCTCCCAACGCGTGTTCTGCATCGTCGTCGCATGCCGGCGCCCCCCGCACCACCGGGCCCCGGCATTCGTCCCCCCGCCACGCCCGCGTCCCCTAAAACCCCACCTCGAGCGTCGCGAACACGGCACGCGCCGTCAGCACGAAGTACCGGACCGTCCCAGATCCGCTCACCGACCCGCTGCCGAACTTCTGCGTATCGCCCAGGTTCGCCCCGCGCACCGTGAGTGCATACCGGTTCCACGTGCCCCGCGCCGAGGCGTCCACGACGTAGAAGTCGGACAGCACGCGGTCGGGGCTGCTGGTGTTGTCCAGAAACGCGCGCGACTGGTAGCGCCCTTCCACCGACAGCGTCACCGCGCGCGACGCGGCCAGCTCCAGACGGTGCGCCGACATGAAGCGCGGCGTCAGCACCGGCTCCACGTTGCGGCGCACCACCGGCGTTTCGCGCGAGGAGTCGGTGAACTGGCGAATACGGTTCGTGCTCCACGACGCGTTGCCGGCCACCAGCAGCGTGGGCGCCACCTGCCAGCGTCCGTCCAGTTCCACGCCGCGGCGATAGCTCGCCCCGACATTGCGACGCAACACGCTCCCCGACGCCGTCGGGGCGCCGATACGGGCGATGTCGTTCGTGAAATCCATGCTGTACACATTGGCCGCGAGCGCCCCGCGCGTACCGGTCCAGTTCACACCGGCCTCGCCGTCGCGCACCGATTCGGGCTTCACACGGGTGAAATCGCCGTAATCGGCCACATTCCCTGCGTTCAGGTCGTCGTCACCGGCCAGCAGGTCGCTGCGGGCGGGCTCGCGGGTGGTCAGGCCATACGAGGCAAACGCGGTCCACCCGCCGTTCAACCGTACAGTCGCACCAGCCTTCGGATTGAAGAACATCCAGTCGATGCTCCGCTCAGCGATCCCGGCGCGCGGGTCAGGCGTGTACCGGAACTGCGACCAGCGCCCTTGCAGGTCGGCAAACCACCGCACGCGCCCGCGGTCCAACGAGGCCTTGGCGAACGCGCTCGCATCCTGCTTGTGCCCCGTGTTGTCGTAGAGCGACACGGGATCCGGGCGCAGATAGCCGCGGTGGGCGCGCGCGTACGTATTGCCGTTCACGCCGGCGTTCACCTGCAGCGCCCCCTGCGTGATGTTCACCGCACTCGTCGCGCCGTACCAGGCATGCGCGAGATTGAACCGGTACCGGTCCGGCTCGTAGAAGTAGTCGTAGTTGCCGCTGGCCGAGTTGCGATAGACCGTCGTGCTGAACGTCGTCGCCTCGGACACCACGTGCGACACCGACAGCGCGGCCATCTGCTGGCCGAACTTATCCAGCTCATCCTTGGCCAGCGGATTGTACCGGCGGTTCGTGCGCAGCTCGTCCGCCGTCGCGCCCGTGTACGAGAGCGTATCCGCCAGCAGCCCCGCCAGCAGCGTGGCCTTCACAATCGTGCGGTCGCCAAACCACCCCGCACCCAGGAAGGCCGATCGGCCCTCCACGCCGCTGTGATCGCGATACCCATTGGTGCGCAACGCACTGGCCCGACCGTACACGGCGAACCGACTCGCGGTCAGCCCAGAGCGAAAACCGGCGCTCACACGCTGCGCGCCGTACGACCCCAGCTGCAGACTGACATCGCCGCCGCCGTCCTTGAGCGCCAGCGGCACCGTCTCGAAGTTCACCGACCCCGCGAACGACGCCGTGCCCGCCGTGCTCGTGCCGACGCCGCGCTGCACCTGCACCGACTGGACGCTGGCCATCAGATCCGGCAGATCCGCGAAGTACAGCACCTGATCTTCCATGTCGTTCAACGGCACGCCATCAAGCGTGATGTTGATCCGCGTCTGGTCAATGCCGCGCAGACGCAGATAGCTGTACCCCCAGTTCGTCCCACTCTCGGTGTGCGCGGTCAGCGACGGCGAGGCGCCCTGCAGCAGCATCGGCACATCCTGACCGAAGTGCCGCGCGGCAATGGTCTCGCGACCGATCGTCTTCTGCGCGATGGGGGCCAGATTGCCCGCGCGAATGGCCGAGACGATCACCCCCTCAACCCGCTGGGCGTCCGACGGCGTGGCGGCCGCCTGCGCGGAGTCACGCCGCGCACGGCCCGTGGTATCGCGGCGTGCCGGCGGGGCAGCCTGCGCCGACAGCGAGGCCGGCACGGAGACAGAGGCGCTGACCGCAGTCAGCAGGGCCGCGACACGCAGTCGCGGAGAAAGCGTGCGCCATGGGCGCACGAGCATGCGTCGGTACATCGGTGGACTCCCTACGCCGGTACGAACCGGATCAGGTTCTGCGGGACTCTCTCAGCCTGCGCGCGATTGTGCGGCAGGCACCCCGGTCTTGAGCGCGGAGTATATCCGCGCGGTCGTCACCCGCGCTACCTTCCTCCCCATGATCGATTTCGGTGCCTGGCTCACCGCGCACGGCACGTCGTACGCGGAGCTCTTCGGCTTTATCACCGGCGTGTTGAACGTCTGGCTGGTCACGCGCGAGAACATCTGGAGCTGGCCGCTGGGCATTCTTAACGCGGTCTTCTACGTGGTGGTCTTCCTGCGCACCGGCCTGTACTCCGACACGGGGCTGCAGGTGGTGTATTTCGTGCTGTCCTGCTACGGCTGGTGGCATTGGTCCCGCGGCACCACCGCGCAACAGCCGGTGCTCGTCACCACCACCGGTCCGCGGCTCTGGGCGCTGCTCGCCGTCATCGGCGTCGCCACGTGGTTCGCGCTCTCGACCATCACCGCCCGCATCCCCGGCGCCGCGTTGCCCCGCCTCGACGCCGCCTTGGTCGCCGTGAGTCTCATCGCGCAGTGGATGATGACCCGCAAGCTCCTCGAGAACTGGCTGCTCTGGATTGCCGTGGATGTGATCTACATCGGCCTCTTCATCGTGCGCGGATTGCAGCTCACGGCCGTGCTCTACGCGGTGTTCCTCGTGCTGGCCATCATCGGCTTCGTGCAGTGGCAGCGCTCCGCCCAGCGCGCACCAGCCGATGCGCGACCGCGTTCTCTAACGTGACCGCGCACATGAAACACCTCGTTCTCACCGGGTCCGAGTCGGTCGGCAAGACCACGCTCGCCACGCAACTCGCCGCGCGCTACGGCGTCCGCATGGTACCGGAGTTCGTGCGCGAATACGCCGAAGCCAAGGGCGCACCGCTCGACTTTCGCGACCACGGCCCCATCGCCAAGGGGCAGATGGCCCGCGAAGACCAGATCGCCGCCGAGGCCCTCGCGCGCGGCGACACGTGGATGGTGCATGACACGGACCTGTTGAGCACCGTCGTGTACTGCCACCATTACTTTGGCCGCTGCCCCGAATTCATCGAACAGGCCGCCGTCGCGCGACGCCCCAACGCCTACCTGCTGCTGGATGTGGACGTCCCGTGGGTCGCTGACGGCGTGCGCGACCGCGCAGACCGTCGCGACGAAGTGCAGCAACTGTTCGTCGACACGCTGGAACGCCTGCAGGCCCCGTACACGATCATCCGGGGCGACTGGGACACGCGGATGACCCAGGCGGCCGCCGTGATTGATGCAGTATTCGCTCAGACCTCACCCTTTCCCACTCACACCACGTCATGACCAAGCCAACCCAGTCCTTCGAGAAGCACGCGCAGTTCACCCCCATCTACCACTACTTCACGACCCCCCTCGCCTTCGTGTATCTGGTCTGGGCGATCAGGCGCCTCATCACCAATCCCAACGCCGACACCGTGTTCATGCTCGTCGGCGCGCTCGCGATTCTCGGTCTGGTCGCGGTGACCCGCCTCTCGCCGCTGCGAGTTCAGGACCGTCTCATCCGGCTTGAAGAGCGGCTCCGCCTCGCGCGCGTGCTCCCCGCCGACCTGCAGTCGCGCATCGAAGAGCTCGCGCCGCGCCATTTGGTGGCGCTGCGCTTTGCGCCCGACGCCGAAGTCTCGGAGCTCGTGCGCAAGGTACTCGCCAATCCTGCCATGACGCAGAAAGAGATCAAGCAGCAAGTGCGCAACTGGCGCGCCGACCACTTCCGCGCGTGATCACCATGTCCTCCGCATTGCTCCCCACTCCGCTCGTATCCGTCGCCTGGCTCGCCGAGCACCTCGGTGCACCGTGGCTGCGCGTGGTCGATGCCACCATGTATCTCCCCAGCGCCGCACGCGATGCGCGCGCCGAATATACCGCCGCGCACATCGCGGGGGCCGTCTTCTGCGACATCGGCTACGTCAGCGATGACGCGGCGCTGTATCCGCACACGCTGCCGTCGGCCGAGCTCTTCGCGGCGCGTGTCGGCGCGCTGGGCATCGGCTCCGAACACGCGGTGGTGGTCTACGACAGCTCGGGGCAGAACTTCAGCGGTCCGCGCCTCTGGTGGTTGCTGCGCACCTTCGGGCACACGCAGGTGGCCATTCTTGATGGCGGCCTCCGCGCATGGACCGCAGCGGGGCACGCCGTCACCAGCGACGTGTCGGCGGTCACTCCCGCGCACTTCACCGCAGCGCTCGCGCCCGCTCGCGTACGCGACATCGATGCCATGCGCGCCAACGTCGCGTCACACGCCGAACAAGTGGTGGATGCGCGTTCGCCCGGCCGCTTTCAGGCCATCGAAGCGGAGCCGCGCGCCGGCGTGCGCGGCGGACACATCCCCGACAGCGTCAACGTGCACTACGCGAAGCTCGTGCGCGAAGACGGCACCATGCGCACCGCGGACGAACTGCGCCGCATCATGGCCGACGCACAGCTCGACCTCACACGCCCCATCGTAGCCAGCTGTGGCAGCGGCGTCACCGCCTGTGCCGTCGTGCTCGCCCTCGATGTCCTCGGCGTCAGCAACACCGCCGTCTACGATGGCAGCTGGACCGAATGGGGCAGCGCCCCCGATACTCCCGTCGCTACGGGCCCGTAAGGCCCGCATCGCGTCGGCACGCAACGCGTCGGCAACGCGTCGGCACGCGCCTACTTCTGGCGTGCCGACGCGCTGTGCGTCTTCGGCGTCGTCATCTCCACCGACACCGTCAGACCGCCGTTGGACGTGCGCAACACTGTATCAAACGGCAACTGCGCCGACGCGACCATGCGCCGATCCGGAATCAGCATCGCCGCTTGCCACCCCGCGCCGCCTTCGCGCACCACGTCGCCCAGGCGCGCAAACAAATTGCGCAAATCCGCGCCTTCGCTGAGCCGCAGCCCGTAGGGCGGATTCGTTAGCAGCAGCCCCGACGTCGCGATGGCCGGCAGCTCCACGTCGGACAACGGCCGCTGCACAATCTCCACATCCGCCAGCACGCCCGCGCGCTCGGCGTTCGCACGAGCCGCCGCACACGCTCCCGCATCACGATCGCTCATCACGATGGGCACCCCCGCCGACGGACGCACCTTCGCGCGCGCCTCGGCGCGCTGCATCAGCAACATCGGGCGATCGACGCCGGGCCACTGCTCCATCGCAAACGCACGCGACAGCCCCGGCGCCATATTCCGCGCTCGCAACGCCGCCTCAATGCCAATCGTGCCCGAGCCACAAAACGGATCCACCAGTGCGCGCTCGCCGTTCCACTCACACGCCGTCAGCATGGCCGCGGCCAGCGTCTCGCGCAGCGGCGCCTTGGCTACCGCCTGACGCCAGCCACGCCGGTGCAGCAGATCACCGGAGCTGTCCGCACTGATGGTGCAGCGATCATGCTCCAGACGCACGATGATGAGCTGTTCGTTTCGCGCCGGTGCCTCGATGCCGTCATCCACGTCATCATCACCGCGCGCGGCATCCAGCAGGGTCGCGGTCTTCACCGCCGCCATCACGCCACGCGCCACACGTTCCGCGACCGCATCCGAGTGATACAACCGCGACTTCTTGCACGTCACGCGAAAGCGCACCTGCGCGCCCGGTGCAATCACGCGCGACCACGGCACGCGGGCGGCCTGCCGTTCCAGCGTCGCGAAATCGCGTGCCGCGAAATCCGCCAGCCGAATGAGCACACGACTCGCCAACCGCGACCAGAGGTTGACCTGCATCAGCGTCTCGATGGTCGCCGGGAACGCCACACCCGCCGGGCTCACCTCGCCAATAGGTACCTCGAGCGCACGCAGCTCATCCGCCAGCATCGGCGCAAACCCCGGCGACGCAATCGCGAACGCGTCGTACGTCGTGGCCACCACACGCGGTGCGCGCACTGGGCTCTGAGCCATCACTTCTCCTTTCACCGACGTTCACCAGCGTGACGCAATGTCGGACGCGCCGGCCGTCGCAGAAAGCGCAAGGCGAACAGCACGAAGAACACGGCCGAATACAGCAGCGGTTCGGTGATGTCTTTCTTCACCGACCACAGGAAGTGCACGCATCCGGCCACCGCCGCCACGTACACCAGCCGGTGCAGCACATTCCAGCGGTGCCCACCCAGACGGCGGATCCACCCCTTGGTGGACGTGATCGCCAGCGGCAGCAGCAGCAGAAACGCGGCCATCCCCACCGTCACATACAGGTGCTTGAGCACATCCTTCACGATGTCATCGACATCGAAGAAGTTATCGAGCCCGATGTACGTGCTCAGATGCAGCACGGCATACCAGAACGCGGCGAGCCCTAAAAAGCGGCGCTCGCGAATGAGCCAGCCCCAGCGCGTGAACGTGATAAGCGGCGTCACCGCCAGCGACGCGGCCAGCAACCGCAGCGTCCACTGGCCGGTCTCATCCTCAATGCGTTCGATGGGATTGGCGCCGAGGTCGCTCATCACCCCGCGCGCCACCAGCCAGACAGCCGGAATCAGGACGAGCATCCAGAGCGCAGGCCGCAGCCAGCGCCGGATGATCGGTTCAGCGCGCTCCATCAATAATTCTTGCGCAGATCCATGCCCGCGTACAAGGACGCTACCTGCTCCGCGTAGCCGTTGAACATCAGGGTCGGCACCTTCAGCAACTGCCCGATCCGACGCTCCTTGGCCTGACTCCAGCGCGGGTGATCCACCGTCGGATTCACGTTCGCGTAGAACCCGTACTCGCTCGGGTTGGCGTCACCCCACGTGGTGTTGGGCATCTTGTCCGTGAAACGGATCTTCACGATGGCCTTGATCCCCTTGAAGCCGTACTTCCACGGCACCACCAGCTTGAGCGGCGCCCCGTTCTGGTTGGGCAGCGCCTTGCCGTACATGCCGGTCGCCAGCAGCGCCAACGGATGCATCGCTTCGTCCATCCGCAGCGCTTCCTTGTACGGCCACGGCAACGCGGGGCGCGTCTGGCCGGGCATGCGCGCCGGATCATACAGCGTCGTGAACTCCACGAACTTTGCACTCGGCAGCGGCTCGCACCGCGCAATCACCTCGCGCAGCGGCGTCCCCTGCCACGGAATCACCATCGACCACGCTTCCACGCAGCGATGACGATACACGCGGTCCTGCACCGACAGCGCGCGGAAGAGATCTTCAAACGCATAGGTCTGCGGCTTCTTCACCAGCCCCGCCACTTCAATCTTCCACGGCTTGGAGCGGAAGTTCTTCGCCAGATCCTTCGGCTCGTCCTTGTCCGTCCCGAACTCGTAGTAGTTGTTGTAGCTGGTCGCGTCTTCTTCGCTGGTCAGCTTGTCGTCCTGCCCGATCAGCGGCGCGGCGTCCAGCACCGACGGCGCGAACATCGCGCCGAGCGCCAGCGCACCAGCGGTCCCCACAAAGTCGCGGCGGTTCTGATACAGCGACTCAGGCGTGATCTCGGAAGACGGGATATCGTCGGGGCGGCGGATAAGCATTGGGCGATGGGCAGGGGAAAACGGACCGATTCATGAATTCTATCGATTTTTCGGCAAAACAGTTCCCATCGGTCGGACCAACCGCCGCCGAGCGGCCGTCAAACCGCCGTCCAACGCGAGCCCGACCTCAGTCCAGCGTCTTCGAAAACCGCCGCACCGCGATGACCAGCAGGACCACCGCGAATGTGGCCAGCACCGCCAGCTCCTCCCAGAGGTCCCGGATCCCGACCCCTTTCAGCAGCACCCCGCGCAAAATCTCCAGAAACCACGTCAGCGGCAGCAACGCGCCAATCCACTGCGCCGGCAGCGGCATGGCCGCCCGGGGAAAGACGTACCCCGACAGCAGAATATTCGGGAGCATGAAGAAAAAGCTCAGCTGCATCGCCTGCAGCTGGTTCCGCGCGATGGTCGAGATTATCAGCCCGATCCCCAGACTGGCCACGATGAACACCAGCGCCAGCCCGTACAGCAACGGCAGACTGCCGCGAATGGGGATTTTGAAAAATGTCGTCCCCAAGAGCAGCACCACCGACATCTGCACGTACCCGACCAGCACAAACGGAATCAGCTTCCCCAGCATCAGGCTCGTCTTGCCAATGGGGGTCACGATGAGCTGTTCCAACGTGCCACGCTCGCGCTCGCGGACCACGGCCGTGGACGTGATCAGCGTCATCGTGATGGTCAACAAAATCCCCACGATGCCCGGCACGATGAACACCGCGCTCCGCTGCGCGGGGTTGTACCACGGCCGCACGCGGATCTCCACCGGCGGGGCAATCTTGAAACGGCTGGCCAGCAGCTGCGCACCACGCGCCTGGGCGGCCAACTGCGCCCCCGCAATGGCAGCCCCCGACGACTGCGGATCGGCCGCGTCAATCAGCAGCTGCGCCCGCCCCGTCTGGCCGCGCCGCAGCTGCCGCTGGTAGTCGGGCGGAATCACCAGCGCCACGCGCGCCGCGCCGCGCTCAATCCACCGCTGCGCGAGCGCGCGGCTATTCACCGACGCCACCACGAGAAAATTGTCGGTGTTCTGCAGCACCTGAATCAGCGCTCGGCTCTCCGACGTGCGCGATTCGTCCAACACCACCGTCGGCAGCTTGCGCACGTCGGTCTGAATGGCGTACCCGAACAGCATCAACTGCACCGCCGGCAACGCCGTCATCAACGCGAACGTCAAGCGGTCACGACGCAGCTGGATGAACTCCTTCCAGAGCATCGGCCACACCGTCCAATGCCGCAGGCGCGTCTGCAGGCGCGTCTGCAAGCGCGTCACGAATCCCTCAGCCATGTCCCGCACCTCGCAGCGCGGCCTGCTCGGCCTCATCACGCTCCTGCAGCATCACGAACACATCCTCCACACTCGCCGTGCCGAACTGCGTCGTGATTTCCTTCGGCGTCCCCAGCGCGATCAACTGCCCGCGCGACAGAAACGCGAGCCGCTGACATCGCTCCGCTTCGTCCATGTAGTGCGTGGTCACGAGGATGGTCGTCCCGCGCGCCGCCAACCGGTAGATCGTCTCCCAGAACGTCCGACGCGCGGCCGGATCGACGCCGGCCGTCGGTTCATCCAGAAACACCAGATCGGGGCCGTGCGAGGTCGCACAGGCCAGCGCCAGCCGCTGCTTCCAGCCACCGCTCAACGTCCCCGCCAGCTGCTTCAGACGACCCGTGAGCCCCAGATCGGCCGCGTGATCGGCCAGCCGGTCCGCGCTGCCGGGGCCAACCACCCCATACACGGATGCGTAAAAGCGCAAATTCTCATCTACCGTCAGATCGTCATACAGGCCATAGCGCTGCGACATGTATCCAATCCGCCGGCGCACTCGTTCCGCCTCCGTGGCGACATCAAAACCCGCCACCTCCGCCGAGCCGCTGGTCGGGAGCACCAACCCGCAGAGCATGCGGATGGTGGTCGTCTTCCCCGACCCGTTCGGTCCCAGCATACCGAAGACCTCCCCGCGCATGATCTCGAGGTCGAGCCCCTGCACCGCCACCAGCGCGCCGTATTCCTTGCGCAGGGCGTGCGTGCGGACCACCGCCGAGTGCGCGTCGGCCACCGGCACCGCAGCCTCCGACGGCGCGGTCACCGTCAACGCGCGACGGGCGGCAACTGCACCGTAATCGGGAGCCCCGCACGCAAGCGTTGCGCGTGATCGCCGAACTCCACCTTCACGCCGAACAGCAGGTCCGCCCGCTCCTGCTCGGTCAGCGCCACGCGCGGCGTGAACTCCGCCTTGGTGGCAATTGACGCAATGCGTCCCCGGTAGTGCGTGGTGTCGCCATCCAGCTGCGCACTGAGCGTGTCCCCGATCGCGAGCCGCGGCAGCACAAACTGCGACACGTAGATGCGTGCCCACGGACGGGCCGGCTGCCCCAGGGTGATCGCGCTCTGCCCGGCGGCCAACACCTCGCCGGGCTCCGCGTTCCGGCTGGTGACCACACCGTCCACCGTCGCAATCAGCACCAGATCGTTGACCGTCGCCCGGATCGCCGCGGCCGCCGCGGCCGCACCGCGCACCTCGGCCGCCGCCGCCGACTTGCGTTCAACCCGCGGGCCCTCACGCACCAGCCGGAGCACTTCGCGGGCCGCGTCGCGCCGTCCGCCGGTCGCACGCGCCGCCGCCTGCGCGACGTCCAACTGTGCTTTGCTGATATCCCCGCGCGCCGCCAACGGCGCCAGTCGCCCCAAATCGGCGGCCGCCCGCTCCGCCTCCGCCTCGGCCGCGCGAACCTCGAATTCCGCGCGGGCAATTTCCGCCGGACGCGACCCGCGCTCCACCTCACGCGACAGATCACGGGCCGCATCCAGACGCGCGGCCGCCTGCGCCTCGGAGGCGGCCAGCGTGGGCGTGACGAACACCGCGAGCGTATCGCCCGGATGCACCACATCGCCCTCCTGAACCAGCACCCGCACCGCACGCGCCGGCTGCAGCGGCCCGACGTCCACCTCCACCATCTCCAGCGTGCCAACGGCGGTGGCGGGACCACCCGCGCCACCACGACAGGCGCTGCCCGCCAGCAGCGGCGCGCACGCCAGCGCCCGAACCCACCCGGATAAACTCGTCATGCTCACAACCTCCCTACACAACGCAGCGACGTCAATCGGGAATCCGCCGATTCGCCGTGGCACGCGCGAGACGCGGCGAAGGACCGCGTCGTGGCGTTAGTATTCCCCGCAGGAACAGGGGTGCGTTTCCCCTCGTTCCCGTCCTTCCCCACGCCCTTTCCAGTCGTCATGTCGATCCCCATGATCCCGTTCCCGCCGAGGGCTGAGGCCTGATGGGCTGGCTGCTGAACGCGTGGGCATGGACGGCGACCGCGATCACCGTGATCGTCGGCACGCCGATCGTTGCCCTCATCTTTGTCTGCACGGCGCCGTTCGATAAAGGACGGTACGCCGCCGGTCGTGCGTTTCGCATTGTCGGGGTGACCGCGCTCCGGCTCAATCCGCTGTGGCGCTTTCACACCCGCGGCGCACTGAAGGATCCGCGCCGCCCCTATGTCGTGGTGGCCAACCACGAGTCGTACGCGGACATCTTTCTCATCAGCTGCTTCCCGTGGGAAATGAAGTGGATGAGCAAAGACACCATGTTCAAGATTCCGTTCATGGGGTGGATGATGCAGATGGCCGGCGACATCAAGATCGTGCGCGGCAATCGCGAATCCGCCATTGATGCCATCAACCAGTGCCGCGATCGGCTCGCGAAGCGCGTCTCCATCATGATTTTCCCCGAGGGGACGCGCTCGAAGACCTGGGAGATGCTGCCGTTCAAGGACGGCGCCTTCCGGCTCGCCGTGGAGGCCGGAGCGCCCATCCTCCCCATCGCGGTCGCCGGGACGCGTCGCGCGATGCTCAAGGGCACGTTCCGGTTTCAGCCGTCACGCGCGCTGGCCCTCGTGCTCGAGCCCATCGAGACCGCCGGCATGACGCGCCAGGACATTCCGGCGCTCAAGGAGCTGACGCGCGCGCGCATCGAGCACGGGCGTCGCCTGCTGGCCGCCGAGCTGGGCATCCCCACTGATGTCGTCCCGGCTGACAGCGCCGAGTAGCGAGGCCGCGCTCGAGGAGCGGCTGGCCACGCCCGACGACGCCACCATCGCCGCCCTGGAGGCGCTGGACGGTGATGTGCTGGTGCTTGGCGCCGGTGGCAAAATGGGGCCGACGCTTGCACGTATGGCACACCGCGCACTGACGCAGGCCGCGGGCGACGCATCACGCCACCCGTCTGGCCGCGCGAAACGGCGCGTGATCGCGGTCTCGCGCTTCAGTGATGCGCACGCGGCCGCCGCTCTCGAGGCCGATGGCATCGCGACCATCCGTGCTGATCTGTCGGATCCGCGCGCCGTCGCCGCGCTCCCCGACGCAGCGAACATCATCTGGATGGCCGGCCAGAAGTTCGGTACCACCGGCGATCCCGTCGGCACGTGGACGCACAACGTGGTGGCCTCCGTGCATGCGGCCGAACGATTCGCCGGCGCCCGCATCGTCTGTTTCTCAACGGGCAACGTGTATGGTCCGTCGCCGGTGGCCGCCGGCGGCTCGCGCGAGACCGATGCCCTGCGTCCGGACGGCGAGTACGCCGCCTCCTGCGTGGGACGCGAGCGCGTCTTCGAGAGTGTCGCGCGCCGCACGCAGTCGCCGTTGCTGCTCTATCGGCTCTTCTATGCGTGCGACCTGCGCTACGGCGTGGTCACCGATATCGCCCTCGCGGTGCTGCAGGGTAAACCGGTGTCCCTCACCACCGGATGGGCCAACGTCATCTGGCAGGCCGACGCCAACCGTCTCGCGTTGCGTGCGCTCACCGTGGCCACCATTCCCGACGGCACCGCGCAGGTCGCGCTCAACGTCACGGGTGCGGTCGTCGCCGTGCGCGAGATCGCCGAACGGATCGGGCGCATCGCCGGCGTTACGCCGGTGTTTGCGGGCGACGCGCATGAGATGGCGCTGGTCGCGAACACCGATCGCCTCGCCGCGCAGTTGCCATACACCGCGATGCCGCTCGACACGCTCTGCGAATGGGCCGTGACCTGGATTCGGCAGAACGGCCGACTCCTGAACAAGCCGACGAAATTCGAGGTGCGCGATGGCCGCTTCTGAGCACTCATCTCAGCACTCATCTGAGCACGCACCGGTCGGCGCCACCGCTCCCGCGGACTTCAACGTGCGGCAGCATCTCTCGGCCGGTCAGGTCATCCCCGCGCATCCGCTCGCGCTCACGCCGCATCGCACCATGGACGAGCGTCACCAGCGCGCACTGACCCGCTATTACGTCGCCGCCGGCGCCGGTGGCATGGCCGTGGGTGTACACACCACCGGCTTTCCGATCCACGATCCGCACGTCGGCCTCTATCGTCCGGTCCTGCAGCTCGCCGCCGAAACCGCCGATGCCGCACTCGCCGCGTCGGCGAATGCCGAAGCAGGCACGCCCGTGCGTCCATTTGTGCGCGTCGCCGGCTTAGTGGGCGATACGCACCAGGCGCTGAAGGAAGCCGAGATGGCGCGCACCCTCGGCTATCACTGCGGTCTACTGTCCCTCGGTGCGTGGCGCGAGGCCAGCGACGATGCCATTCTCGCACACTGCCGACACGTCGCGGAAACAATTCCCCTCTTCGGCTTCTACCTGCAGCCGCTCGTGGGCGGACGTCGCCTCTCGTATGCGTTCTGGCGCGAATTCGCCGAGATCGCCAACGTCGTCGCGATCAAGGTGGCCCCCTTCGATCGCTACGCCACGCTGGATGTCGTGCGCGCCATCGCCGAAGCGGGACGCGACGACATCGCCCTGTACACCGGCAACGACGACGCGATCATCACCGATCTCGTGACCGATGTCCCGGTATCGTCGGGTGGACGCGAGTACACACGCCACTTCACGGGCGGCCTGCTCGGCCAATGGGCCGTATGGACGCGTCGCGCCGTACACCTGCTGGACGAGATCCGCGCATGGCGCGCATCGGGCGACAGCAGCGTGCCTCGTGCATGGCTTACGCGCGGCACATCCCTCACCATGGCTAACGCCGTGATCTTCGACGCCGCGCACGGGTATACCGGCTGCCTCCCCGGTATTCTGGAAGTGCTACGTCTTCAGGGACTCGTGCGCGGCACGTGGACGTTGGATCCGCATGAGCGCCTGTCGCCCGGTCAAGGCGACGCCATCGCGCGCCTCGCCTCAGACGGCGTGCTCGATGACGACGCGTTCGTTGCACTGCATCTCGACGAC
>CALQGY020000048.1 GCA_943330235.2 Candidatus Kuenenia stuttgartensis
ATCGCCATCGACTCACCGACGGATTTCATCTGCGTCGTGAGTCCCGGATCAGCCGCCACGAACTTCTCGAACGCAAACCGCGGGCACTTCACGATCACGTAGTCCAGCACCGGCTCGAAGCTGGCGGGCGTCGTCTTCGTGATGTCGTTTGGCACTTCGTCGAGCGTGTAGCCGACGGCCAACTTCGCGCCGATGCGCGCAATCGGAAAACCGGTCGCCTTTGAGGCCAGCGCGGACGAGCGCGACACGCGCGGGTTCATCTCGATGACGATCAGCTCCCCGTTGATCGGGCTCACCGCGAACTGAATGTTGCACCCACCGGCGTCGACGCCGATCTCGCGGATGATGGCCACGGCCGCATCACGCATGACCTGATACTCGCGGTCCGTCAGCGTCATCGCGGGCGCGACGGTGATCGAGTCACCGGTGTGCACGCCCATCGGATCGAGATTTTCAATGGAGCAGACGATCACGACGTTATCGGCGCAATCGCGCATCACCTCGAGTTCGTACTCTTTCCATCCGAGCAGCGACCGTTCGATCAGCACCGAATGCACCGGCGACAGATCGAGCCCGCGGCGCACGATATTCTCAAATTCCTCGCGGTTGTACGCGATACCGCCGCCGGTACCACCGAGCGTGAACGACGGGCGGATGATGGACGGATACCCCGTGGCCTCAACGGCCGCCAGCGCCTCGTCAAACGAGGTCACCGTGCTGCCCGTCGGGCACTTGAGTCCGATCTTCTCCATCGCCTCCGCGAACAGCTTCCGGTCTTCCGCCACGCGAATCGCGCGCGCATTGGCGCCGATCAATTCGCACCCGTACTTCGCGAGCACGCCGTTGTCATACAACGTCAGCGCCACATTGAGCGCCGTCTGGCCACCCATGGTCGGCAGCACGGCGTCCGGGCGCTCGCGCTCAATGACCTTCTCGACGAACTCCGGGGTCACGGGTTCGAGATAGGTCCGATCGGCGAATTCCGGATCGGTCATGATCGTCGCGGGATTGGAATTCACGAGGACCACTTCGTATCCCTCTTCGCGCAGGGCCTTGATGGCCTGCGTGCCCGAATAGTCGAACTCAGCGGCCTGCCCGATCACAATCGGCCCGGAACCAATCACCAGAATACGGTGCAGGTCAGTACGTCGCGGCATGAATCAAATCGTCGATGATATCGTCAACGGCGCGCGTGGCGCGCCAGCCAGTGGCAAGCTGCAGCTTGAGAGAATCCCCCACCAAAGCGGGGACGTCGACCGGTCGCACCAATGCCGGATCAGTCACAATCGGCGCGCTGATCCCGACCCGGGCCAGCACACGTTCGATGATGTCCTGCACGGACCAACCTGCGCCGCTTGCGACGTTGTACGCCTCACCAGCCGTGCCCCGTCGCAGGAGTGAAATATATGCGGCCACCACATCGCTGACATGGAGGAAGTCGCGTATCGGTGCGGTGTTACCCACCGTCAGCGGCGTGCCGACCGGTGCGTCGCGTAAGGCCAGCGCGCGCGCCACCAAGGCGGGGAGGAGAAACCGTGGTTCCTGCCCCCGACCGCTGTGATTAAAGCTTCGTGCGACGACCACCCGAAGGCCGCTCGCGCGCCAGGTCTGGAGGGCCAAGACCTCCTGCGCCGCTTTGGTGGCGGCATACACGGTGCGCGGCTCCTGCACGGCATCTTCGCGGATGGGGGTCGCGCCCGCTCCCTGTCGGCCGTACTGCTCGGCGCTGCCGACAATCAGGACCGTCGGGTCGACCTGTCCGCCCGCACGAAGCCGCTCCACATGCGACAGCAGACGCGCGGTGGCCGTGACATTGACGTCCCACGCCGACGCGGGATCAGCCGCCGCCGTTGGCAGGTGGGAGATGGCCGCCAGATGGACGACAAAATCCGGCGCGGACGACTCTACCGTCGACGCGACAAACGCGTCATCGCGGAGATCGCCGAATCGCCAGTCAATGGGCGCCCACTCGTCCGTCGCGTCGCGGGCATTCGGATCTCGCGCGTCGGGCGACGCGCTCAGGGCGAGCGCCGTCACCGCGACGCCATCCGCGCGTAAAGCGTCCGTGAGCCAGCGGCCAACGAAGCCGGCCGCCCCCGTGACTAACGCGCGCACGTGACTCGTCCGTATCGATGACACCGCGCAACGGCGTCGATCACCGCGTCGGAACGCCGTTCGCGCGGGCTGCCGATGCGTACCGCTCGAGGTCCGCCTCCACCATCATTTCGACCAGCCGAGCGAGATTGACTGTCGGCGTCCACCCCAACTGCGCCTTGGCCTTCGCCGGATCCGCCACCAACAGATCGACCTCGGCCGGGCGGAAAAAGCGTTCGTCATGCACGATGAACTCGCGGTAATCGAGTCCGACGACATTGAACGCCGCTTCCAGAAAGTCGCGGACCGAATAGGTCTCGCCGGTACCGATCACGAAGTCATCGGGCGAGTCGAGCTGCAACATCCGCCACATCGCGTCGACGTAGTCACCAGCGAATCCCCAGTCGCGGCGTGCGTCGATGTTTCCGAGCCGCAATTCGCGCTGCATCCCCAGCTTGATGCGTGCGACCCCGTCGGAAATCTTGCGCGTGACGAACTCCAGCCCACGACGCGGCGATTCGTGATTGAACAGGATGCCCGACACCGCGAACAGATTGAAGCTTTCGCGATAGTTCACGGTGATCCAATGCCCGTACACCTTGGCGACCCCGTACGGCGACCGCGGATAGAACGGCGTGGACTCGCGCTGCGGCGTCTCGACGACCTTGCCGAATTGCTCACTGGAACTGGCCTGATAGAATCGCGCCTCGGGGGCGGCCTTCCGCATGGCTTCGAGCATGCGCGTGACGCCGAGCGCGGTAAACTCACCGGTCAGTACCGGCTGCTGCCAGGACGTCTGCACAAAGCTCTGCGCGGCGAGATTATAAATCTCGGCGGGCTTGGTGGCCTCGACGACATCGGTGAGCGACGTCTGATCGAGGAGATCCGCGGAGACGAGCTCGATCTTGTCGACCAGATGCGCGATGCGTTCGTAGGGCGTCGTGGAAGAACGGCGCACGACGCCGACGACGCGATAGCCCTTGGCGAGCAGGAGCTCGGCCAGATACGAGCCATCCTGACCCGTGATGCCGGTGATGAGGGCGGTCTTCATTGCCAGTCGATGGGAGTGAGGAGTCGGTGAACCGTGGCGCGGATATGCAAAGGCGGGAAGCTCGCAATGGTCACGAGCTTCCCGCCTGAACCTGCATACAACACGTGCGTCAGGCGACGGCGACCTGACCGCGCGGCGCGCGCTTAATCTTGCCGGCGGCGAGGCAGCGCGTGCAGACCTTCACCTTGATGATCGTGCCCTCTTCGAGGGTACGGACCACTTGGAGATTGGGCTTCCACGTCCGGCGTGTCTTGTTGTTCGCGTGCGAGACACTGTTGCCGAAGGCGACGCCCTTGTCGCAGCAGTAGCAGCGATTGCGTTGAATGGCCATGTGCGTGCGTCCTGTCAGCTGAGGATCAATTCGATCCGCGCCATCTCAGCACCGTCACCCTTGCGGTGGCCGGTTTTGAGAATGCGCGTGTAGCCGCCCGGACGCGTGGCAAACTTCGGACCGATCTCTTGGAAGAGCTTGTCCGCCGCTTCACGCTTCTGAACGTGTCGGCCCGCGAGGCGACGCGCATGCAGCGTGCCGCTCCGAGCCTTGGTGATGAGCTTCTCAACGAACGGGCGGAGTTCCTTCGCCTTCGCTTCCGTCGTTTCGATCGCCCCCTGCTCAATGAGCGAGGTAGCGAGATTGCGAAGCAGCGCGAGGCGCTGCTCACTGGTCCGCCGGAGCTGGCGGTTAGCCTTGCGATGGCGCATGGGTCAGTCCTCGTCGTCGTCGTCGTCAAGCGCATTTTCAGCAGCGCGGCTGGGCGCAGTGCCCATATCGAGGATGCGGACACCATCCGCCGTCTCCTCGTACCGCATACCGAAATTGAGCCCTTCCTTCTCGAGCAGCGCGGCGATCTCCTGCAGAGACTTCTTCCCGAAGTTCTTGACCTGAAGGATCTGCGCCTCAGTCTGACGGACCAAATCGCCGAGCGAGCGGATGTTCGAATTTTTCAGAGAGTTCACCGACCGAACGGAGAGTTCCAGATCGTCGATCGGGGTACGGAACAGCTCGGCCAGGCGGATGGCGTCGCTATTCGCGCCGTCTCCCGCCGCACCGGGCTGCGCGGAGGCAGACGACCCAAAGCCCACGAAATACTGGAAGTGGGTTTGAGCGAGTGCTGCCGCGTAGCTCACGGCTTCCTCGGGCGACATCGTGCCGTTGGTTTCCACCGTGAGCGTCAAACGGTCGTAGTCGGTGCGCTGTCCGACGCGAGTTTCCGCGACGGTGAAGTTGGCACGACGGACCGGGTTGTAGATGGCATCGATGCAGACGACATCGACCGACAGGTTCTTATCGGACGGATGCTGATCGCTTTCGATGTAGCCGCGTCCCTT
Source organism: Candidatus Kuenenia stuttgartensis (assembly GCA_943330235.2). Classification (GTDB taxonomy): domain Bacteria; phylum Gemmatimonadota; class Gemmatimonadetes; order Gemmatimonadales; family Gemmatimonadaceae; genus Gemmatimonas; species Gemmatimonas stuttgartiensis_A. Next base: position 4,475 of record CALQGY020000048.1, read on the forward strand.
GTTGACATAGAGCTCGACGTTGAAATCGCGCTCGTCGGTGATGGTGAACAGATGATGCGCGGGATCGATGACGCGAACGCCACCGACGGCCTGCACCTGGATGTCCGCCGCCGTCACCGTGCCGGGACCCGACTTGCTGATCCGCAGGACCGCCGCTTCGACTTCGTCGGGCAGCGCCAGCGTCAGCGTCTTCAGGTTACCGATGATCTGGTGTACGTCCTCAACAACGCCCGCGATGGTCTGATGCTCGTGCACCACTCCATCGATACGGAAGGCCCACACGGCGGAGCCACGCAGCGACGACAACAGCAGTCGACGCATCGCGTTGCCCAACGTGTGACCGAAACCGCGTTCGAGCGGCTGCAACCGGAATTCTGCAACGTTCGGGGTGTCCTCGCGCTTCGTCGCTTCGACGAGCTGCGGGCGGACGAGCCCACTGAGATCGATTGTGTTGGCCATGGAGTTTCGTGTCGTGAATGTGGTCACGTCGATTCACCGTGAATCGACGACGCTCTGCCTCGCCCCGAACGCGTGGCAGACCCGTACGGGAGTTCGGGTCCCGACCCTACTGATGCCGCCACCGACCGGCATCCCCGCGAACGGGGAGGCCGGTCAGCAGTGCGGTTACTTGGAGTACAGTTCGACGACCAGCTGCTCCTGCGCCGCCAACGGAATCGACGTACGCGCCGGCTTCTCCAGCACGCGTCCGCTGAACGATTCCTTGTCCACCGCGATCCACGACAGCGACGTCCCACGACCGCTCTGCTCCAGCGCCGCCATGACGAGCGCGAGTTCACGCGAGGACTGCTTCACGCGGACTTCTTCGCCCGGACGCACCTGATACGACGGCACGTCGAGGATGCGCTGCTTGACTTCGATGTGGCGGTGGCGAATGAGCTGACGCGCGGCCTTACGGCTGGGCGCGAAGCCCATGCGATAGATCACGTTGTCGAGGCGCGTTTCCAGCGCCGCGAGCAGGTTGTGACCCGTGATGCCGGGCGCCGACGCCACGCGCTCGAACGTGTTGCGGAACTGCTTCTCCGAGATGCCATACATGCGCTTGATCTTCTGCTTCTCACGCAACTGCTTGGCGTACTCGGACAACTTCTTGCGGCGAGCCGTGGCCTGGCCGTGCTGGCCGGGCGCGTACGGACGACGTTCCACCGGGCACTTCTCGGTGAAGCACTTGGTGCCCTTGAGGAACAACTTCTGTCCTTCGCGGCGGCACTGACGGCAGCTCGGACCTGTATAGCGAGCCATAATCAGACTCTCCGACGCTTAGGGGGACGGCAACCGTTGTGCGGGATCGGGGTGACGTCACGGATGGACTTCACCTGCAGCCCGGCAGCGGCGAGCGCCTGAATGGCCGACTCGCGACCGGAGCCAGGACCCTGCACGCGGACGTGCACGCGGCGCACGCCGGCCGTGAGCGCTTCGCGCGCGCACTGCTCGGACGCGACCGTCGCGGCAAACGGCGTGGACTTCTTCGATCCCTTGAACCCAGCCTTGCCGGCCGAGCCCCATGACACGGCGTTGCCATGCATGTCGGTGATCGTGATGGTCGTGTTGTTGAACGTGGCGCTGACGTGGGCGATGCCTTCGGCCTCGACGACGCGCTTGGTCTTCTTTGCGGTAGCCATGGTTTACTTGGTCACCTTCTTCTTGCCCGCGATAGCGCGGCGCGGCCCCTTCTTGGTGCGCGCGTTCGTGTGCGTCCGCTGACCGCGAACCGGCAGCCCGCGACGGTGCCGCGTGCCACGATAGGAGCCGATGTCCATCAATCGCTTGATGTTCATCGCCACTTCGGTGCGCAACGCGCCTTCGACGCGGTGATTCCGCTCGAGCTCCTGACGGAGCTTGCTGACGTCGGCGTCCGACAGGTCGCGTACGCGCTGCGCCGGGCTCACGCCCGTCGAAGCAAGAATACGCTGAGCCATCTTGCGGCCGATGCCGAAAATGTAGGTAAGGCCGATCTCAACCTTTTTTTCACGAGGGAGATCGACGCCTGCGATACGTGCCATGTCTGTGCGTTCCCCTTAGCCTTGACGCTGCTTGTGCTTCGGGTTGCGCTTGCAGATGATGCGAGTCACGCCCTGTCGCTTAACGACCTTGCAGTGCTCACAAATCGGCTTGACGCTGCTACGAACTTTCACGGGCCACCTCGACGCGTAGGCGTCGACGGAGTCTCCCGCACCCGCGAACGGGCCGGCTGGACTCCCCATGTGTTCATCACGCGTGAAGCATCGGCGTCTACAATGACGATCGATTCCGCGCACGCGTGAAGCGAAGGTGGCCGGCGGATCGGCCGAGAAACTACAACTCCACTGGTCGGACCTTCGGCAATAAAGCTGCCGAAAAACCAGTAAGCCCTTGATCTTAGCTACACGGCAACACCCCGACAACCCCCGATACAGCACCAACTTCGAGGATTACACCACCCGCTGCAACGACGCCCGGACCAGTTGCATGGCCACCGCAGGGTCCGCCGCACCGGTCACCGCTCGGCCCAGGATCAGCCAGCGGGCGCCCGCGTCGGCCGCGGCCTCGGGGGTCATCACCCGTCGTTGATCGTGCAGGTCACCGCCCGGAAGGCGAATGCCAGGGATCAGCAGCCCCAACTGCTCACCATGCGTCGCGCGCACCGCCGCGGCCTCGTGACCAGAACACACAATCCCCGCCGCCCCGCCCGCCCGCACCAACCCAGCCAGCCGCAGCACCTCGGCCTCAACGTCCACCGCCGAGCGCCCCCAGGCCTCGCCGACCCCGGCGCCATCCAGACTCGTGAGAATCGTCACCCCGAGGATGGAACAGGCCTCCCCACCCGCAGACGCGCCACTGACGGCGCCGTCGACGGCCGCCGCGATCATCTCGGCACCTCCCGACGCGTGAATGGTCAGCAGCGTGGCCCCATGGCGCGCCACAGCCCGCGCGGCAGCGCGCACGGTGTTGGGAATGTCGTGCAGCTTCAGGTCAACGAAGACCCGCTTCCCCTCGCCGCGCAGCCACGCCACGATGGACGGCCCCTCCGCCGTGAACAACTCCAGCCCGACCTTGTAGAAATCGCAGTGCGCCCCGAGGCGCGCGACCATGGCCCGCGCGGCGGCCGCATCGGGGACATCAAGCGCGACGATGGGGGTCGCGCGGAGTGCATCGTTTAACTGGGCCATTCGAGCGTTCCGATGAGGTGACGAAGATCGCGCACGCGGTGGTCCGACGCCCACCGGGCCAGACCACGCGCAATGCGCTCGGGCGCGCGGGGATCACGCAGCGCCGCCGTGCCGACGCCCACCAACGAGGCGCCTGCCATGAGATACTGGACGGCGTCATTGGCGGTCGAGACGCCACCAAGCCCGATGATCGGCGTGGACGGGAGCGCGCGCGATACCCGCCATGTGGCCAGAATGCCCAGCGGCAACAAAGCCGGCCCGCTCACACCGCCCGTGCCGAACCCAATCTTGGGGCGGCGGCGATCGGTATCGACGACGAGGCCCGGCATGGTGTTCACCAAGGTCAGCCCATCCGCCCCCGCATCGACCGCAACCCGCGCGGCATCCACGATCCCCGCCCCAAGCGTCGGCGACAGCTTCACGAAGATCGGTCGCGGCGTGGCCGCGCGAACCGCGCTGACGAGCAGCGCGAGCGCCTGTGGATCGGCCCCGAATTCCAGACCGCCCGATTTGACGTTGGGACAGCTGACGTTGAGTTCGAACCCATCCACGCCCGGCGCATCCGTCAGCCCGGTCGCAATTGTCACGAACTCCTCGATGCTGTTGCCGACGACATTCACCAGCACGCGCAGGCCACGATCGCGCGTCGCGAGCCACGGCATCGCGTCGCGTCGGACGGCGTCGAGGCCGGGGTTGGCGAGCCCGATCGCGTTGATCATGCCGCCGGCGAACTCGCTCACGCGTAGTGGCGGCGCGCCATGACGCGGCGCGACGCTCACGGCCTTGGTCGCGATGCCGCCCAACGCGGAGAGATCGAGGACCTCATCGACCTCGAGCCCGTAGCCGGCGGTGCCGGCCGCCAGCACAATGGGGTTACGGAACGCCAACCCGGCGACCTGCATCGCCGTTGGACTCGTTTCAACAGACGGGGCGACCATCAGGGGCGCTCGGAAGGTTTAACCGTGGATTTCGGAGGAGTGCGCAGCTTGCGGACGCTGTCGGTCCACACGCGCAGTGCGTCGTCCCACCGAATTTGGAGCAATGGCGGCGTTGACGTAAAATCCGTTCGCGACGCGGGATCCTCACCGCGCAGCCACGCCGCGACCGCCGAATTTGGATAGCCACTACGGACACGGGCGTTCCACGCCTCCGCGCTGTCGGGGGCGAGCAGACCGGCGGCGTACCAGGCCTGCGGGGCCAACGGCGCACCGGGCATCTCGCGAGCGACGCGCAGAAACATGGTACGGGAGAGGGCGATGGCCCGCAGGGAATCGCGAGCGACCTCGGCGGCGAGATAGAGCGATGCGCCCGTGGGCTCCTCCGTCTGCGCCAACAATCGCACGAGCAGGAGCTGCTCATTCACGCGCCGCGCGAAGGGCGTTCGCTTAACGGCGCTATCCTGGCGTGCGAGCACGGTATCGACTTCGCGCAGGGTGGAGGCGCGCACGAGCGCGATGAACGCGATGCGCGCCGACGACTCGCGCTCGAGTAGCGTATCGCGCCCGGCCAGCGTGCGTGCGGCCAGCAAGTGCTGTCGCGCCACCGAATCGCGCCCCGCACGGAGATTGAGCTCACCGACGGCAAAATGCATGGCGGCGCGATTCGCGTCGCGGATGCGCGCGGCATCATACCCCTGCACCACGTGTTCGACCGCATCGAAGCGCCCGTCCATCCACAACTCGCGAATCGCGCGAGTCACGTCGTCGCGATAATCGGCCCGCACCGCCCGTTGCACCAGCAACGACTCAACGCGCACGAAGTCCTGAGCGGTCAACGATGACTGCAGCAGCTCCCAAGGGAGGGCACCGTCGTCGGCACGCCCGAGATACCGCGCGACCGCATCACGATCCCCAGCGGCGAGCGCCGCGCGCGCCGCCCACAATCGTGCCTGCCGAGCGGTCTCAGGGTCAGCGACATCGACCAGCGAGTCGAGACGCGCGCGCGCCGAGGGGAGCCGCGCCAACTTGACCTCGCACGCGCCGAGCGCCACGCGTGCACGCTCCCGATCGGCGCGCACGGCCTGGGGCGCCGTCAAGAATTCGCGCAGCCGGCCTTCGGCGCGTTCGCACTGACCAGCCAGCGCGGCACCGCGGCCGGCCAGGTAGAGCGCCTGCGTCCGCCGAGACGATTGAGGGTAGCGCAGCAGTACGCTCTCGGCTTTCGCCGCCGAGAGCTGGAAGAAGGCGGCCGCATCCACGTCGTTGCCGCGACGCAGCCGCACGTCACCGCTCCGCGCGGCCTCGTTCGCGTTGTAGATGCCGTTGAAGTACACGCAGCCGGTCACGCCGACGAGTACGCTGAGGCGCGTCACGGCACGCCACACCCGACGGCATTCGGATGCGACACGGCGCATCAGTGCCCGCCCCCGACCTTCCGCTCGTACTGCGTGAGGAACGACTCCGCCGACGCAGCCAGCGATTCCGCCAGCGCCCGCCGCCCATCTGGATTCGTCATGTACGAGGAATCGGCACGATTGCTCCCGAACCCGATCTCCACGAGGACCGCCGGCATGAACGCCTTCACCAGCACCATGAAGCCGGCCTGCTTGACGCCACGATTCGTGCCGGGATGCACCCGGCGTAGCCCATCCTGGATGATGTCCGCCAGTCGCGAGGATTCACGCAGATGTTCGTTCTGCGCCATATCGCGAATGATGAACCCCAGCGGGTCGTCGCTCGTGGCGTCGGCGTTCGTCTCAAACTTGATGACTTCGTTTTCCATCGCCTCGACGCGTCGCTCGTCCTCTGTCTTCGCCTCGGCCAAGTAATACGTCTCGAAGCCGCGCGCGCCGCTGGGTTGCTGCCACCGTGGATTCGCCGCGTTGACGTGAATCGACATGAACAGATCGCCTTTGGCCTGATTGGCGATCTTGCCACGGTCCCCCAAGGCGATGAGCGAGTCCCGCGTCCGCGTCATGACCACGGTGATCCCCCGCCGTTCGAGGGCCGCTTGGAGCTCTTTGGCGACCGCGAGCACGATGTCCTTCTCGTTGATCTTCTGCGAGGCGCCGATGGGCCCCGACATGCCCTTGTCGACACCGCCATGGCCGGCATCGATCACCACCACGCGCTGGCGCACTCCGCCGCTTCGCCCGACGGTCCCGGCGGGCCGCGCGCTGTTCGCGCCGTCCCCCCGCGCCGGCTCGCGCTTGCCGACGGCCGATCCAAAACGCCGCAGCTCGTCGCGCTCGGCGTCGAAGAGCACGCCGCTGGCGATACGCGGCAGGAGCTCCGTCGCAAACGCCAGCGGTAGAAATACGCGGCCATCGGCCCGAAACACGGCCCCTGACATCGGAATCGTATCGCGTGCCACCCGCGCGAACGCACTGCCGACTTCGACCTCGACGCGCGTATCCGCCAACTGCACGTGATAGCGTGCACCGCCGTCAGCGCTGAAGGTCGCCCCGAGTGCCTCCGCTAGGACATCCGCGCGCAACGCGCGTCCGCCGTCAGGATGCCGCACCATGGGCACGTCACGACGACGATCACCGAAGAGCACCGAAAGCACCGTCGGCGATCCGACCGATGCGGTGGGCGGCTGCACGACCGCAGGCCGCGCGACCACCGGCCGCGTCAGCACCGGCCGCGTCACCGCGGCCTGCACGGCCCAGAGGAGTGCGAGGGTCAGCACCGTGACCGTCCGATTACCGAGACCGCAAGGCTCGAGCGATTTCGCGCTCGGCGTCCTTCTTCTTGAGATCTTCGCGCTTGTCGTGTTGCGCCTTGCCGCGCACGAGGGCGAGCCGCGCCTTCACGCGGCCGCGCACGAAGTACAGGTCCAGCGGCACCAAGGTGAGCCCCTGCCGCTCGACCGCGCCGATCATCCGGCGAATCTCGCGCCGATGCAGCAGCAGCTTTCGGGTCCGCGTGGGCTCGTGATTGAAGACGTTGCCCTGCCCGTAGCTCCCGATGTGCAGGTTCAACAAGAAGACCTCGCCGTCCTTCAGGATACCGAAGGCATCGGTCAGGTTTGCGCGTCCTTCACGCAACGCCTTGACCTCCGTTCCCGTGAGAACGATGCCGGTCTCCCAGGTATCGAGGATTTCGTAGTCGTGACGCGCACGCTTGTTCCGCGCGATCACTTCGATTGGGTCGTCTGATTCCGTTTTTACCATGCTTCTGAGCAAACTAGTCAGTTGACTTCCGAATGGTGCACGGTCTATTCTTCCCCTCCCTGACGCTGTTTCATCGCGCTTGGTCAGCAGGTCCGACTCAGTACGGTAAAAAAGCACCCGCAGTCTTGCAGCAGCTCGCAGGTAGCTTGGGTCGCGAGCACCGCCGGAGTGGTGGAATTGGTAGACGCGCTGCGTTCAGGGCGCAGTGTCCGCAAGGACGTGCCGGTTCGAGTCCGGCCTTCGGCACTACTAGAAGTCGTTATACACGCTTGAGCCGGTCATGATCGGATGCGTCGGGAGCTTCGGCTTCTGTGCTCTTCCCGTCTGACCGGCTCGGTGCGTTTCAGGGCACACGGCCGGCTGGGCCTGTGACGGTCAGGACCGCAGCGCGGACGGCCGAATGTCGTCGGGAAGGCTGGCCTCTCCGAAGGTGGCTCGGAGCGCCTCATTGGCCCGCCCCCGCGCGCGGACGACCACCTCCGCGGCCCGATCGACCGAATCCGCTGCGGGGTGCGAGACGCCAGCCCCGTCCAGCAGCACCCGCGCCAATCGCACGGCAGGGGCATCGGCGTGACCGCGGACCGACATCGCGGCGCTGTAGCCACGCCAACGCGCGACCCATGCCGCCTTCTCCGCCGCCGAGCGACGCGCCTCGGCGTCCAGGAGGGGGACCAGGGCCGACGCCACGTCGGAGGCGGTCCGATCATCGAGCGCATCGCGCTCGGCCACAATGAGCGCCACCGCACGCACCGCGAAGGCCAGTTCACGATCGGCGAGGCGCGGGTCGCCCGTGAGCGCACCAAGCCACTGCCGTTCGGCCGGATCGGATGGGGCCAAGGCGCGGTCGAGATACGCGGCGGCCCGACGGCGTCGTTCGCGCGCGCTGCGCCACGTTCCGAGCCAGCTCATCCGACGTCAGCTCTGGAGGATTGGGAGCGCGTGGATCCGATCGTCGACGGGCGGGGCATAGACGGGCAATCCCACATAGCTCCGCACCGCCGCTTCATCTTGGAGCAAGTCGCTGAGCTTGACCCCTTCCAGCACCTCGTCGATCCGCTGCTGCAACAACAGCCAGACCGGACGAATACTGCAATTTTCCGCCTCCGCGCAACGCACGGCATCCACCGGATGCGAGACGCAGTGGAGATCGAAGGTGGCCAACTCTGACGCTTGGATCACATCGCGCACGGAAATCGCCGTGGCTTCGCGGGACAGCGCGTACCCTCCGCGCGCACCGCGCGTGCTGCTGACGATGCCAGCACGCCGCATCCGCAGCAGGATCTGCTCGACGTAGTCCCCGGGCAGTCGCTCACGCGCGGCGATGTCGCGTCCGGTCACGGGTCCCGTGCCGGCGCGTCGCGCCAGATGCAGCGCGCAGATCAGCCCGTATTCCGCCCAGGTGGTAATGCGCATAGATCGAGTCTACGACCGAGAGTCCAACGGGACAAGCATTAGACCGGAACCGGCCGAAATACGCCGCGCTGAGGGCCGCACGTGCGGCGTGCGGCGGGCAGATGCCGCACGGCAGATGCCGCACGGCAGATGCCGCACGGCAGATGCCGCACGGCAGATGCCGCACGCGAGCGGCGCCGGTTACGGTTGGAAAACGAGGGTCGTGTCGACGGACGACGCGATGTGCAGGATGGTCCGTACGTCGAGGCTCGCCTCGCGTGTCCGCCAGCGCGTCATCACGAGCGAGCGCTTGCTGTTGGGCGACGCGAGAAACGCTGCCAACGCGCTGGTCGGCAACTGATGGAATCCATCGTCTTTCAGCGAGCAGTAGATCTGCTCGTTGGCGTAGCTCGCCGTCGCCGGATTCGCGTAGCGAAGCGACAGAATGATGGCGGAGGTGGAATCCCCCGCCGCATTCCAGGTGAACGCCATGGGAGTCGTGCCCGTGGGGACCGTGATGATGCCCGGCACCAACGGCTCGGCCAGTCGCACACTGATGGCCGTCGCTGGATACACGGCCGCATCGCCGGGGATCGTGGCCTGCGCCACATCGCCCGCACCGTACGTAAACGGCGAGGCTTCCGCGTTGGCGTACCGGAAATAGAGATCGTCGTACGGCATGGTCACCGTCGTGGTCCCAATGCCCAACGTGACGGCGGCGCCGGCTTTCTTCACCCCTTTCGTCACGACGACCGTCGTGTCCACCGTGGAATAGGCGCACTGGTCGGTTTGCTGCAGCGCGCTATTGGGCACCGCCGCCGTATACGCTTCGAAGAAGATCGCCGTGGCGTTGGCTACCGCGCGACCGCCGGTCGAATTCCGCGCGCGAATGCTGATGGATGCGTACCGATTCGGCGTGACGTCGGAGGACGTCAGGCTAGTGCAGGCGGCCATCGCGCTGAGCAGCAATGGAGCCGCGAGAACCATCGCGGTGCGAATGCGGAAGCCGGAGAAGCGAGGAGGCATCGAGACCTGCCGAAAGGGTGAAGAAGACCGCAAAAGATGCTACGCGCCGATGGGGCGCGCGAGACCGCGCAAGAATGGATTCTGCGCCGATTCGCGTGCGATGGTCGTCGCGGGACCATGCCCAGAGAGCACCTGCGTCTCCGGTGGCAAGGTTGCTAAACGCTCCAGCGACCGCTGCATGGCGCGCGGATCGCACATCGGCAGATCCGTTCTGCCAATAGAACCCGCGAAGAGCACGTCACCCGAGATGCAGAACCCGGCGCCGAGAAAGGCCACGTGCCCTGGGGCGTGTCCCGGCACGTGCCAGACGGCGAACGCCACGCCACCGCAGTCCAGCACGTCGCCTTCGGCGATGGCCTCGGTGGCCGTCGTTGGCTGTTCAACCACCAGCCCCCACTTGGCGGCACTGACCGACGCGAGCGCGTAGAGCGGCTCGTCGAGTGCGTGCATGAGCACCGGCACCGGGCGCTCCCGCAGGATCGCCGCCACGGCCCCCACATGATCGAAGTGCGCATGCGTGAGCCAGATGGCCTGCAAGGCACAGCCGCTCCGATCCACGGCGGCCAGCAGCCGCTCCGGTTCCTCACCCGGATCGATGAGCACGGCCGACTTGGACGCGGGGTGCGTGAGCAGCCAGCAGTTCTCCTCAAGCGGTCCGACGGTCAGTTGCTCCACACGCACGTCCGACATCTCGCGGTCTCCTCAGCTCAAGCCGTGGTGCGTGAGCCAACGCTCAGCTTCCAACGCGGCCATGCAGCCCGTGCCCGCCGACGTGATGGCCTGCCGGTAGTAGTCATCAATGACGTCGCCGGCCGCAAAGATGCCGTCGACGTTCGTCGCGGTGCGCCATGACGCCACCTTCACATACCCGTGCTCCGTCAGGTCAATCTGCGCGCCGAGGAAGCCGGTGTTCGGGGCGTGTCCAATCGCCACGAAGAGCCCGCCGAGCTCCTGCACGCGGGTCTCGCCGGTGATGGTGTCCGTCAGTTCCACGCCGGTGATCTCCTGGTCGCCGAACACCTGCGAGACGCGCGCGTTCCAGAGGACGCGAATCTTCGGATGCGTCAGGACGCGATTGGCCATGACCTTCGAGGCGCGGAAGCTGTCGCGCCGATGGATGAGCAACACCTCACTCCCGAACTTGGTGAGATACATCGCTTCTTCCATGGCGGTGTCGCCGCCGCCCACGACCCCGAGCACCTTATTGCGATAGAACGGGATCGCGCCGTCGCACACCGCACATGCCGAGACGCCGCCGCCTGTCTGCGCCAAGCGCAATTCGTTGGGCAGCCCGATCCACTTCGCGGCCGCACCCGTCGCGATGACCACGGTGTGGGCCGTGATGGGCTCCCCGTACTTGGTGGAGAGCACAAACGGACGCGTGGTCGCATCGAGCCCGGTGACAAGATCAGAGACGACGCGCGTGCCGTAGCGCACCGCCTGCGTCTTCATCCGCTCCATCAGCTCGGGGCCGGTAATGGCTTCGGGGAACCCGGGGAAATTTTCGATCTCGGTCGTCAACATGAGCTGCCCCCCCGGGAGTTCCGTCCCGATAGGAAGCCCTTCCACCACCACGGGGTGCAGATTCGCGCGCGCCGCATAAACCGCGGCGGTCCACGCGGCGGGGCCCGAGCCGATGATGACGATGTTCTCGATGCGCGTGTCGGTCATGTCAATGCGATGCGGAGATTGAGTCGCGCGAACGCCCTCGAGAGGTGCGAACGGCGTGCAACGTGCGTACGGGCGTGGTACGAGGCGTGGTACGAGGCGTGGAACAAGGTGCGGGACAACGGCGCTGCGCCTTCGGGCGGACATGTCGGCGCGCGTCGACCGACGCCGGACTACGAAACGGTGAGCAGGCCTAGCGCCCCATGACAGTGCGAGACGGTGCCGACGAGCCAGCGTGCGTCGACGGCGTCTCCACGAGAGGTCATGGTCTCCGCCGCCTCGGCGATCTGCGCCGCGTCAATCATCCCGACGCCGAACGTGCGATGCTCGCAGTGAAAGATAAGCGATCCGTCGAGCGGCGGGTGCTGTTCCGCGACGTAGGTGGCGAGCGCCGTCGGCATGCTCCAGTCGCGCGGGCCACGCGTCGCGGGGCATCGCACCGGCTCGATGCAATTCACCGGACAGATCCAGGTCGCAAAGCTGACATAATGCCGGCCGTCCGGCGCGGCGCGCTCCCACGGCATGGGCGGTGTGGCCGGCAGCGGCTCAATGGCGACCGACCGTTCTGGCCAGCGTGTCCGCGCGCGCGCCATGAGCCAGTCCAGACAGAGATGCGGCATGAGCGGCGACGGCACCATCGCATCGTGCGCGAGCACTTCCCGTCCCTGACCAAGCCACGCCTCGAGATAGTCCGCCCACGCCGCGACCTCAAGCCGAATGGGCGTGCCGGCGTACGCGCCGGCGGCGACATTCACGCCGACCCGACAGTCGGGGTCCCGATCGACCACGACAATGTCCTGCGCGACCAGTGCACCGTGCGCGATCGCGCGCGCGAGCTGCTGCGCGTACCACGAGCCGTAGCAGCCGCCACCGATGATGACGACGCGTCCGAAGTGCAACGTGGCGCGGGAGACGCGCGGCCCATCCGCAGCGGTCACGCGGCGCTCGAGGTCCGCGTTATCGTCCACCGTCGCTCCGTGGCGTTACAACGATTCGGTCGCGCCGATGCGCGCACGATCGGCCACCCGCGCGTCCTGCCGATCCAGCCAGATCTTGGGGACCAGCTGTCCACCAAGTCGTCGATGACCGTCGTGGGTCCCGTGCCAATCGGATCCGCCGCTGGGCAGAATGCCCGCCGCGTCAACCCGCTCAACGAGTCGCTGGACGAGCGACGGCGCATGACTGGGGTGCAGGACCTCGACCGCATCCAACCCCACCGCGACCAGCGTCGCGATGCGTGCCGCCGTGGCATCTTCGCCGGGGTGCGCCCAGACGGCCAGACCACCGGCGCGGTGCACCAACGCGATGCCATCAGCCACATCGAAGCGCGGCTTATCGCTATACGCCGGCTTTCCCCAGCCCAGCCAGCGATCAAACGCTTCACGGAAATCTTTCACCCATCCGCCGGCCACCATCGCACGGGCCACATGCGGACGCCCGACGGCGCCGCCATCCGCTTCCCGCAGGACGGATTCCATCGTCACGGGAATCCCGTGGTGATTGAGCGTGGCGACAATACGCTCCGCGCGCTCGACGCGTCCCAGCTGGAACTCGCTGAGGGCGGCGCGCATCGCGTCGGTGTTGGACAGATGCAGACCGAGGAGGTGCAATTCGTCGGTGCCAAAGTGCGTGCTCAATTCGACGCCGGGCACAATGCGCACACCGAGTCGCTCGCCGGCTTCGTTCGCTTCGGCCAGCCCATCGACGGTGTCATGATCAGTGATGGCGATCGCCGACAAGCCGGCCTGTTGCGCCGCGGCCACAACCTGCGCAGGCGGCAACGCACCATCCGACGCCGTGGTATGGACTTGGAGATCAACGAACTGGGGCGCGATCTCGTCCACCTGGTCTGCGGTCGATGTGCTCATGCGTGGTACCCGGCTTCCGGCGACCGCTCGCCCGACTGCGACATGCGGAAGTACGATTCCAGCGCCGCGTCGTCGAGCGCGGCCAGCGAGGCCTCACGCGCGCTCGCGCCAGTTTCGCCCACCGGCGAGTACCGGGTCACCCGCACCTCGCGGGCCGAGCCGTGACCGTGCACAAAAATGAGGCCGAACTCATCGGCCACATATTGTGTGAGAAAGCCGGATGGGAAGACCTGCCACTCCCGCCCCTCGATGGTGATGCGACGCGCTGGCATATCAGATTCCTTGGACTTCGCGCCAATACGGTGCCGGCACTTCACCGTCGTGCACCGAAGCGATCTCCGCAACGCTGCCCGCTTCAGTGAACTCGACAAACCGTCCTGGCTCCTCGTGATGTTCAAACACCCAGAAATGCGCGCGCACCGCGGCGGCTTCGAGCCGACGCGGTGCGAGACCGGCAAGGTAGGCGGCGCGCTCGTCCGTTGAGACACGCCGTTCCACGATTGTGAGCACCCGCGGCGACGACTCGGTCAGACGGACACGTCCGTCAACGACTCCAGCGTCTTCTTGACGTCAACCATAAACCGATCGGCGTCGGCCCCATCCACCACGCGATGATCGAACGACAGCGCGAAGTACGCGCACGTGCGGATCGCGATGGTGTCTTCACCATCCGCCCCGGTGATCACCTTGGGGCGTTTCTCGATGGCACCGAGGCAGAGGATGGCGGTAGTGCCCACCGGAATGATCGGCGTGCCCATGAGCGAGCCGAAGGTGCCCGGATTGGTCACCGTGAACGTGGCATCCTGCACCTCGTTCGGGCTCAACTTCTTGCTGCGGGCGCGCGCGGCCAGATCGTTGGTGGCGCGCGTGAGCCCCGTGAGCGAGAGCTCTTCGGCGTGCTTGATGACCGGCACGATCAGTCCGCTCGGATCGAGCGAGACGGCGATGCCGAGGTTGATGGCCTTGCGGTAGATGACGTCCGTGCCGGCGACGGCGGCGTTGAGCACGCGATGCCGTTTGAGCTGCTGCGTGACCGCCTGCAGAATGAACGGCAGATACGTGAGCTTCTGGCCGCTCTGGGCCTCGAACTCCTTGCGCATCGCGTTGCGGATACGGGCGACGCGCGTGAGATCGACTTCGAACACGGTGGTGACATGGGCGGCGACGCGCCGGGCCATGGTCATGTGATCGGAGGTGAGGCGGCGGATCTTCGACATCGTTTCGACCGTATCGCCAGCCCACGGTGTCGGCATCGGACCGTGCGACTCCACGCCAGCAGGCGCGTGCATGGACGCGCCGGCGACCGAGGCCACCGGTGGCTGCGCGAGGAACTGCTCCAGATCCTTCTTGGTCACGCGTCCCGCGATCCCGCTGCCGGACAGCCCGCCGATTTCGACGCCGTGATCGGCGGCCATCTTGCGAACCAAGGGCGACGACTTGCTGCGGATCCGAGACTCAAAATCGGACGACGCTGATGCGGCAACGGGGGCCGGAGCGGCGGACGCCGCAACAACCACCGCGGCCGGCGGCAGCGTGACGGCGGCCGGCACCTGCGCGGCAACCGGCAACACAGGCGCCGCCACGGGAGCAAGGGCCGCCGCCGCGGCGTCCGTCTCAAGGCGCGCGACGATGGTCTGCACGGCGACGGTCTGTCCCTCGCCGATCAAGATCTCGACGAGAATACCGGCCGATGGCGACGGAATCTCGGCGTCGACCTTGTCCGTGGAGATTTCGAAAATCGGCTCATCGCGCTTGACGGCATCGCCGACTTTTTTGAGCCAGCGAGAAACCGTGCCTTCCGCGATGGATTCACCCATCTGCGGCATGGGAACGTCTATGCGTGCCACTCGCTCATCCTTGGTCTGAAGAACTCGCCAACGTGTTGGCATCGGCCACGCGATCTGCGCGCCGCAACCGCCACAGGGCCATCACGGGCAGCGTGACCGCTCCGATCGCGCCGCCATATCCCGCGTACCACCACCAGTCACACGCCGGCAGCCCCGCCATGGGCGTGCAGCGCATGAAGAACCCGGTGAGTTTGCCAAGCCCGACGCCCACCATGGCACCGCTCACGGCACCGATGAAGAACGTAAAGCATCCCACGCCGATATTCCGACCGACGCGGTCCTCTGGCAACGGCGTCCCACCGGTGGGGGCCTTCGATTTCGACGATCCGCTCATCTGTCCCCGCTGTCCCTACGCTCATCGGCGGTAGAACGCTCGCACGACGGCCGTCCACTCGGAGCATGCGAGGCGCGACGGCGCGCCATCAGTAGCCCGCCGCGATGTGATGTCGCGGATCAGCCTGTCGGTGGAGCGCCACGAAGAATTTCTTGACGTTCTTGTCGAGGCGACTCTCGCCCACCTGATCGGTGTGCACCTCGACGAACGTGTAGTGCCCGCCTTCCATCTTCACGGTCAGGCGCAGGGTACCAAGCGCGCCGGAGAAGCTGCGGGCGCGGGCATCGGCCGTACCGGCGACGAGCCGGAGTGCCGGGAAGAACTGGTCGGCGGACGCGACCACCAACTCCGGCGAGAGCGTGGTCCGGTGGAAATGACGCACGCTCAGCGCACCTTGCGCTTGGTGGAGTCCGGCTTCCGGGCCGGCGTCGTGTCCGGCGTGCTCGACATGGGAGTCGAGAAGTCGCCGGGCTCGTCGGCGGAGAGAATATCCTGCGTCCAGTCTTCAGTACGCTGCAGGATCATGGTGGAGTCACGACGGAACTGCAGACCATGGGCCCACAGCCCCGCCGTTACATACATCAAATTGGTTTTGTACGTGCCTAACTGGCCGGTCTCTTCGAGGCCATTCGCAATGGACTTGCGGTCCTTGCTGGTGGCGAAGATGCGGCCCTGCCCCCCCTGAATGGGCGTGCCCGTCTTGCGATCGTGCACCACGACCACCCAGGTGATCGGCTCAAGCGCGCGCGTCGGTCGCGTCTCCGGCGAGATCCGGACGGAGAACGAATCGGTGACGAAGCGCAGCTCGCCCTTCGGGCGGGAATCCGCTTCGCACGCTGCGGCCAGGAACGGCACCGCAGCGAGGAGCACCAAACGGGACCAACGCGCGAGCCGAGCGGTCATGGGTAGTATTCAAGCCCGAGGTGGGTGATCTGCTCTTCGCCCATGAGATGGCGAAGCGTGTTCTTCAGCTTCGTCTGCTGGATAAAAAGATCATGCTCGGGCTGCAGGCCGGGAGCGGTCTGGGGCGACTTGTAATAGAAGCTTAACCATTCCTGAATCCCCTTCATGCCGGCGCGCTTGCCGAAGTCGCTGAAGAGGGCGAGGTCGAGCACCATCGGGGCGGCCAGAATGGAATCGCGGCAGAGGAAGTTGACCTTGATCTGCATCGGATAGCCGAGCCATCCCTTGATGTCGATGTTGTCCCAGCCTTCCTTGTTGTCGCCGCGCGGCGGGTAGTAGTTGATGCGCACGACGTGCGAGAAGTCCTTGTACAACTCGGGGTACACGTCGGGCTGCAGAATGGTGTGCAGCACGGAGAGCTTCGACTCTTCCTTCGTCTTGAATGACGCCGGATCATCGAGCACTTCGCCATCGCGATTGCCGAGGATGTTGGTGGAGTACCAGCCTTCGAGGCCGAGCATACGCGCCTTGAGCCCCGGCGCGATGATGGTCTTCATCCAGGTCTGGCCGGTCTTGAAATCCTTGCCCGAGATGGGCACGCCGCGTTCAATCGCGAGCTCGGTCAGCGCCGGGAAGTCGGCCGACAGATTGGGCGCGCCGTTACAATACGGGAGTCCTTCCATGATGGCGGCGTACGCGTACAGCATGCTGGGGGCGATGCAGTCGTCGTTCTCTTCCATCGCCTTCTCGAAGGCCTCGAGCGTCTGGTGCTGCGGCCCGGCCTTGATGTACGTCTCGGTGGATCCCGTCCAGACCATCACGCCACGCGTCGCGCCCGCGCTGGCCATGACGTTGCGGATGTCGGCGCGGATCTGTTCGGCGAGATCGCGCTTGTTGGCCCCGGTCTTGACGTTCGTCGCGCCGGTGATGCGCGTGACATAGCGGCTTTCGAACACCGCCGGCATCGGCTTGATGGTCTTCAGGAAATCGGCGATCGGATCGATGTCGGCCTTCTCGAGGACACCGGCGCGCGTCGCGGCCGTGAAGGCGTCATCCGGAATAGGATCCCAGGCGGCGAAGACGATGTCATCGAGCGACGCGAGCGACACGAAGTCCTTGATCAGCGGGCTCCGACCTTCCGTGCGCTTGCCGAGGCGGATGGTCGCCATCTGCGAGAGCGAGCCGATCGGCGTGGAGAGTCCGCGGCGAACGCGCTCAACGCCGGCGATGAACGTGGTGGCGACGGCGCCGAGGCCCGGCGTGAAGATGGCCAGTTTCCCTTCGGCAGGCGCGGGCGTGCCGCGATTCGATTCGGTCACTTCGCTTGTTCTCCCTGTGCGTTCGTGATGCGGTAGACATAAAGCATACGCTGTATGGCCGTGATCCAGGCGGTCACCGACAGCAGCGTAACGATGAAAGCGAGCACCCACCCGTGGAGCGCGAGCCCGAAAAACGCCTGCGGCGCCGCGAGGAGCGTGATGCGCTCGGGGCGTTGGAGCAAACCGACGCGCGCATCGAGACCGAGTCCTTCAGCGCGTGCGCGGGTGTACGACGTCAAGAACGTGCCCACCAACCCAAAGAGCGTGACCACGAGCAGTGTGTCGCTCTGATGCACGGGATTGATAGCATAGAAGACCACCAGACCACCCAAGAGAAATCCGTCCGACACGCGGTCGAGCGTCGAATCGTAGAATGCTCCAAAGATGGAGCTCCGTCCGGTTCGGCGCGCGACCGTGCCATCGAGTACGTCAAACAAGGCGGTGATACCGAGGAACCACCCGCCGGTCTTGATGTGCCCCGAGGCGAAGATCGCTCCGGCAATCAAGGTACAGAGCGTACCGACCGTCGTGATGGTGTTGGGATGCACTCGGCGCCGCACGAGCCAATCGGCCACGGGTTCGATGACCCGCAGGTAGCCGCGTTGGATCGAGTTCCAGAGAGAGCGCATGTCGGCAGCGGCGAGTCGGATGGCGTGACGGACGCGAGACGCATACGTGACGCAGGCGTGACGCAGAGTTGAATACGACAACGGGACGAGGCGAGCCTCGTCCCGCGGCGCGGCTGAGTTCCCGAGGTCAGGGTCAGCCTTACAAAACTAGGACCACCGACGCATCAACGGTAGAGACGAATCCGCCGCGCATCGCGTTCGAAGGCCACGACGGCCGGCAGCTGGCGGTCCATGACCGCGTCTGGGTCGGCCCCGCCGAGGATGGCCTCCCGCACGCGGGACGACCCCATCCGCTCGTCAAAGCCCTTTGCGGTGATGCGCAGGCTGTCGCGGTTCAGGCGGGAGAGCGCCCAAAGGATTGACGCTCCGATACGGGCCGGCTGCACCAGATCCCGATCGGTGATCTCGATACGCACCCCCGGAATGGACTGGCCCGCAAATTTCCCGTCGCCCGGCTGGCTGGGGGTGAAACGCTCGGCCTTGAACCGGACACCCGTGAGCGAGAGATCCTCCAGCAGTTGGACCAACGTGTCCGCCCGCATCCACGGCGCCCCGAAGCGCTGAAAGGGCTCCGTCGTCCCCCGACCCACCGACAGGTTACTGGCCTCGAACGGCACCAGCGCCGGATATAGCACGGCGGAGGACAGGTTGGGCATATTCGGCGACGGCTTCACCCACGGGAGCGAGGTCTCGTCGAACCACATCTGTCGGGTCCAATTCTGCATCGGCACCACGGTCAGGCGCGTGCCCAGCTTGAGCTGCGCCTGGAACAGGCGGGCCATCTCTCCCATGGTCAGCCCATGCCGAAGCGGCATCGGGAAGAGCGCAAAGGCGTTGGAGGGCCGCTCAGGGGTGGACTCGTTCGGGTTGGCCAGCGCCGAGTCCAGCAGGGCGCCTTCGGTGCGGGTTCCCGAGATCGGATTGGGGCGGTCGAGCACGAGCACGGGGATATTGCGGCGCTCCCCGGCGCGCATCGCGTATAGCATGACCCCGACGTACGTCCACGTGCGCGTCCCGATATCCTGAAGGTCCACCACCAGCACGTCCACGTCGCGGAGCAGGCTGTCTGGGGGCGCGATGGTCGTCCGCTGATACAACGAGTGGACCGTGAGACCGGTCTTTTCGTCGGTGTCATCCGCCAGATTCGGCTTGTCGGCGGTCCCCTTCGCCCCATGCTCGGGCGCGAAGAGGCGCACGAGCTTCACGCCGGCGCGCGCCGCCCGCGGATCGGCGGCCAGCAAATCGATGGTCCGTCGACCCTTCTCGTCGACCCCGGTCTGATTCGTAATGAGCGCCACGCGCTTGCCGGCGACCAGCTTGATGCTATCGTCCAACAGCACGGAGATCCCGGGGCGCACTTTGCGGTTCCGACGCAGAGGCATCCCGTCCGGGCCTTCCTCAGGGGTTGGCCCAGTCTCACGAGGTCCATTCGACGCGCAGGCCGTCATGGCGACGGACGCCAGCGCCATGCTCAGCATCGCCATCGACATGCCACGCACCAGCCCACTCGCAGGGCCTGCGCGGCGACACCGCGCGACCACCCGTTCCTGCCCGATCTCGTGATTCAACAGACGCTCCTCGAATTGATACCCACGCGCCGCCGTGGCTCGTCGGTCCCTCTGTCCGGCCAACACACGATGGGCGAGCCTCCCTACCTGCCACCCCTTCAACGAACTGCGTATCGGCTGCCGACGCAACTCCTGCTCGTGCTCGTTGCCGGCCTGGGCTGCGCGACCGCGCCGCGCGTTCGTGCCGCTGCCGCCGATCCGGCGACCGCGGACGCGAGCGCGACCGCGAGCGCGACCGCGACCACGTCCACCACGCCGACGCTCCGCACCGCGACGGTGTTGTCGCGCACGGCCCCGGGCCCGCTGCCGCTCACGCCGGGGACGATGTTGCCGGCGTCGCATCGCCGATGGATCGATAGCACGATCGGCGCGATGTCCCTCCGCGATCGCGTCGCGCAAACCGTTATGGTCTGGGTCCTCGGCGACTACACCAACGCGCGCGACCCGGGCTTCCTCAAGCTCGTCGATCAGGTGGAACGGGAGCACATTGGCGGTCTCGTGATGTCGCTCGGTTCGCCGATCGAGCTCGCCGAGAAGGTCAACAGCCTCCAACGCCACGCGCGTATTCCGCTGCTGGTCGCGAGCGACGTGGAACCCGGACTCGGCCGTCTGGAAGGGGGCATGTTCGTCACGTCCGCCTACTCCGCCGGTACCGCCACCGTCCTACCCAGCAACATGGCCATTGGCGCCACGGGCTCCGAGGCGCTCGCCGAGGCCATGGGTCGCATTACGGGTATCGAGTCGCGGGCGGTCGGCATCCAGATGGCCTTTGCGCCGGTGGTGGACGTCAACAACAACCCGTCGAATCCGGTCATCAACACGCGCTCGTTCGGTGAAGATCCCGCACGCGTTGCGGCGCTGTCCGCCGCGTTTGTCCGCGGCCTGCAGCAGACCGGCGTCGCCGCGACGGCCAAGCATTTCCCGGGGCACGGCGACACGGACACCGATTCCCATCTGGGCTTGCCGGTCATTACCGTGGGGCGCGCGCGACTCGACGCGATTGAACTGGTACCGTTCGCCGCGTCTATCGCGGCCGGTGCCGCGGGCATCATGACGGCCCACATCGCCCTCCCCAGCGCGTATGGCGACAGCGTCCCCGCCACGCTCTCCCCGCGCATCATGCGCGGACTCCTGCGCGACACCCTGGGGTTTCGCGGCGTCACGGTGACCGACGCCATGACCATGGAGGGCATCGCCAAAGGCTATGGCATTGAGGAGAGCAGCATTCGCTCGGTCGAGGCGGGCGACGATATCCTGCTCATGCCGCCCGACGCGACGAAAGCCATCGACGCCATCGTCGCCGCGGTGGAGTCCGGGCGTCTCACGCGAGCCGCCATCGATGGCAGTGTGCGACGGATCCTCGAACTCAAGCTGCGCACCGGGGCGATCGCGAATCCGCTCGTCTCCCTTGACGCCCTGCGCGACGCGGTGGGCGCCCCCGAACATTGGCAGATCGCCCAGGACGTCGCGGACCGCGCGGTGACGCTGCTCCGGGACAGCACCGGATTGGTCCCGATCTCGCGGGGCGCCTCGGTACATCTGTTCACCTTTGCGCCGGACAACGATCCGGTCTCCGGCTCGTGGTTCACGAGTGAGCTGCGTCGGCTTGCCTCCCGCGTGCGCGCCAGCCGACTGTCAACGCGATCGAGCACGGCCGAGTTGGACTCCCTTGCCGCCGACGCGGCGCGGGCCGATCGTATCGTGGTGTACACGTATACGCGGACGCTCGAGGGCGACGGCCGACTCGCGATTCCGGCATCGATCGCCGCGCTGGTCAACCGACTCGCGTCGACGGGCAAACTGATTGTCGTCGCCGGCGGCAATCCGTATCAGATTCGACAGATGTCGCAGATCCCGACGTATCTCGTCACGTACGGCCGCGGCGAGGCGCTGGAGCGCGCCGCCGCGCGCGCCGTCATGGGCGGTATCGCGATCAGTGGTCACACCCCCGTCACTCTCCCCGGTTTCTTCACGCGCGGCGACGGCCTCGTGCGCGAGGCCTCTCCCGCTGCTCCACGGAGTCGTCCATGACTGTTGCTGCTTCCGCCCGGCGCCCGGCGCTGGTGCTCGCTGGTGCGCTCGCGACGATGACCTTGGGAGCCTGCGCGTGGGGATGGCGCGCCACCCCCTCGACGCGTGATGCCACCATCGGCGCGGCCCGCGCCAGGCTGGTGAAAGACTCCATGACGGCTGTGCTGCAACGGGCCGTCGCGGACGGGGCCTTCCCCGGCGCCTATGCCGCCGTCGGCACCGCGCGCGGGGTCATCGCGGAGGTGAGCGTTGGCCAGCTGGACGCGGACGACGCACGCCGTCCCGATGCCATGACGGTCTGGGACCTCGCGTCGCTCACGAAGGTGATCGGCACCACCTCGGCGATGATGCAGTTGGTGCAGGCGAAGAAGGTCGCGCTCGATTCACCCGTCGTGCGCTATCTCCCCGAGTGGACGGCGCGCGGCGCCGAGCGCATCACGGTGCGCCATCTGCTCACGCACTCCGGCGGACTGCCGGCCTGGCGCCCCCTTTACAAAGAAGCCACTTCGCCCAGCGATGCGTTGGCGAAGCTGTACGCGACCGGACCGGATACACTCCCTGGCGTTCGGTTTCTGTATAGCGACCTCGGATTCATCTTGCTCGGGAAGCTCGTGGAGCGCGTCAGCGGGGAACCGTTGGCCCAGTACGACACCGCGCATGTGTTTCGTCCCCTCGGCATGACGGATATCCGGTATCTGCCGCCCGCTGCGTGGCGCAGCCGCATCGCGCCCACGGAAAACGATCCGTGGCGCCAGCGCCACCTGCGTGGCGAGGTACACGACGAGAACGCGGCCATGTTGGGGGGCGTTTCCGGTCACGCGGGGCTCTTTGCGAGTGGTCGCGACCTCGTGCG
Source organism: Candidatus Kuenenia stuttgartensis (assembly GCA_943330235.2). GTDB lineage: Bacteria > Gemmatimonadota > Gemmatimonadetes > Gemmatimonadales > Gemmatimonadaceae > Gemmatimonas > Gemmatimonas stuttgartiensis_A. Next base: position 27,194 of record CALQGY020000048.1, read on the forward strand.
TTTTGCCCGCATGTACCTCGGGAACGGTGCGGTGGACGGGCATCGAATCGTCGATTCGGCCACTATTGCCCTGTTCACCCACCTGCAGGACAGCACGGTGTCGCGTCGCGCCCTCGGGTGGGAGACCCCAACGGGCGGGAATTCGGCTGGGCACAAGCTGTCCGCCAACGCTTTCGGCCACACGGGCTTCACGGGCACGTCCGTCTGGATGGATCCCACGCAGGGGATTTTTGTACTACTGTTGACGAACCGAGTGAACCCCACTCGCCAGAACCTCAAGATCAGCGGTGTCCGCGTCGGACTGGCCGATGCTGTGATCGGGGCGTACCGCGAAGGCGCTCGCTAACTGGTTATTGAAGGGGAGCGATCTACTCGCTATTATCTAGAAAGCTTGTTGCGACCTGTCTGTTCGGTTACCGCGCCCGCGGCGTACTGAGAGGCGAGCGCACTCACGGATCGGCCGTCTCGCCGATCGTTTCGGAGGGAAGCTATGAGCACGATGCAGCAGTCTGATGTCATGGTCGTGATCACGTCGGCCGCCGCCACGGAAGTCCGCAAGTTCATGGAGGCCGAAGGCGTCACCGCCGAGCAGGGTGGCCTCCGCGTCTCGGTGATGCCGGGCGGATGCAGCGGCTTTAAGTACGGCTTGGTCATCGAGGATAAGAGCGCCGAGGACGATCTGGTGGTGGACCACGACGGCATTCAGGTGTTCGTTGATCCCTTTTCGGCCCAGTACCTCTCCGGCACCGTCATCGACTACGTGACGTCCATGCAGGGATCCGGCTTCACCTTCAAGAATCCGAATTCCACCGGCGGCTGCGGCTGCGGAAGTTCCTTCTCGGCGTGATTGCCCGCGATGGCCATCGCCATCGCATGCATCCGTCGCTGTGCATGGTCAGGTGATGACCAATCAGGCCCGCGCCCC
>CALQGY020000049.1 GCA_943330235.2 Candidatus Kuenenia stuttgartensis
CGTGGCCGCGAGGGTCGTGGCCGCGAGGGCGGTGGCCGCGTGGACTGCGGTCCATGTGCGCGCAAGCCGAGGAACTCGATGACGCGGTGACGGCATAGGACGACCTGGCAGAAGAGCAGAATCCATCGACGACCGGCCTGCAGTGGACGGCGTGGTCGCACCGTTGTTAACGCGCGAGGCCCCCAGAACGCGGCGAGAACGCGGCGAGAACGCGGCGAGAACGCGGCGAGAACGCGGTGAGAACGTTGCGAGGCCTTGAGTGCGCGTGGCGGCGTCGGTTGCTTTCGCAGATGCCGGAGACCAACGAGGGGGAGATCACGGGAGCGATCCCGACGGCCGAGTGGTCGCCGCCGCCCGAGGCGCCGCCCGAGGCCGCGTTCGACGCGCCGCCGTCGGCGCCGTCGTCGTCGGCGCGGTCGGAGGACGAGCCGCCGCCGGTCGAGGAATACGACCCCCCGCCGACGTTGTTGGACCGCGCACTCGCCACCGGATCGCTGACGACCATCGCGACGGGTGGTGCGCTGATCGGGCTCGGACTCCGCGAGGGGGATACCAGCCGCGCGTTTCGCCTCGCCGGCCGCGGGTTGATGCAGCGGGTGACGGGGGCGTCCACCGGCGCGCCGCTCGCGTCCGTCGGCATTGGCTACCTGCATCATTTGCTGGTGGCGACCTTCTGGGGCACGATGCTGGGGCTGCTGGTGCTCCGCCTGACGGGCTTCGCGCGAGTCGTGGCCGCCGTCGTCGTGACCGCCGCATACGTGTGGTGCTCCGCCGACTATGTACCGGTTGCATTACGAATCGGTTACTCGGTGACGTCAACCATGGGTAGTGCGGTTTCCATCGGCGTAGCGCTGCTTGTCGCATTGCTCGGTGGCATCTGGTTAGACGCCACTGACACGCCTGAGTAGCGGTACCGCCGAACGCCTCCGCGGGGAACTTCTTCGCGCGCCGGGGTTCGTTGCAGGTCAGAGGGGTTAACCGTCCTTACGGTGTACGGCGCACCGACGGCGGTACGTCCCTCCCTCTGTCTTTCCCCGTTGTCCGGAGGTACCAGATGGACGTCCTCGTTCGACTTGAGGCTCGTCCGAGCGATTCGCCGGTGGTGGCGCACGTAGACTCGATGTCCGTGCTTCCCTTCGGTACGCGCTCGCGGCGTGAAGTGGTGACGCTCTACGGCGTGCCCGACGCGCAGTCCTTGGCCTTGGCCCTCGCGGCCACCGTTGAGAGTGAGCGAATTGAAGCATGGCATGTGGGTGTGGTGCGCCATCTCGGCGTGTGGCCCGGCCGCGGTGCCGTTGGCGATTCCGCGTGGCGCGATGCGTCCACGGGGCAGTTAATCACGCGTGATCTCGATATCCCGCTCCTCACGCTCCAGGCCCGTGCCACGGAGTTGCTGGCGGAGTGCGGCCCGACGTTGCGTCGTGTGGCGGCCGGACTGGCGATGCCAGATTGGCCGGAAGGGTCAGGGCGCGCCCTCAGCTTCTCGTTCGCCGACAGCATGGACGTCGGTGGCGGGGCCAGCGACACGTTTACCGACGAAATCGGTGCCGAGAACTGGCTGGATTCGCTGCGGGAAGCCGATGCATTCACCTTCGACGCGGAGAGCGACTAACGATCGCTGCCTTGTCTGACTGCTGTTCCCTTGGCGACACCGTTTTGATGCACCTCGGGCCGCGATCTTCCGATCGCGGCCCGATTGTTTTCCCCCGGAGTCCCTGACGGACGTTGCGGATAGCGTGAACGGGAGGGAAGTTCCACCGCCCGCCCCATCTCCCCCCGCAGCCCCCCGTCGCATGACTCTCGATGCCAAGACCTGGCTTCTGATCGCGCTGGCCTTCGTTTCGCTGTTCTACCTCGTCATCGTCGGCTCGGCGGTCATTCGCCATCGCCGGGTGGCCGTGGCCAGCGGTCTGCCGATGGGGAGCGTGACGCCGTCCATCACCGGCCTCGCCATCGGGTTCGTCACCAACTTCTTCGACACGCTCGGGATCGGCTCGTTCGCGCCTACCACGGCGCTCTTCCGCTTCTTCAAGACGGTCCCCGACGACGAACTGCCCGGCACGCTCAACGTCGGTCACACGTTCCCGACGCTCATCGAGGCGTTCATCTTCATCGGCGCGGTGCAGGTCGATCCGACCACGCTCATCTCCATGATCGCCGCCTCCACGCTGGGCGCGTGGATGGGGGCCGGTGTCGTCTCCAAGCTCGATCGTCGAAGCATTCAGATCGGGATGGGTGTCTGTCTCCTGGTCGCGGCCATGCTCTTCCTGGCCAAGGTGCTCAACCTCGCGCCGGGCGCCGGTGAGGCCATCGGCGTGCACGGCACGAAGCTCGTCATCGCCATTGTCGGTAACTTCGTCCTCGGCGCGCTCATGACGCTCGGCATCGGCCTCTTCGGCCCGTGTCTCATTCTCGTCAGCCTGTTGGGCATGACCCCGTTGGCTGCATTCCCCATCATGATGGGGTCGTGCGCCTTCCTGATGCCGGTGGCCAGCGCGCGCTTCACCAAGACGCTCAAGTTCAACCTCAAGGCCTCGCTCGGGCTCATCATCGGCGGCGCACCTGCGGTACTCATCGCCGCCTACATCGTGAAGTCGCTCGACCTGAAAGCGGTGATGTGGCTGGTGATCGTCGTCGTGCTCTACACCTCGGCCACCTTGCTGCGCGCCGCGTTCGCCAAGCCGGCGCCGCGTCCGACGCAAACCGCCTAATCGCAACGGCCGAGTCAGCAGAAGCGCGCACGGGCGGTAGGGGGTTCCCCCTTGTCGCCCGGGTAGCCCGCACCGACGCTGTGGTGGGCGACCTGCCCCGGTCGCCCACGACCCCGTGCTCCGGGGGCACTGCGAGCGGGAGAACATATGCGGGACTACGACAGCACCGGCATCAGAAACATTGCCGTGGTAGGCCACGGCACGAGTGGAAAAACCAGCTTGGTGGACGCGCTCTGTTTCGTCGCGGGCTCGACCAAGCGCCATGGCCGGATCCGCGATGGGACGACGCTGACCGACCATCTTCCCGAGGAGATCGACCGCGGCTATTCAATTGCACTCGGCTGTGCATGCGCCGAATGGATGGACAGCAAGATCAATTTCATTGACACGCCGGGATCGCTCGACTTTCAAGGCGACGCACTGGCCGGATTGACCGCCGCGGACGGTGTCCTCTGCGTCATCGGGGCCACCAGCGGCGTGGAAGTGGGCACCGAACGCATGTTCCGCGCGGCCGTCGCACGACAGGATCCCGTGCTCTTTGCGGTCTCGATGATGGACCGCGAATACGCCGACTTCGATCGGGTCTACGCGCAAATCAAGACGCGACTCACCAACAAGGTCATCCCCGTCGAGGTCCCTATCGGCAGCGGCGCGGATTTCCGCGGGGTGATCAATCTCTTCACGCAGCGTGCATATCTCTATGACGCCGGCGTGAAGGGCGAATACCTCGAAGCGGACATTCCCGCGGAGTGCCGCGACCGGTTCACGCGCTATCGGCAGGATCTCGTCGAGGCGATCAGTGCTACCGACGACACGCTGCTGGAGCAGTATCTCGAAGGCGGGGACATCGATCGCGATACGGCAATCCACGGCATGAAAGAGGCCATGACGCGCCTCGAGCTGTTTCCGCTCTTCGCCGTTTCGTCAGAAACCCTGATCGGTGTGCGCGCGTTGCTGACGGAACTCGTGCAACTCATGCCGAGCGCGTTTGAGATGGAGGAAGTCCATGCGCTCACCGGTGCAGAAGGGCACAGGACGGTGCAGCTGCATGCCCAGGACACCGGCCCACTCGCCGCCTTCGTCTTCAAGACGCTGGCCGAACCGCATGTGGGGGATGTGAGCTACTTCCGTGTGCTGTCGGGGCGCGTCGTCAGCGGTCAGGACGTCTACAACGCCACGCGCGACAGCGCGGAGAAGCTGGGGCATCTCTCCGTGCCGTCGGGTCGGGAGCGCATTGAGGTGGCGCACCTGCATGCGGGAGACATCGGGTGTGTGGCGAAGCTGCGCAATACGCACACCAACGACACGCTCTCCACCAAGGAACATCCCATTCGTATTCCGGCGTTCGCATTCCCCGAGCCGGTGGTGCAGTTCGCCGTGCGCGCGGCCGCCCGCGCCGACGAGGAGAAGCTACACGCGGGATTACATCGGTTGCACGACGAAGATCCGACCATCGACGTGCATTACAATGCGGAAACCCACGAGACCATCGTCGGCGGATTGGGCGAGCGGCATCTCGATGTGGCCATGGCGGTTCTGAAGCGAAAATTCGGCGTGCAGGCCGAACTGGCCAAGCCGCGTATCGCCTACCGCGAGACATTCACGGCGGCATCGGAAGGGCAGGGGCGACACAAGAAGCAGACCGGTGGTCGCGGCCAGTTCGGCGATTGCTGGGTGCGACTGATCCCGCTCCCGCGCGGCGAGGGCTATCTGTTCGACGACCGGATTGTCGGCGGCGCGATTCCGTCCAAGTACATCCCGGCCATCGATCGCGGGGTGCAGGAGGCGGCCGTGCGCGGCATACTAGCGGGCTTCCCGCTGGTCGACTTCCGGGTCGAACTCTTCGATGGATCGACGCACTCGGTCGACTCCAACGAGATGTCCTTCAAGATGGCGGGGATGCTCGCGTTCAAGGCGGTCGCGCCCAAGTGCCGGCCGGTCCTGCTGGAGCCACTGGATCTCCTCGAGATCACCGTCCCGGAATCATTCCTCGGCGACGTGCTCGGCGATCTCTCCGGCCGCCGCGGGCAGATTCTCGGGACCGATGCCACAAACGATCACACGATCGTGCGCGCCGTCGTGCCGCAGGCCGAACTGCATCTGTATGCGACGCAGTTGTTCTCTATTACACACGGTCACGGTACGTTCACGCGACGGTTCAACGGCTACGAGCAGGTGCCGGTCGATGCCGCGCAGAAAGTCATCGTGGAGCACGCGCGCGAGGCCGAGGCCGTCGACGCGTAGGCACGCGCGACACGCGCGGAATCAGCGCAGCGGCTGTCGGTATGGCGCAGGCCACGCCGACAGCGCTTCGCTCAATACAGCTGCACCCACGACCGCTTGCCGGCACGGGTAATGCCGCCGCCTGTCCCCGACAGGTTCTTGAGGCTGTTGCCCACGGCGCATGACGAGTACCGGACATCCGAATTCCCTTCGGTATCGATGTTGCCTTCCGCCAGCACTGCGCCGCGGAACACCGACGTCCCCGTCACCTTCACGTTGCCGGTGACCACAATAAGCCCGGTAAAGTAGAAATTGCCGCTCACATCCAGATTGCCATTCACCAACAGCACACCCTGCCCACGGCCACCGGTCAGCTTGAGGTTGTTGGAGGCGTAGATGATGGGGTAATAGTCGGTGCACCCAGCGATGTATGCGCCATTGCGATAGGGCTCTCCCCAGTTGGACGACGACTTGGTGCACGTCGTACTGTTCCCCGCGGGCGCCGGAGACGCCGGCTGGGATGCGGACGACACATTGGCCTTCGCGACCAGCGTGCTCCAGGTCTCTGATCCGAAGTTCTCGTACGTGGACAGCTTGGCCGCGTTCGGATCGCGATAGGTCCCGCCGACGATCGCGCTCGCCCCCTGTTGGGAATCGCCGTCGTCATCGTCGCCGTCGTCACTGTCATCGTCGCCTTCGCCGCCGCCTGGATTTCGCGCGATGGCAAACGTGTCACGGCCTGCGGCGCAATCGGTCCATCCCGTAGGATGTGACTCCCTGCCTGAGACCGTCGACGACCCCTTGTCGGTGGTCTGCCCCTTGGCCGTGAGTGCCGCGCCGGCGGTGGTACTGGCCACGCTGACATTGACCAGCAGGCTCACCTGCCGCTGCGCCTCCAGCCGACCACTGCTGCGATTCGTCCGACCCACGGACACAATCCAGTACGAACGCGAATTCAGCCGCATCACACTCACCGCCGCCGTATCGCCCGTACCCACCGCCACCTTCAGCGAATCGACGGCCCCGAAGGCCATGCCACCGCGCGAGCTCGGCCAACTCGCCAGCTGCTGATTCAGCCCGTATTCCGCCGTCGTCAGCGCACGCTGCGCCATCTGTTCGTTGTGCGATGACCGCAGCTCCTGCAGCGATCCCAGAATGGCGCCGCTGGAGAGCACCGCCAGCACCACGACCGCAATCAGCACCAGTACCAGCGCCGTGCCGCGTCGTGCGCCAGTCACACGCGAGCGGTCTTTCACAGGGGGCATGCGCGTTCTGAGCGTACGGGGCATCGGCATCCTGGTCGGCATCGGTGATGGCATCACGGAGTTCATCGCGGCATTGATCACGGCATTCATCACGGCATTCATCACGGCACTCATCACGGCATTCATCGGCGGTTGCGCAGCGCGACCCGCAACGCCACGGAATCGATGACCGTGGTGGTCGCCGAGCCGAACGTCCCCGAGCTGCTTAATCCCTGCGCGCGCAGCACCAGATCGATGCGCGCAATTTTGGTGGCGTTCGCCACCGTCGAGACCACGACACCGGTGCTGTCATAGAACGACAAGCTCAAGCCGCCGCTCGTCGGCGCGCGATACGGGCCGCTCACCGGGACGGCGGTCGACCACGCGCCATTCAGATACTCGGAGCGCGAGAGGTAGTACCGGCCCGATGCCTGTTGCACCAGCGTGTACTTCCCCGAGCGCGTAAAGCGCAACCCAGAACCCGCCACGACAGAATCGGGGAGCGCCGGCGTCACCGTCAGCCGATAGCGCGTCTTGCCGACGTCTCGCGTCGAGTCGACGTACACCGAGCCGACACAGTACGACGTGGCCGTCGCGATCGCCGTGATGCGATGGGCGGTCCAAAAATCACCTTTTGTGCCCGACGAGTCGTTGCGCACCGCAAACACCGTGTCGCCCACCGCCGGCTGCACATACCAGTTTGACGTGATCATGCGCGCCGTATTGGTGGGGGGCAGGTCAATGCTGGTGGTGCTGGTTTTCGCGCAGACAATTGACGCACCGAGTGTGCTGCGGAACGTCACCGAGCTGGTGGTGAAATCGGTGATGTCGCCAGCCGCGGATGACACACCGCGCAATTCGGTGGGCAACAGGTTCATCGCGGTGCGCAATTCGCGCCGCACGCTCATCTGCTCGACCGTCCGCTGAAAGAAGCGTTGCTGCCCCATCATGATGTTCGCCAGTACGCTGCCGACAATGCCCAAAATCGCCATCGAGACGACCAACTCGATCAGCGTATAGCCATGGCGGACGCGGCGTGGCATTCTTACACGCACGGCACGATGGTGGTGTACGTCAATTTCTGCGCCATGCGCGGAATGGTCAGCGTCAGCGCAATGAACCGTGAATTCGTTCCTTCGGTGATCGTCCACGCTTCGATGATGCCGCGCGTGGTCCGTGAACCGGCGCCCAGTGCCGTCAACGACGTGCACGAGAGACTCTGCAGCGAATCCAGGCGCGCCTGCGCCACACTCGCCGCGATCAACTGCCGCCGGCTCGTACCCATCATTTCGGAAATCTTGCGCGAGGTTCCCAGCAGCCCCACAATCGCTACCGTCATCAGCGTGCACGCAAGCAGAATCTCGATGAGCGACGCGCCACGTCGTGCGCGGCCGCTCGACCAACGCGTTACGCCTCGCGTCACGCGAGGCGTAACGCGAACGCCTACGCCTGTCGTCGGACGGGCGCGCGTGCCCATGGCCGATGTCACAGCGCGCAGCCCCGGATCAGCACAATCCCCGCCCCGTTCACACACACGGTGTCCGCCCAGCTCGACACGGCGATGCGGTACTTGTAAATGGCCGACGTGGCCGGCGAAATCAGACCGCGGCCGTCGAAGCTCACGGTCGTCGGCGCACTACTGAGCGCCGTGAGCACCGTGCTGTGCATCTGCGTGAAGTCCAACGGGCCCAGCAGCGTCACCGTGTTCCCCGTCGTGCTGCTCACCACCGTGACCGAAGCGGTCGACGTGGTCAACGACAGCGTCGCGATGCGCCCCTTCTGCAGCGCAGCGTCACGCGCCGACGCGAACGCCGACGTCAGCTCCTGCCGGGTCGCCCGCAGCGCACTGCGTGCCTTGATCGACGAGATCATCGGCGATAGGCGGTAGTAGACGGCCGAAAGGATGGCGATGACGATCAACAACTCGATGAGCGAAAAGCCCCGTCGAGCGCGATGGTGGACAGGCACGTGGTGTGGGAAAGAGGGTCTTATACTGACTTCAAGACGCCTCACCTCTGAGTAAGTCACCGTGCCGGTACGCTCCCGAACGTTGCCCGTAGTCGTCCACACCTCCGTGGCGCGAGTTCTGGAGGCGTCCTGGCCTGATGTGATGTATCGAAACGTTGCAGGGAACCCGCCATCGGCGTAGAGTGCAGCATGCGTTCTCGCCGCTCCACGCGTGAGGCATCGCCCGATGTCCGGGACGAGCTTCGCCAAGCCCAGCCGTTTCGGTCGGAATCGCAGGAGGCGACCATCGCCCTCATGCGGACCGCCTCCATCGTCAGCCGACGACTGGCCCACGTGGTCGAGCCGCACGGAATCAGTCTGGCCCAGTACAATGTCCTGCGCATTCTGCGCGGGGCCGGCGATGACGGCTTGCCCACGCTCGCAATTCGCGACCGCATGATCGAGGAAGGCTCGACGGTCACCCGTCTACTCGACAAGCTCGAACTTGCGGGATTCGTGCAGCGGCTCCGCTCCCGCCCCGATCGGCGACAGGTCCTCTGCACCATCACGGAGGCCGGCCGCGTCCTCTTGGCCGAGCTGGACCCAGCAATTGACGCGACGGACACGGCGGCTGTGGCCATGCTGGACGAGCCATCGCGCCGCCAGCTCATCGCGCTGCTCGCCCGCATTCGCGTGGAGCAAGCAATACCCGAGCTCTCGGCCGACGAGGCGTCGGCGGACTAGCCGTCTCGCGACGACGTGCTCGCCGCGTCCAGTCGAAACGTGTGCCACGCGCGCGCGTGCTCGATGCGATCCAGCGCGACGCGCGCCTCCGCGTGGAGTGGGGCCGCCTCCGGATCGTGCCGCAGCGTCCCGATGGCGCTGTCATCAGCCTGCGCGATCTTGCACCCCGCGTTGAACACGCCGGACGGATCGGCCGACGCCTTCACATTCGCGAAGGCCGCGCGCGCCTCCGCCGACCAGACGCGTGGGGCTAGGGGCGCCCGCAATCGCCCGTCGCCGTGCTCGCCCGCCATCGTCCCCCCCAGACGCGCGGTCAGTGCCGTGACGTCGTCCAAGAGCCCCGCCACGCGACCGCGCCACCCGGCGCGCGTCACGTCCACCAGCGGATTCACATGCGCGTGCGCATCCCCCGCGTGGCCGAAAATCACGCCGGTCATCTCCCATCGCCCCAGCGCGGCGCGGACACCGCGCACGTAGGCCGGAAAGTGCTCCGGCGGGACGCACCCGTCCTCGATGAATTGCATCGAGCGCAGCCGCGGCGCGAGCCGCGACAGAATGGGGCTGGCCGCATGCCGCAACGCCCACAGCCCATGCTCGGTCGCCGCGTCCAGCGCCGACACCACGTCAAAGGCGCCATCTGTGCGACACCGATCGGCGACCCGCGCGGCCGCATCGGCCGCGGCGGCGGCGTCGGCACCATCCACCTCAATCAGCAGGACCGCTTCCGCCTGCGCATCAATGCCGGTGGACCCGCCCGTCGCCGCGACATCCAGAAAGGTGCGATCAAGCAACTCACACGCGGTCGCCCCCAACGCGCGCGCATACCGCGCGCAGTCCGTTGCCTGCTCTAACGACGGGAACGACGCCAGCACCGTGGCCGTCGCACCGGCCACCGGACAGAGCGATAGCTCGGCCTCCACAAACAACGCCAGCGTGCCCTCGCTCCCCACCAGCAGGTCAATCAGGTGGCCGTCCGACGCGATGGACTCGGCAATCGCATAGCCACTCGATTCCTTGCGCACCCCCGCGTGCCGAAGCGACGTGACGTCCGCGTGCTGGCGCAGCTGCGTCAGCGTCGCCATCAGTCGCGCCACCGCCGGGATCTCGAGGCGCGGCGGCGTATCGCGCCGGATCCATGCCGTAATCCCATCGTCGAAGACGCAACGCAGTGCGCGCACCCACGGGCGCGTCGCGCCGTACCGCAGGGTGCGCGCCCCCGCCGCGTTGGCCGCAATCATTCCGCCAATGGTGCAGAACGCTCCACTGGACGGATCGACCGGAAACTGCAGCCCATGCAGGCGCGCGGCCGCGTCAATCTGCCCGCGGAGCGCCCCCGTGCCCACGCAGATCGATTGCGCGGACACATCCACCGGCTGCATGGTCGTGAATCGGCTCAGGTCCACGATCACCCCCGGACCGACCGCGCCCCCCGCCATGCCGCTCCCTGAGCCGCGCGGCATGAGCGTGTGCCCCTCACGACGCGCCCAGCGCACCAGCGTGCAGAGATCGTCCACATCCGCCGGCACGGCGACGGCCGCCGGCAACACACGCGCAATCCCCGCCGCTTCCGCGTAGAGGGAGCGCGCGAGATGATCACCGCGGAAGACACCGCGAAACCCCGCCGGCGATTCGCGAAAGATTTCAGAGACGAAGGACACGCTGCAGTCTCGCCCGTCTCCGGTCGGCATTCAAGCGCGCGACGCGGACACGCCGCGATTTTGCGCGACGCGGGTGAGTGACGCCAGCGCCCATCGCCCCATATCTTTCCCGAGATGCCACTCGCCCCCGCCGTTACCGACGCCATCATCCGAAAAGACGCGGCGCGATTCGCGCAGGCCATCCTGCCAGGGGTCTCGCGCACCTTCGCGTTGGGCATCAAGGCCCTGCCGGGTGATCTGGGGCACGCCGTCCTCGACGCCTATCTGCTCTGCCGCATCGCGGACACCGTCGAAGATGCGCCCGACATGGATCCGCACCGGAAGGCGGCGCTGTTCGATGACTTCCTCCAGGCGTTCGATTCCGCCGACGCGCTGCGCCGGTTTCTCGACGGCGTGCAGGGGCTCCGTGGCAACGAGGCGCACCTCACCCTGACGCAGCACACCGATCTGGTCCTCACGCACTTCAGCGTGCTCCCGCTCGCGACGCGCGCAGTCGTGCGAAAGTGGGTAACGGAAATGGTCGTCGGCATGCGCAAGTTCGTGCTGCTCTATCCCAACGGCATCCGCATCCAGACGGTCGACGAGTACAAAGAGTACTGCTACTACGTGGCCGGCACCGTCGGCTACATGCTCACCGATCTCTGGCACGAGCATTCGTCCAGCATCGGCGCGAAGCGATACGCGGTGCTGCGCGAACGGTGCCGGGCGTTCGCTGAGGCGCTGCAGACGGTGAACATTCTGAAAGACGTCGCCGAGGACGCCGAGCAGGAAAACTCGGTCTATATCCCCGAAGAACTGTTGCGCGCGGAAGGCAGCACGCACAGCCGTATTCTCGCGCCCGAACTCATCGCCAGTAATCGCGCCGCGCTCGCCGAACTCATTCAGTTAGCGTGGCACGATCTCGACGAAGCGCGCACCTATCTGCTGCTCATTCCGCGTCGCGCGGTCTCCATTCGCCTGTTCTGCATGTTGCCGTTGCTGCTCGCGTACGCCACGCTACGCGATCTCGTGCACAGCACCGCCATGCTGACGCCGGGGGGATCAGTGAAAATCTCACGCCGCGAAGTGAAGTCGCTGTTGATGACCGGCGCGATGCTGGTCATGAGCAACGCCGGCGTGCGCTGGTTAGTGGGACGGGTCCGGCGGCGGGCCTTCACGTGGGGCTTCGCGTAAGCCCCACGGTTCGTTTATCGCAGCAGCGCGGCGGTCACCTGTTTCACAAAGCCGGGCGTCGGCTGCATCCCGCCGCTCTCCAGCTCGTCCAGCAACTGCTCCAGCCGCAGGTGCGTGCGGTCCAGCATCTGGCGAAAGCCGCGGCGGATTGCCCGCCACGCAAAGAATCCGGTGCCGCCGACAAACGCGGCCAGCCCGGCCAGTCCGCCGCCCAACACGCCGCTGTTCGCCGCGACAATGGTCAGGGCCGCTCCCACGCCGATGGTGAGCACGGTCAGCGCGACCATGATCAACACCGCCGAGGTCCGCTGTGCACGGCGGGCGGCAAACGCATCGGCATCAAAGCGGACAATGCTCCGCGTCGCGTCAACGACCGTCACGCTGGCCACCAGCTGATCAAGCCGCACCAGATCAAGCCGACGACCGCCCATACCCAGCGACCGGAAGAAATTCCCGAGCGCGTCGCGCCGCGGCTCCCAACTCACGCGGTCGGCAATCCGACGACGCAGCATGAGTGACTCCATGCGCGGCATCCACGCGTCGAGCTTGGCCAGAATCTCCGCCGGCGTACCGGGCACGACGCGCTGCACGGACAGCGTCGGCGGACCGAGCGCATCCAGCACCATGCCGTGCTCCTCCTCCTGCATCGGCAACCGCGCGCGCTCCTCCGCCATGGCCTGCTTCAGGTGCTGCGCATCAATCCCCACCTCACCCGCGATCTCCAGCAACCGCGATTCGGAGACGACATCCGGCACATCGGAACCATCACCCTGCAACTGCGTCGCCCGCGCCAGCACACGCTCAAGCGCCGCCCGAGGAAGGACGGGCTCGACCGCCGGGGACACGGGAAGATCGGAATCAGGAGGCGACGTCATGTCGGAATGTACGCAGGGTGTTGTGAATCAGATTCCACCAAGGACGATTTCGATCTGACGCTCGAGCGCCCCGCGAATTGTGTCCGGCAACGGAAAGCGCTGTGCGAACTGCAACGTAAGCGCCGTCTCGCTGGCCGATGCGTCGCGCGCAGCGCCCGCCTCGAGCGCCCCGACGTGCGCGAGGTAGAAGCGCATGTACGGCGCGGTCAACTCGGGTGCGATGCGCGCCAGGAGCATCGCGCCGGCGCGGACCTGACCCACCGAGAGGACGCGATCCGCCGCACCGGCGCGCTGTTCGGCCGGCGTGGTGTTGTCCGCCACCACACTGGCCACCAGTGGCCCGGTGATCTCGTGCGCGAACACCAGCAGCACGTCGGCGGCGTCTTCCACGCGCTGCGGAAAGGGCACCACCACGACGGTCTGCCGATCACGCCCCAGCCCCGTGCGCCCTTCACCACCCACGGGCACTGAGAGCACGATGTCGCCCGTGCGCTGGCCGGTGTTGGTCAGAAACCGATCGAACTTCGGGCGATATACCCGCTGCCACAGCGAGTCGACGGCGGTGATCACGGCGGCGCGCGTCCGTACGATACGCGAATGCTCGGTGGCGAAGAATCGCCGCTGCTCGTCATCGACCCCGGCCAGAAAGAGGCGCAGCCACTCGCGATCCTCCGGCGTGGGAAAGATCGCGGCGAATGGTGCCAGACGCTCGGCCGTCCCCTTGTCGGACGCGCGACGAACGTCGCCGCCCGCCTGCAAAAACCGCTCGCCGAACGCGCGCAGCACATCCCAGTTCGCTACATCCAGTGTCAGAAACTGCGCCAACACATACCCGTTCGACGTGCGCAGCTGCTTGCCAAGCACGGTGCGATTGCTGTCGAGCGACGTGAACAGGCCGGCGCGATTCTTCACCACGGTCATCGAGTCGCGATAGCCACGACGGTACAACGGCATGGGCACCGAGTCGCTGCTGATCATCGCGAAGGCGTGCAGCCACAGGTCGATGTGCTCCGCGGTCTTGATGGGCCACCGGACCACGCCCGACTGCGCGGCCAGCGCCGGGGAGAGCGGGGCGGGTCCCACAGGGCTCCGACGCGTCGCTGCGCCCGCTGGCGACCCGCGTTCTGGTGGCATGCGGTCCGGCGCGGGAGCACCGACCGGCACCGGCGTGGCGCAGGCCGCGAACGAGAACAGCAGTGCCGCCGAGACGGGGGCACACCAGGCCGAGAAGCGTGAACGGGTCATGCGCGAAAACTACCCGACTGACCGACCGACGTTCACGTGGCCTCGGCCTGCTATGCTGCGCGTCCGGCCTGCGCTTCCAACAGCGGGGGCGCACCCGCGGCGTACGCCTCGGCGTAGGCATCGGTCTGCGCATCGGCTCCGCGGCCGCAGGTCACACAGAACCGCCAGTTCGCCTCAAGTTCGGTGCTGCACGCCGCGCACTGCCGCTTCGTGAGGTCCAGGCCGCAATGCGGACAAAAGGTGAGGGCGCGCCCGTCCGGCAAACGCCCGCCACAAAACCGGCATCCGTTGTCGGCGTGCGCGCGTCCAACCGGCCGAGGGGCCTCGGTCGCCAGCTCCGACGCGTTCAGCGTCAGCACGCTCGTGGACCACATGCGCACCATCCCCAACGTCGGCGACGCCATCGTCAGCGCCTGCACACAGGCGCCGCGCAGCGGTTCCTCGCACGTCAGGATGCCACGCTCACCCGCGATGAGCCGCAGCATGGTGTGCTCCCACGCCATCGGGCTGCTGTCCGCCATTTCGCGCCGCGTGTCCCGATACGGGAGCAAGCGTTCTTCGAGATCGATGAGCGTAAAGCCCTGCGTCATCAGCTGCGGGTACTGCTGCTTGACCAGCCGACCAAGCCGGAAGGCAAACCGATCGAGGTCGTCGAGGGAGCGGGTGGTCGTCACTTGCCGACCACCGCGCGCGTCGTGGCATCGGCGTCCGAGCTCATCATGCCTTTGTTGTCGCCGCCTATGCGGTCGAGGAGCCGCTCGGCGACGTTCTTTTCGTTTTCGTGCGCGTCGTTCCAGCCATAGCGATAGCCAATGGCGATGCCCAACGCGATGATGAGGAGAAACTTGAACATGGGCGTCTCGGGGAAAGCCCGACGCTCATGCGTCGGGAGGCCTACTCCAAACGACGCGCCATCGCGGATGCGGGTAACGCCGGGGCCGCGACAAACGCCGCCGGATCGGGGAAGGGGGAAATGGCCGTCCGCTTCGCGCCCGCTTTCACTGGCTGGTCGCTCCACCACTGCTCGAACGACGACTCAATCAGCCCGTCGGAGGCGTCCTGCTGCGCCGCCGCGCGCGTGGCGAGATGATTCGCGTATTCGTTCTGCGGATGTCCGGCGTGCCCCTTCACCCAGTTCCACTGACATTGATGCGGCGCGATGGCGTCCACGGCGGCCTGCCACAGCTCGAGATTCTCGACCGCCCCTTCTTTGCGGCGCCAGCCGCGCGCGATCCAGCCGCGGACCCACGAGGTCATCCCGTCCACGATGTAGCGCGAGTCGGTGGTGAAGCGGACCGAGAGCGCATTCCCCTTTCTGGATAGTGCGCCGAAGGTGTCGGTCACTGAGCGCAGCGCCATGCGATTGTTAGTCGTGTCCGGCTCGGAGGCCCACAAGTCGAAGCGCTGGACCACCCCGTCCGGCCGACGCCACTCCACCAGCGCACCCAGCCCGCCCGGCGTGGCGGTCACCTTGCCGTTCCCGAGGCACGACTCGTCGGCATACACCGCAATCAGCGGATGGCGCGCGCTCATTGCATTGACTCCACGGCATCGAGTTCATCGACAAACAACTCGAGGCGATGCCCAGTGGTTGGGTGGCGCGCCATGATCACTTCCCGCCCCGCATCGATCCGCAGGCGCTCGGGCACCACGAGATACTCGGTGCCACGACGGATGAGCGCGAGGCGCGTACCCTTCGTGATGGCCAGTTCAAGACGATCGTACTGAATGACGGACAGCGGCATGGGGGAGACGGAAGACGGAAGACGGGACATCAGGGCGCACGACGGTCGCTACCGTCCCCACTCGCCGCAGATCTGTTCGAGGACGCGCGCCGCGCGCTCGATATCGGAGCGCTCGACCCACTCCTCGGCCGAATGCGCTCGCGCAATATCACCCGGCCCAAAGCAGAGCGCGGGGATCCCCGCCTCGTTGAAGAGCGCCGCGTCGGTCCAGCAGGATAACCCGACCATGGGGGCGTCGTGCCCATCAATCGCGGCCGCGCGCGCGACTATGCGCGTCAGCGGCGCATCCACCGCGAGGTCGCTGGGCGGCTGCGCGCACACCATGCGCGTCGTCGCACGAAAGGTGGGGTGTGAGGCCGCGAGCTCCGCACAGAGAGCATCAATTTCGGCCAGTACCTGCTCGCCGCGCTCCCCCGGAATGGTCCGGCGCTCGATGCGCAGGGTGCACTGCTCCGCGTAGGTGGACCAGCCGGTGCCACCCGCGATCATGGCCGCGTGGAGGGAAGGGCGCCCGAGCAGCGGATGCCCGCGCCGCGTGAGCTCGGAGTGCTCAAATCGATCCAGCGCGGTGAGGAGCAGCCCGGCATGACGCACGGCGTCGACCCCGACGTCGTAGGCGCTTCCGTGCGCGGCGCGACCGTGCAGCGTGATCTCAATCCACGCAAAGCCTTTGTGCGCCGGGCAGACGGCCATCCGCGTGGGTTCGGTGACGATGGCCCCCGTGGCCGTGAGCCCGTTCGCCAGCAGCGCCCGCGTGCCGATGGATTCAAACTCTTCGTCGCACACGGCGGCCACGATGATCTCGCTGGCCAATGCGCCGCGAGACGCCGCGCGCGCGGCCGCGACACACATGGCCGCAATGCCGCCTTTCATGTCGGTGGCGCCGCGCCCATAGAGCAAATCGCCACGGGTGGTCGGCTCGAAGGGCGGGTGGATCATGCCGTCGGTCCCCACGACATCCAGATGACCGTTGAGCACCAAGGGCGAACGACCAGCCGGCCCGATCCGGGCCACCACGTTCGGACGGCCCGGCTCAACCTCCTCGACGACGACGGCAAATCCCCAGCCGGTCAGGACCTCCGCCAGAAATTGCGCACAGGCACCCTCGCCAGGCGCATTCGCGACGAGGCGCGGATTGCGGGAGTCGATCGCGACGAGGGCTTCGGTCAGCGCGATCGCGTCGAGTGGGAACGGAGCGGGCACGGGTTCACGGTGAGGGATACCTGCAGAATAGAGGACGGAGCGTCGCGAGAACAGACACGGCACGCACGGAACTCAGCCGGTTGCGCCACCGCCCTCGTCGACGTGCGCCGCAACCACCGCGCCGCGCTCGTCCATCTGCCACGTCAGCATCTCCGCCAGCGGCGCGATGGCCTGACGCACCGCGTCCACGCAGTCATCGGGGGCGAACGCGATCACACAGCCGCCGCCGGACGCCCCAAGCGCCTTGAGGCCAGTCGCTCCCGCGCGCCGCGCTTCGGCCTCGATGGCATCAATGCGTGCCGTCGAGATCTGCGGATGCAGCGCACGCTGATCGCGCCAATGCCGATCAACCAGATCTGCCAGGGCATCGATGTCACCCGCCACCAACGCATCGCGCATGTCGTGGGCCAACCGCGCCATCCGCCCGAGCGCGTCCACGACGCGCGGGACGCGATCACGGTACGCGTCGAGCACGGCGGTGATGGTCGCACTCGAGATGCGCGATTCTCCAGTGTACGCTACCAGACACCGGCGTTCCAACGACGCGCGCGCCACCGCCGAGAGCGCGAGCGGCTCCACGTCGGTGGCGGTACCAAAGGTGAGGCCGAGTGCACCGCCGAACGCGGCCGCGTAGTGGTCTTGCCGTCCGCCCGCGATACCGAGTTCGTCGACTTCGACCGCGCGACTCCATTCGGCCAACGCCTGCGCGGTGGGGGACTCGCCCTTCCACGCGTGCAGTGCCGCCGCCAGCGCCACGCCGGCGGCCGACGAGCCACCGAGGCCGGCCCCAACCGGGAAATCGCTCTGGATGTGCACGACGGCGTCGTGCACATCCGCCCGACGGAGGGCGGCGGCGACCAGTCGGTCGGGCGTCGCTGGTGCGACGGCCTCGTGCCCGGATCGCGGCGAGAGGCGCACGGTGGCGCGGCGCGCGACGGCGATATTGCACACAAAACCGCCTCGCTCTTCGGGGTAGGGTGGGACATCTGTCCACCCTCCGCCGAAGTCGAGGCGGGTCGGTGCCGACGCGACGAGCGTGCGGCGCATCGCGGTCACCGGACGGCTATTTCTTTTTCGCGACCTTCTTCGCGGGCGCCTTGGCCGGTGCTTTGGCGGGCGCCTTGGGTGCGGCCTTCGCGGGCGCCTTCGCAGGCGCCTTCGCGGCCGGCTTGGCCGGCGCCTTCGCGACCGGCTTGGCGGGTGCCTTTGGGGCCGGCTTGGCCGGTGCCTTGGGGGCGACCTTGGCCGCGGGCTTGGCCGCCGCGACGGATGCGACAGGCGCCTTCGCGGCCGTCTTGGCCGGAGCCGCCGCCTTCGCGACCGGTGCTTCCTTCACGGCGGGCGCTTCCTTCACGACCGGCGCTTCGATGACCGGCTCGACGATCTTGTCTGCCGGCTTCTCCACCAGCTTAGGCGCGGGCTTGGGCGCCGCGGCCTTGAGAATGAGCGGCGGTCCCTTGTCCGAGGGGCGCTGCGGTTCGAGGCGCATGGCGGCACGGGCTTCCAGGGCCGCCTCAGCCGCTGCGGCGGGCGCCGTCACGGCCTTGGGCAGCTGGCCCAGAGGAATGGGCTTCGGCGGGGCCGGCTTGGGCTCCGGCTTGGGCAGCGAGCCATGCTTGGCGATGTACGCGGCTTCGGCTTGCTGGATCAGCACGTCGCCCTCATCCTGACCCATCTGGCCGCGGCGGACCATGTAGTGGATCAGATCGCGGCAACTTTCGATGGCGAACGCGCTAAATCCTGCCGCGGCGCCGATGACGTCACGCATCGCACCCGCCATCTTGCTGCCTGCTTCAAGACTGATTTCGTGCGCACGGGCCGCCATCTCGGCGGCCGTGTCGCGAGCGTCGGCCGCCCGGTGCCCAGGTCCGCGTCGCGGAGCCGGGCCCGTAGGGGGCGCGTCGCTCTCGGTCATCATCTCTTCGTCAGCCTGCGGCGTTTCGGACATGGATCGAACGTACTCCTTCCGCCATACATGAGGGGCGTGGTGGGGCAAGTCGGCCGTTCGCGTACCCGACGCGATCGGATTCGGATGCACCCGCCAGAACGGGGGTAACTATATGATTTTCAGTCATCTACGCAACCCGTTCGCCGAAGAATACTGGCTCGACGCGCATAATAGATGTGGATGAGATCGGCCCGCGATGGTCCGCTCACACGAGGAACGCGGCACAACACAGTGGCAATCAACGATACAGTAACAACACATAGTAAAGACACTATGAAGGCACTTCCACTAGAAGGCATCCGCGTGCTCGATTTATCACGGGTGCTGGCCGGTCCGCTCTGCTCCATGATGCTGGGCGATCTTGGCGCGCACGTCATGAAGGTCGAACGCCCCGGCGTCGGCGACGATACCCGCGGCTGGGGGCCGCCGTTCGCCGACGACGGCGATTCCGGCTACTTCCGCAGCATCAATCGCAACAAACGGTCCATCGCGCTCAACCTGCGCGACCCCAAGGATCAGGCGCTCGTCGCCGAATTGCTGCAATCGGCCGATGTCGTGATCGACAACTTCTTGCCAAGCGTACTGGCAAGTTACGGGCTTGATAAAGACGCTGAACTGGCGCGAAATAGCCGGCTCATCTGGTGCACGATCTCTGGGTTCGGCCCCGGCAGTGAGCGCCCGGGCTACGACTTTGTCGTGCAGGCCGAGTCCGGATGGATGGCGATCGCGGGGCCGGAGCAGGGGCCGCCCATGAAGGCGGGCGTCGCGTTCGCCGACGTCATCACCGGGAAGGATGCCGCCGTCGCCATTCTGGCCGCGCTGGCGGGACGCGAGCGCGGGCTGCCGGTGGAGCGGCACATCCAGATTTCGCTGGCGCACAGTGCCACGGCCGCGTTGGTGAACGTCGCGCAAAGCTCCCTCCTCACCGGCCTCGACGCCAAGCGGTGGGGGAACGCGCACCCGAATCTGGTCCCCTACCAGCTCTTTGACGCCGCTGACCGGCCGCTGGTGATCGCCGTCGGCACCGATGCGCAGTGGATTGCCGCCGCTCGGGCGCTCGGGTTGGAGGCGCTGGCCGCCGACGAGTCGCTGGTCACCAACGCCGGTCGCATTGCGGCGCGTGACCGCGTGGTCGGCGCCCTGACGGCGCGGCTGCGCGAGGAGACCGCGGCGGTCTGGATCGGCCGACTCGAGTCGGCGCGCGTTCCCTGTGGTCTGGTGCGGTCCGTGCGCGAAGCGCTGGCCGACGTGGACGCCTCGCCCGTCACAGGGGTGGCACCCACGGGGAATGGCCGCGTACGGCAGCTGTCACCAAAGCTTGATGAGCACGGCGCACTCATCCGCGAGAAACAGTGGAGTTCCTTCGACCACCTGCCGATACCCCCCAAATTGGCCGTGTGACCTACTCCACGCCCGTGCGTCCTTCTGGCGAGAAGGTCAGTGGTGACGTCTTTTCCGAATCTGTGAGGCGCAGGGGTGTCGGGGCCGTCCAAACAGCGTTATTCTAGCGCTGTGAAGATGACGGATAACGCAACAGCCCAGCTCACTGAAGTCGACTCGGACCAGGAAGTCATCTCCCGCGTGATCGCGGGGGATCGCGACTCGTTCGCGACGCTGATCGGACGGTATAGCGATCCGCTATACCGTCACGCCCTCGGCATGACCGGAAGTCCGGATGTGGCCGAGGATATTCTCCAGACGTCGTTCATCAAGGCCTATCACCACCTCGGTGAGGTCCGTGGACGATTCGACGCCTGGTTGTTCCGGATCGTGGCAAACGGGTGCAAGGATTGGCTGAAGAACATTCGGCGCACGCACCTGAGTTACGACGAGGACGATCAACCCTCTGGCTTCGCGTCGCCCGATGAGAATCTCGACCGCACAGAACTGCGGCAGGACCTCGACGGAGCGCTCTCGCAGCTGGCCCCGTCACTTCGCGAAGCCTTCATCATGAAACATGTGGAAGGTCGCTCGTACGAAGAGATGGCGGACCTCTTAGGGACCACCGTGGGCGCGTTGAAGATGCGTGTGCATAGGGCACGCGAAGCTCTTCAGGCCCTGCTCGAGGAGAAATACGCCTGATGCTCGATCACGAAGCACACAACAGCCGGAACGAACTCGGTCGCACTGTGACGCCCACCGGCGCGGCGGCCGACCGGCCCCTCGCCGATCGCGAAGTGCCGCTTCCGGGTTTGGCCGCGGCCGACGATCCCACCATGCTCGCCATCCACCAGTGGCTGGACGGTGAGGCCACGGAAGCCGAGGCGCGTCGCGCTGATGGCAAGCAAGTGGACATGTGGAAGCTCGTCGCCACGGATACGCAGCGCCGCCGTCAGTCGGTGACGCCGTCCCACGTGATGGCCAACATCATGTCCGCGTTGCCGGAGAAGCAGGTGGTCACGCAGATGGCCGCGCCGACCGCCACCGCCACCACGAACACCACCATCGGCTTGCCCTTCACCATGGTCGTTGCCGTCGGCACCTCCATGCTGATTCTCGGTATCGTCATCGGAAAGATGATCGGGTAACTCCGACCACGTCCTGCTGTACGAGCGCCCCGGGTTCGCGATACACGCGGACCCGGGGCGCTGTGTATGTCCGACGGGCCATGTGCTTCAGCACCGTGCCCGCCGGACCGCTCCGATGGTCGGACTTCACATATGAATCGCGCGACCGAGCGCCGCGAGCGCGGCTTCCTTGACGGTCTCGCTGAGCGTGGGGTGGGAGTGCACGGTGATCGCGATATCCTCGGCGCTCCCCCGGTATTCCATGGCGAGCACCACTTCGGCTAACTGATCGGCCACGTTCGGGCCGATGAGGTGGGCACCCAGAATTTCATCGGTGTCCCGATCAACCACGAACTTCACGAACCCGTCGGTCTCACCCATGGTGCGCGCACGGCCGTTGGCGCTGAACGGGAACTTGCCGACCCGATAGGCACGCCCGCTGGCTTTCACTTCCTGCTCGGTGAGCCCCACGGTGGCAATTTCCGGCCACGTGTACACGATGCCCGGCATGGTGCGATGGTGCATGTGGACCGGCTTCCCCGCGATGACCTCCGCGGCGATCACCCCTTCCTCCTCGGCCTTGTGCGCCAGCAGCTTGCCGCCGCACACGTCGCCGATCGCGTAGACATCGGGCAGGTTGGTGCGCTGCTGATCGGTCACGAGGATTTCGCCGCGCGCACCGAGTGCGAGTCCGAGCGCCGCGGCGTCAATGCCGCGCAGCGCCGGCTTCCGTCCCACGGAGACCAGCACGTAGTCCCCGCTGATGGACGACGTCACGCCGTCCTTTTCGACATGAATGGTGACCCCGTCGGGCCGGACGTCCGCGCCGGTGACCTTGGTGCCCGTGTGGATGTCGAGCCCCTGCTTGCGGAAGATCTTGTCGGCCTCGCGCACCAGTTCATGGTCGTTGCCGGGCAGAATCGTGGGGGCGTACTCCACCACCGTCACCTTGGCCCCCAGACGTCGCCACACCGACCCGAGTTCGAGGCCGATCACGCCGCCGCCCACCACGATCAAATGCTGCGGGATTTCGGGAATGGAAAGCGCCCCCACGTTCGAGAGCACGCGCTGCTCGTCAAAGGGAAGAAACGGCAGCGCCATCGGCACGGAGCCCGTCGCCAGAATCACGGAGCGGCCGTGATAGGCGGTGACGGTGCCGTCGGCCGCTTGCACATCAACGATGTTGCCGGCGCGCAACGTGCCGTATCCCCTCGCCCACGTCACTTTGTTCTTGCGGAAGAGGAACTCGACGCCCTTGGTGTTCTGCGCGACCACGTCGGTCTTCCGCGCCATCATGGCCGGGAGATCGACCGATGCGGCGTCCACGTTGATGCCATGCTCCGCCGCATGGAGGCGCAGCCATTCGTAATGCTCGGACGACTGCAGCAGCGCCTTGGACGGAATGCACCCGACGTTGACGCACGTGCCGCCCAGCGTCGCGTCGCCTTCGATGCAGGTGACGGAAAGGCCCAACTGCGCCGCGCGGATGCTGGCGACATAGCCGCCGGGGCCACCGCCGAGAACGAGAACGTCTGAAGAATGGGAAGTCATGCGCGCAAAATAACGTGTTGCCGGGTTGTCGTCGTTCCCTGACGAAACTGTGGTGTTGCCGCTGATGCCGTGCGCTGGTCCTGCTGGTATGTTCCCTGCAGTACGACGGCGTTACCTCGGTGGAATGTGCTGCGTCCACTGATCGACACGTTGATGGGGCGACGCTGTGACGCCCTTCGCCATAATTGCCAGCCGCGACTCCAATCCTCGCATTGAAACGCGCGCTGGCATTAGTCCCGACGCCCCGAACGGTTTAGCCGCCAGGGGCGTCGTGGCGTTTGGGTCCCTCGGTCGGTGGCGTCGCGCAGGGACCAACGGCAAAGGCGGGAGACACTGGGTGTCTCCCGCCTTTTTGCATGTCGCCGCGCCGTGCGCCAAGCGCACCGCGCACCGCGCACGGCGCCTGTCGCCACGCGGCTAGAAGACCAACATCGCGGCCGGATCTTCCATCAGTTCCTTGAACCGCACCAGGAACAAGACGGCCTGCTGTCCGTCGATGAGCCGGTGATCGTACGACAGGGCGATGTACATCATGGGGCGAATGACGACCTGCCCGTTCAGCGCGATGGGACGATCCTGAATCTTGTGCAGCCCCAGGATGCCGACCTGCGGATAGTTGATGATGGGCGTCGAGATCAGAGAGCCGAAGACGCCGCCATTGGTGATGGTGAACGTCCCGCCGGTCAGATCATCCATGGACAGCTTGCCATCGCGCGCGCGCTTGGCGACAGCGCCGATGTCCTTGCCGATCTGCACGACGCTCTTCTGATCGGCATCCTTGATGTTCGGCACCACCAACCCGCCCTCGCTCGCCACGGCGATGCCGAGATTCACGTAGTGCTTGTAGACGATGCTGTCGCCGTCGATCTGCGCGTTCACTAGCGGGTAGGCTTTGAGCGCGAGACACGCCGCTTTCGCGAAGAAGGGCATGAAGGAGAGCTTGAGCCCCTGATCCTTCTCCACCCGCTCCTTGAGCCGCTCACGCAGCGCCGAGATCGCGGTCATGTCGATCTCGTTGAACGTGGTGAGATGCGCTGTCGCCTGCTGCGACTGCAGCAGGTTTTCCGCGATGCGCTTGCGGCGCGTGGTCATCTTCTCGCGCGTTTCGCGCATGCTTGACGGGGCCGCGGCCACGGGCGTTGCCACGGGGGCGGCTGCGGGCGTTGCCACCGGTGCCGCGGGCGTCGGTGTCGGCGCGGCAGTCGCGAGCGCGGCGACGACATCCACCTTCGAGATCACGCCGCCGCGGCCGGTCCCGGCAATCGCCTGCGCGTCAATCCCGGCCTCGGTCGCCAAGCGGTGCGCGGCCGGCGACACTTTGGCCTCCGCGGTAGCCGCAGAAGCGGTGACCGCTCCCGCGATCGTCGGTGCCACCGGTGCCGCCGCGGGGACCGACGGCGGCGCGATGGCCGCGCTCGCCCCGGCGGCGATCTGTCCCAAATCCGCGCCGACCGCCACGATATCGCCTTCCGCCTTCAGGCGGCTCGTGAGCACGCCGGCTTCCTGCGCCACGACTTCAACGGTGATCTTGTCGGTTTCGAGTTCGACGAGCGTGTCGCCGACGGCAACGGAATCCCCCTCCTGCTTGAGCCAGCGGGAGACGGTTGCTTCGACGATGGACTCGCCGAGAGGTGGCACCTTGATGGACGACATAGGACGGTCTTGGTGAAACGGGAGAAGAGACGTGATGGCGCAATATAGAACGTCGACGCGGACGACAGGGGAGTCGGGGCGCGCACTCCCGTTTGCCGTCGCGGCGGCGGAGATTGCGTCCATGCGCGCGTCGTTCCGTTCGTGGCTCTTTTCCTCCGCTCTGATGCGTCTTGGCCGTCGAAATTCTATGATCCGTGTCGCGCGGGCGGTTGCCGTCGCCGCGACGCTGGTGAGCGGTGCCTCGCCGTGGGGCCAGCCGTTGGCCGCGCAAGCGCTGAGTGAAACCGACTTCCCCAAGCCGACGGCGGTCCTCAAAGAGAGCTTCCGCGCGGTACGCGCGGTGCATGCGCTCCCGGACGGCCGCGTGTTGGTGATGGATGGTGGGGCCCAGAAGCTGTTGGTGGCCGACTTCGCGAGCGGCAAGGTGGACACGCGCCTGAATGCCGGCGCAGAAGACGGGGAATTCCGCACGCTGGGGCCGTTGTGGGGCTGGCCTGGTGATTCGGTCGCGACGCTCGACGCGGGCAAGGGGCGGCTGATGATCCTCGGCCCAGATGGCGCGCTCGCCCGCGCGGTCCCCTTCGGAGGGAGCCGGTCGGCCCCTGCGGGCGCGCCGTCAGGAGCGCCGTCAGGAGCGCCGATGGGTATGCCATCAGGCATGCCCGGTGGGGGCATGGGCGCGGGGGGACGCGGATCGCGAATCCCCACGCTGCGAGCGCTGATTGGGACGGAGCTGGCCATCGGCACCGGCGTGCCACCGCGGCCGACCGCGCCGCTCAGTCCGGCGTCCGCGCCACCGCGGCAACCGTATCCGATCGTGCGGCTCTCGCTACGCACCCTGCGCTACGACACGGTCGCGCAGTTGATGCCGGCCCAGGCGCCTCGCGCACCGGCCACGAACACCGTGGGGACCTTCACCGTGCACGTGAGCAGCGCGCCGCTGCAATCGGTGGATGTCTGGGCGGCGTATGGCGACGGAACGGTCGCGGTGGTGCGGGCGGCCACGTATCGCATCGAGTGGTTCGCCCTTGATGGCACCACCACCTCCACCGATCCCGTGCCCTTCACCCCCGTCGCGGTGACGGAGGGTGATCGGAAGCGCGTCGTGGAAGCCTACCGGCAGGTGGGTGACGAGATGCTCAAATCCCTCCCCACCCGCACGTCCATTCTAGCCGTTGCGTACGAGGATCCGCCCAGCTGGCCGACCACGCATCCGCCGTTCCGGAGTGATATCACGCCGCTGGTGGATCGGCAGGAGCGCCTCTGGCTGGCCACCCGCTGCTGGCGCGACGAGCAGGCGCTCTGCTACGACGTGATCGATCGGCACGGGCAGCGTGTGGCCCGCTATCGCCTGCCGCCCAAGTCGCGGCTGGTCGCGTTCGGCCCCGATGTCGCGTATACCATCGATGAGCAGAAGAGCGACAAAGACGTACTGCAGCGCCACCCGCTTTCCAGACTCCCATGACGTTGACCATGCGCGCGCTCACCATTGATGCCCACGGCGGGTTGGATCAGTTGCGCCTGCGCGACGATTTGCCGGCACCGCTGCTGGTCAACCCCGATGATGTCCGCGTGCGCGTGCACGCCGCGGCGCTCAATCGCCTCGATTGGTGGGTGTTGAACGGCATCCCCGGTGTGAAGATCCATCCGGGGTGGGTGCTGGGCTCCGACGGTGCGGGCGTCGTTGAATCGGTGGGGAGTGCCGTGCGCGACCTCGCGGTCGGCGACCGGGTGCTGCTCAATCCGGGTGTGGTGGATCGACGCTGCACCTGCGAATACTGTCGTGATGGCGACTCGCCGCTCTGCCTCACCTACGGCATTCTGGGTGAGCATCGGCCGGGCACGTTGGCCGAGTATGTGGTGGTCCCCGCGGCGAACGTCTGGACCATCCCTGCCGCCATTCCCTTCGAAACCGCCGCGGCCTTCCCGCTGGCGACGCTCACGGCCTGGCGCATGCTGGTCACGCGGGCCCGCGTGCAGCCCGGCGAGCAGGTATTGATCTGGGGCATTGGCGGTGGCGTGGCGCTCGCCTCGCTGCAAATCGCCAAGCACCTGGGCGCGACGGTGTGGGTGACATCCAGCAGCCCCGAAAAACTCGAGCGGGCCCGCGCCCTTGGTGCCGACCACCTGCTGGATCACCGGCAGCCGGAGCTGGGGCGCGAGATTCGCGCGCGCACGGGCAAGCGCGGCGTGGACGTCGTCATCGATTCGGTGGGGGAGGCCACGTGGTCCCAGTCGCTGGTGGCGCTTGGCAAGCGGGGGCGCTTGGTGACCTGCGGCGGCACGTCCGGCCCGCATGTGCAGGTGGATGTGCGGCGCCTGTTCTGGAATCAGTGGACGATCATGGGGTCCACCATGGGCAGCGATGCGGAATTCGCCGCGATGACGGCGCTGTTCCGGACGGGCGCGCTGCAGCCGCCGGTCGATTCCGTCTGGTCGCTGGAGGAGGGACGGCAGGCGTTTGAACGGCTCGATACCGGAGCGCAGTTCGGGAAGGTGGTGATCCGGCTGTGAGCGAGACCGCCCGGTTTACCGCGGACGAGGAGCGGGCATTGCGCCACGCGGCGGTGGCTGGCGAGACCCCCATGTGCCCCCGCTGCGCCGTCCGCATGACGCACCGCGAGATTGGCGGCGGATCGTTCGGGCTTGGCTATCATCGCCAGCGTGAGTGGCTCCTCTGTTCCTCCTGCCGTCGAAGCGTCATGTATGACCGGAAGCGGGGCACTCGGCTCTAGCGCCCAGCTCGTCGGGCCCCCGCACCGACCCCC
>CALQGY020000050.1 GCA_943330235.2 Candidatus Kuenenia stuttgartensis
CGCATCCAACACGGTCACGCTGCGCGGCGAGTCGCCGGCGCGAATGACGCGCTGGCCCACGGTGGTGGTCAACACCGGCAACACGGTCGGCAGCACCTCCAACGCGACAGTCATCGAGTCACCGATCACCGGCACGCGGCGCACATGAAACCCCAACGCGCGCACCACGAGCGTATCACCACGTGCGCTCGTCAGGCGAAATTCCCCGCGTTCGTCCGTGCGCACGCGCACCCCGGTCCGCACCGAACGCACCTCGGCCGACAAAATGACCACGCCGTCGGCGCGACCACGGACCACGCCGAAGACGCCGCCCGATACCGCAGCAGAAGCCCCAGACGCCGCACGCGGCGACTGCGCCTCAGCGCACTCGCCGCCCGCGATCAGGCCAAGCCCCAGCCCCGCGCATCCGCACAGCCGCCGCCACGACACGGCGATCACCGGATACGGGCGTAGCGAATCGTGGGATACCCGGCCACGCCGGTGTTGCTGTAGTAATCGATGAGCTGCGCCTTGTAGACCTTCGTGCCCGACTTCACGAGATACGTGTTGAATGCCGGATGCAACCGATCGGTGCCAGTCAGGTTGTAGCGAAACGGCGCGCTCTTGTCGGTCACCGAGTTTGGAATGGGCCCCACCAACTGCGCGAGGAACGCGGCGTATTGCGGTGCATCACTGGCCGAGGTCGCGTTCGCGAAGGTGGGTGAGGCCGGCCCGGGATAGCTGCCCGCGCTACAGGCCGTGTTCAGCGCCAACGAGAGCTGGTTCGCGGCGGGGTTGAACTGCACATCCCAGTTACAGCCAGCGGGCGTGGCCACCACCGCGTTGGCCGCCAAATTGAACGACACAATCTGCCCGGCCGGCGTGAGCGTCAAGGTCTGCGGCGCCCCCAGTGTGCTGCCCGTTTGGAGACGCGATTCCAGCGTCAACGTCTGCACCTGGAACTGCGGGGTGAACGCAATGGCCGTCGCGCGCAGTAACGCGAACGTGCCGTTGGCCAACCGCACCTTCCAATACGCGGCGCTGTTGGCCGACGGCACGCCGCTGAGGTTCAGGTAGCCCTGCTTGTTCTCGGTCAGCCGATCAGTCTGGAACAGCGAATCGGCCGGTACCTGCGCGTCGCGCACCTGATCAAACGCGGACAGCGTGCCCGCCGCCGTAAAAGCCAGGACCTGCGCGTCGGTGGCCGCTTTGTTGTTGTCGAGCGACAGCCCCAACACGTTCTTACTGGTCGCCCCGCCCACCGCCGGACTGTTCAGCCGCAGCTCGTAGCGGCGGAAGGCCAGATCCCAATCGCCGGTTTTGGCCACCAATCCACCGGTGGCGAAGCTGAAATACACCAGCGTATCCGTGCTGCTGGCATTCAACGGTCCGAAGGTGACGATCTGATTGATCGGCGCCTCGGGGGTCTGCGTGCCCGGCCCGGTCGGATCGGCTTGGGACTCGGCGCACGCCGCCGCCATGATCAGCGCCACCGGCGCCGCGACACGAAGCGCGCGTACGGCGGACACAACAGAACGAGACAGGAGAAATTGCATAGACACTCGCGCGGACGTCGCGGTCAGGGAGCAGGGCTGAACGGGCAGAAACAGGAAGAGCGAGCACGAGCACGCGACACCCGTCGCCCGTTCGTACTCGCTCTTACAGCCTACTCACCGATCCGCCGCGCAGCGATCCGTACTTATGCGTGGTTCGCCTAGGGAGAAATCCCTACGCGTCCGTGGGGTCCGTGCCGATCGCGGCATAGAAGGCAGCGACACGGCCCTGCGCACCGACGCGCGTGTACACATCCGGGGCACGGGATTCCATCACGTCCGCAATCACGGCGGCCACCTCCTCGGCGCTCTGCGAGTCCGGCATCGTCCGCGAATCCACACCGCCGTACCGCGCGTTGTTCCCGAAGTCCGTCCGCACCACACCGGGGGACACCAGCGTCACCTGAATGCCGGGGTGCGTCTGCTGCACCTCGGCGCGAAAATTCTGGGTCAACGAGTTGAGGAAGTGCTTCGACCCGCAATACGCCGACCGCTGCACCGCAAACGGCATGCGCCCCAGCATGGATGACACGTTGATCACCTGTCCGGCCCCGCGCGCGCGGAAGTGCGGCAAGGTTTCCTGCATGCCGTACAACGCTGACTTGACGTTGACGCTGATCATCTCGTCGATGTCGTCATCCGTGAGCTCGCTGGGCATCCGGCTGATCCCTTGCCCAACATTGTTCACCCACACATCGATGCCCCCGAACCGGGCCAACGCATCGGCCACCACCCCCTGCACCGCCGCGCGCGACGTGACGTCCGCGGTCACGCAGAGCGGCGCGGCGATGCCGGCGTGCGCGCCCATGCCTACGCAGCGGGCAGCCACCGCCTCCAGGGCATCAGCGCGCCGAGCCACGAGCACCAGCGAGACCCCCGACACCGCCAGCCGTTCCGCCAACGCCGCCCCGATGCCACCACTGGCCCCGGTAATCACCACGACTCGCTCGGACATATCGCGCACACTCTCGGAAGGGCAAAGGAAAAGACGCCGCAACACCGCGTCACGGTCTTACGCCGGCGGCACGGCCGCGCTCGCGGTATCGAGACGATCGCGCGGATCCAACGGCGGCCCGAGCGTCGGTTCACAGACGCCCTCGGCGGTCTCTCGAATTAACTGATCAACGACCGCGCGCAAATCCCCCGTACGGGCAAACGTCTCCAGCTGCCGCTGCGCGCTTGACCCTTCCTCGAGAATCTTGAACGCGTACTCCACTTCCTTGCGCGTCCCCAGTTCATCCAGCACGTCGTCGAGAAACCACTCGATCAGCTCGCGGACAAGGACCTTGGCCGGCAGCTCCTGCTTCTTGCCGAAGTCAATCAGCTTGCCGCTGAGCCCCCAGCGCACCGCGCGCCATTTGTTCTCCTCGATCAGATCCTGCGCGTACACGCGGAACGTGAGATTATCGCGGCGGAGCTTCCACATCTTCGCGACTACGGCCTGCAAAATGGCCGCAACACAGATGGCTTCATCCACACGCGTGTTCACGTCGCAGATGCGGAACTCGAGCGTGGGGTACACGTGATGTGGCCGCACATCCCACCAGATCTTGGAGCCGTCCGGGATGCTCTTGGTCTTGACGAGCGTGTCCACCAGGTCGGCGTAGTCGCCCCACCCCTGAAAAATGCGCGGCACACCGGTGCGCGGGAAATTCTTGAAGACAATGCTGCGGTACGAATGCAACCCGGTGTTGCGGCCGAACCAGAACGGTGAACTGGTGGACAGACAGAGAATGTGCGGCAACACATAGCGCGCCGCATTCAGGCAGTCGATGCGGAACTCCGGATCCTCGATGCCGACATGCACGTGCGTCCCAAAAATGAGCAGCCGGTGCGCCAGATCCTGCAACTCCGCCTGCACGCCCAGATACCGCTCCTTCGGCGTCATCTCTTGGTTCATCCAGTTCGAAAACGGATGCGTGCCAGCCGATGCAATCGTCAATCCGTGCTGCTTGGCCGCCTTGATGACCAACCCGCGCAGCGTCGTCAGCTCCGTCCGGAGCTCGGCAATGGAGCCGCAGACCTTCGTGCCGATCTCCACCTGACACTGGTGCAGCTCCGCCTTCACATCCGCCAGCACGGCATCGTCACTCGTGACCAACGCGTCAAAGCCCGGCGTGAGGTCGCGCGTGACGGGGTCGATGATCTGGTATTCCTCTTCAATGCCGACGGTCATGCTGGGCGCGCGCATAGCTCTTCCTCGGAGGCGTTAGGCGGAGACGACGGGATGAGCCGACGCCGCACCGACCACGGCGCGCGCTCGGCCCTGCTGCTGAGCCCACTCGACGGACGCGGCGATGAAGCCGCCGAACAGATGACGGCTGTGCGGGTCCGTCATCTCGAACACCTCCGGATGCCACTGCACGCCCACGAGAAACGCCGCGGTATCCCCCTCAATCGCCTCAATCACACCGTCAGGCGCGGTGGCCGCGACGCGCAAACCGGCGCCCAACTGCTTGATCCCCTGATGGTGCATGCTGTTCACCGGCACGCGCGCACTCTCAAGGAAACGCGCCAACGTGGTGCCCGCCACCACGTCCACCTCATGCGCCCGATGTTCGCGATCGTATCCGGCCGTCGGGAAGTAGTCGTGCTTCTGCGAGCCCACACACTGTGCGGCGAGATCCTGCCAGAGCGTCCCGCCGGCCGCGACGTTGATTACCTGCAGGCCGCGGCAGAGCCCCAACAACGGCTTGCCGTCCTCGATGGCCCAGCGCGTCAGTTGCAGCTCCACGCGATCGCGCGCCGGATCGAGATTGCCACACTCCGGCCGGACCGTTTCGCCGTATTCCCGCGGGTTGATGTCCACACCGCCCGGCAACAGGATGCCATCCAGCCGCTCATAGATCTCGCGCAGCGTGATGAGATCATCGTCCAGCAACGGGATCATCCACGGCACCGCCCCCACCATGGTCGCGGCGAGAAAGTACCGCTGATTCATCACCCACGACGCGGGGAGCCCGGCCGGTATGCCGTCAATGGCGTGCAGCGTCTGCGTGGTCAGGCCGATGACCGGACGGGTCAGCGTCGCCATCAGCGCTCCTCCACCAGAAAGGTGGGGACGTTGGATCCACCACCCGCCGTCACGTTGAGCAACGGATCGGTCCCGATGCGCGTCAGACACCCCGACATCATCGTGCCGTCCACCATGAAGGGCGCCGTGTCCAGCATGCGCGGGCCGATGTGCAACGCGCCGTCCACCCACTCCGGCCAGAGTTCACTGGGGATGTCCACCCGCTCCTGCACGATGAACGGCTCGGTGAGCGCGGCCCGCACCGCCGCCTGCCACGTCGCGTCGTCGACGGTCCACCCGAGCACAATCCCCTTACCGCCGTAGTCGTCATTGGGCTTGAGCACCATCGACTCGCGACGTCCGGCAACGAACGGCAGCAGATCCACCGACTCGCCGCCATACGACGTGGTACGCTCCTCCACCACGCGCGTCCACGGCACATGCGCCGCCACGGCCAGACGCTGCGCCGAGGAGAGCAGATGCGCCTGCCGCTCATCACTCACCACCGCGAGCGAGGCCTTCTTGTGCAGCATCTTGCACCGAAACGGATTGACCATGCACACGGCGCGGTCCCGCACCGCCCGCACCACCGGCGAGTCCAGCCCCTCACGCGTCACCAGCTCGTCGATGAGCACGCGCTTGTAAATCAGTGAGACGGGCTTCCCACCGACGGTCAGTCGGCCGCCCGCGTACTCGGCGTCGCGCGGATCCCCGATGAACGCGTCAATGCCCAGCGCGGCGAACTCGCGCGCGAACAACACGAACTCGCTCCGTGTCGGGACGTCGTTCCAATCCAGGATGCACACGCTCGGCCGTTCACGAACGCCGCGGAATTGGTGATAGGCGTCCAGCAGCGCGTGAATGACTGATGGTGCGGCCGGAATGGGGAGCACGGCGTGCGACCGCGAAAAGGCGTGCATGGCGGGGAGCGCCAGCATCACCCGCGAGAGCGCGTCGTTATACGCGGCACCGGCCGGCGTTTCCGCGTTGTACTCCGTGAACTTGAGCCCGTCCTCGCCCGAGGCGAAAAAGGCGTCGAGACGCGACGTCGGACTGGCCACCGGAAAGCCCGGATCGTCGTGGATGAGCTGTTCCTCCCACGCGGTCAGCCCGAACTGCGCACGCAGCGTGGCATCCGTCATGGCGGCTCGGCGCACCGACTCGAGCGCGCTCCCCACCAGCCCGCTGGCCCGTGCGATATGCCGGTACTCGCCTGTGGTTAGCAGCCGCGGTCGCAGCACGCTGCACAGCGGGCGCTCGCCGAAATAGAGCCCCTCGCTCCGCAGCAACCGCTGCAGCAGTTCCGCCGACGCTTCCGCCGTGTCGCCCTGCGCCAAGGCATCGTGGTACCGCGCAATTGCACTCGCGAACATGTCGGGGCTCCCTAGCGCACGGGCGGCAACGGGTCGCCCGCGGGCGACGCCCCGATGGGTGGACCACTCGTCACCACCGGCCGCGGCGCCGTGGCCAGCGCGATGGCGAGATCGGCCATGTGCTCGACCACCCATTCGAAGTACTGCGGGGTGAGCGAATTGATGTCCATATCCGGGGCCGGATTCATGAAGTCGATGGCGTACGGCACGCCATCGCGCACCGCGAATTCCACGGTGTTCATGTCGTAGCCGAGCGCGCGACAGAGCGTGAGCGCGTCGGCGACGCAGCGGGTTTCGATGTCCTTGGGGAGATAGCCCGGATCGGGGATGTACTTCCGTGCCCGCGGATCGTAGGGCATGGGCAGCACATGCTCGCGGCCCAGCACCATACAGCGGACGTAGTAGTCCCACTGCACGAACTCCTGCACGATCATGGTCAGCAGCCCGCTGCCGTTGTAGTGCTGGAGGAGCTCCTCCATGGACTCACAGACATAGACATCGCGCCAGCCGCCGCCGTGCGCGTCCTTGAGCACGCAGGGGAAGCCGATGTGCTCCGCGACGCCACGCCAGTCCAACGGGTAGGACAGGTTGCGCAGCGATTCGGTGTGCGAAATGCCGGCGATGTAGTCCTTGTTGGGAAGGACCATGGTTTTCGGGTGCGCCACGCCGTTTTGGATGGCGAGCGTCGCGTCGTAGAACTTGTCGTCCGCCGACCACATGAACGGGTTGTTGACGACGGTCACCCCCATGCGGGTGGCATGCTTGAGATAGGTGCGATAAAAGCCCACCTCATGCGAAATCCGATCGATGATGAGCGTGTACGGGACCGGCTGTCCCATGCGGGTCGCGTCGAGCGTGAGGTACTCCGCCTCCACGCCCGATTGCCGCTTCGCGACGGCGTCCAGGAATGCGGGAGGAAACGACCACTCCCGCCCGACCAACAAGCCAATCCGGGGTTCGACAGACACGAGGGGCTCTCTCCAAAAGGGGGCGAACAGACCACGCGCACGATGGCGCTTTCCGGCCATCCCCGCCATGGGGCCTTGGTATCGACTTGCCGAGCGGGCCAGCCGCGCACGACGGCATTCCATCTCGCAGAATGGCCGTGACAAACCCATCGGTGTGCCTTCGGTTCTGCGCCTGCGGCGGCGAGTCGGCGTAGGCCACGCATATGTGTTAGTAAACAAGGAAACATCATTTTTGTGACCGTCACGCATGTGGACAACCCGTCCCTGAGCCCCCCAAAACACAACGGGTCCGCAGCCCTGCTTTTCCACATCGCTCCGCACCTTACATCGCGGCCAGACTAGCACTTAGGTAGTTATCCACACGGTTTCGAACACGTATCCACAACATAATCAACAACTTAGGGGCAGTTGGTCGTATTGCGTGCGCGGGTGGATCGTCATAACATCCCCGCCCGCCAACGTCTCTCGTCGGCGAATCGTCACGTTCCTTTCCCGACTTGGAATCGACCATGCTCGTCGTCGCCTGCGCTGCCCCCACCGAATCGCTTGAGCCCGCCCCCCTCACATCGTTGCCTATGGCCGCAATGATGGGGAAAGGTCAGCTGTCCGCGTTCTGGGGTGGTGACGATGCGTACTACGTGCATGCCAGCGACGTGAGCGGCTCGGCCGCCAGCGAGGCGCCGACGGATGGCCTGGCGGCCGCCGGTCAGTGGTTCCGCATTGATGCCGACGCCGTGGCCGACGCGGGCGATCTGGCGGAGCGCGTGGAGATCGCGCGCCTCCTCGCCGACATCATCCCCATCGGCGGGGGCCGTGTCGCGTTCCCCGTGGGGAGCACGGGCCGTCGCTTCTACCGCATCTGGCGGACGGGATCGGCGACGGGCAGCCGGACTAGAATCCTGGAAGTTCGAGCTGCGCGGTCACGCCGCCAGCCAGCGTAACGCCGGCTGCCTGCAACCACGCCAAGAGCAGATCCAGTCCGTGATCACCCGCCAGCGCACTGCGCGACGCACTCAGGTGCAGCTTGAACTCGGCCGAGACATCGGGGAGCGTCCGTCGCAGGACGGCCACCGTGAGGAGCTCGGTCGCGTCCGCCAGATGACGAATCGCGAATTCGGTCATCCGGGCGCGGAGCGCGGCGGCATTCAGCACCTGCGCATCGCCGGGCACTTCATGATCGGCACGCCGCTCGCGGAACATGGCCAGTCGGCTGCGCGTCGTGGCGATCGTCGGCAGTTCGTCGCCGACATGCTCCGGCAAGACGGCCACCGGAGCCCCCAGCAGCCCCAACCAGGCCACGAACAGGGTTCCCCGAGCGTAGGGCTCCCAGGTCTCCTGTTCGAGGCTCAGGGAGGCTTTCCGGACCGTCTCCGCCACCCCGCGACGGAGCTCCCACCAGCGGACGTAGCTCTCGGTCTGCCGAGCGACGAGCGCCAAGGCCCCCAGCCGCAGCGCCCACTTGATGGCCAGTTCGCCATCGTCCAACGGGGGCCGGAGCGCCGCGCTGCAGCGGAAGGCGCGGGCGGCACCAAGGGCCAGCACGGCTTGCGCGAGATCGCGGGCTGGACTCGCCGCCGCCTGAATGGCCGCCTCGAGATGACTCAAGGCCGCCAGCTCGTACGCGGTGCCCAAGAGCGCCAGGCCGTCGGCGATGGGTTCACCCAAGCCGTCGCCAGCGACGAGCGATGCGGCCTCGGCTCGTTCGAGCAACAAGGTGCGTCGTTCCGCGGGGACTGCAGCGACCGCCCAATGCTCGTCGAGCGTGGACCTGGCGAGGGTGGCCAAGTCACGTGCCGCGAGATCGCGCTCCGCTGCCGGGCTGAGTACCTGCATACCGCCGCCTCCATGGGAGGGGTGGATCTGGATCCTTGCCGCTTCGACGGTCGCCGGGTGTGGCGACACGCCGATCTGGCCCGGGGAATTCGCGAGCACCGACCGGCGTCTTGGTCGGGCCGCTCGCTCCCAAGGGACTGCCCTCGAACCACCAGTACTGCGTAGCTGACCCCGCCGACGCGTCTCGGTATCGCAACAGAATGTACCGCAAGCGCTTACCGCCGCCGGAGCAGCATCGCCTCATCACTGTCGCATTTATGTAACAGACTTGCATCTGTCAAGGTCTGTTGGACGTTTTTCCCGGAGAAACATCAGTGGGATTCGAATCTTCACGCGTCGCTCGTCGTCGCCTCGCGGCGATCGCCGCCACCAACACGCGGGTCCAAGAGGCCTTGTCGCCTTCAGCATTCCCGGGATTTTTCACGGATGACACGTCGGAGGACCGGTTCCTCAGCGAGGCCTACTCGGCGAACTCCGCCGCCTCGGCGCTCAACTCGCAATTGGACGTGCTGGCCCAAGACATTGTCGCCACCCCTGGTGCCGGCGGCGCGCTCCTCGCGGCCTATGCCGCCCAAGCCCGCGCGCTCACCATGGTCGTGGAAGCCGCACGTCGCGCCGTTGGCGCGCCACTCCCCGCGTCCGTCATCCACGCCGCGGAAGCCGCGCTCTCGTCCCCGTCGGCGTTCGCCGGATTGGCCGGGCTCTAGCGCCAGACGCCATCCCGGCTACCGCGTCGGCGACTCGACGGCATTGAGAACGCAGCACGCCAGATGTTCACATCTTGAAAGCACAATATTCGTGACAGAAACGGGGGCCGACACACACAGTGTCAGCCCCCGTTCCGTTTTGATCCAACACAATTCTACTGGTTGCTGTTTTTCAACAGCAACCGAGCACTCACGGTCCGCGGATCGTCGGCTTCGTTTCAGCGGGCGCATCCTCGAGCGTCTTCAGCACTTCACGCCACGAGAACTTGGTCCCGCTCCCCAGCACCCAGTAGTTCATCCACGCCATCTCGGCTTCGCTCTTCACGAGACGATTGCGCGCGTCGGGGATGCCGTGCGAGAAGCCCGGGTACATGAACAGCTCGGTCGGCACGCCGAGGCGCTTGAGCGCCATGTGCAGCTCGATGCTCTGCGGGCTGGGCACGCGCGGGTCACCGTCCACGACATGGATCATGGTGGGCGTCTTGGCGTTCTTGATGTACTTGATGGGCGACTGGTTCCAGTACGCGTCGAAGTTGTCGTAGGGGAGCTTGTTGCCCAGGTAGTACTGCCGGTTTCGCTGCACGTCGCTCTGCGCGTACATGGAAATCCAGTTGGACGTGCCGGCGCCGGACGAGATGCCCTTGAACCGGTTGGTGTGCGTCAGGATCCAGTTCGACCAGTGGCCGCCGGCGCTCCAGCCCAGCACCCCCATCTTGGTCGAATCGACCATGCCCTTGGCGATCAGCGCGTCGACGCCGGTCATGATGTCGTCGTAGCCCGGCGCGAAGTAGTTGCCCACGATGCCGTTCTTGTGCGCTTCGCCGTAGTTGGTGGAGCCGCGGTAGTTGGGCTGCAGAATGATCCACCCCTGCCCCGCGTACGTCTGCGCGCCGTAGCCGCCGTTGAAGCTCAACAGATCCGCCGCAGCGGGTCCGCCGTGAATGGCCACCAGCAGCGGGTACTTCTTGCCCGGCACGTAGCCCACCGGCTTCACCAGAACGCCACCCACGGACTTGCCGTCCTTCGACGTCCACGTGATCTCGGTCTCCTCACCCAGCGCGATCTGCTCGCGGATCCACGGATTCGGATCGGTGAGCGTCACCCACTTCGAGCGGGTGGCGACATCGGCCAGCGCGCCCACCGTGAACAGCGTGGGCGGCGTGGTCGGGTCGGAATAGTTGATGAGCAGACGATGGGTGTCGTCATCCTCACTGACCGTCAGCGACGCGGGGAGATTGGTCATCGGCTTGACCGCACCGCTCTCGACGTCCAGCGAGAAGAGCTGATTGGTGGCCTTGAGCCCTTCGTTGAAGTAGATGGTCTTGCCGTCGCGCGCCCACCAGCCCACGCTGACGTCGCCGTCCAGATCGCCCAACTTGCGCCACACGCCGCCCTTGTCGGCCACCGCGCGGACGTAGACACGCGTGTTGCGCATGTTGTAGGCGGTCATGTCGGTTGATGCCGAGAAGGCCATCGTCTTGGAGTCGGGCGAGAACGAGAGCGCGCTCTCGGCGATCTCTTCGTTGTTGGTCAGCCGCTCCACGGCGCCGGACTGCGTGTCCAGCAGGTAGGCATCGCCGTAGATCCCCTGCTCGGTGATGTTCCGCTTGTAGCGGTTGTTGGCCACCCCGGTGAAGCCGATGTAGCGGCTGTCGTCCGATGTGGTGAAGCTCACGACCGAATAGGTGGTCTCGCGTGTCAGGCGCGTGGCCGCGCGGGCCGCGCCCGGTGCGGTCAGGTCGACGGCCCAGAGCGAGGCCACGGGGGCTTCGGCGTTGCGCACGTTCACCGTGAACTTCTTCTCGACGCGTGCCTTCTCGTCCTTGTCGACGGTGTCGGCGGTCACGAAGTAGATGCGCTTCGAATCGGGGGAAAACTGCCACGTGCCCACGCCGGTGGCGTGTTTGGTCAGCGGAGCAGCCTTGAGCGAATCCACCGGCGTCCCCGCGAGGATATCGCGCACAGCCAGCGTGTAGAGCTGCTCTTCATCGCTCTTGCCGCTCCGATAGACCAGCGACGAGCCATCGCGCGCTACCGCGTAGGTGGACACGCCGTCTTTGGCGTCGGTAATGCGGCGGGCTTCGCCGCCATCGGGGCGCATGACGTAGAGCTGCATCTGGGTCGGCTGGGCCGTCGGCGCTTCACGGTTGGACGCGAAGACAAACGCTTGGCCGCCGGGGAGCCAGCGCGGTGTGGATTCGTTCTTGTCGCGCGTAAACGTGAGCTGCCGCGTAGTCGCCAGCCCCTGCTCGGCCGACACGAGATACACATCCGACTGAGTGCGCGCGTCCTTCCAGTCCGGCGTGGTGAGGGCGTAGAGCACCCACCGCCCGTCGGGGGAAATGGCCGGCGCGCCGGCGCTGCGCACGCGCTGCTGATCCATCCAGCTCATGGGGCGCTTCGCGGCGTTTTGCGCCACGGCCAGCGCGCAGGGGATGAGCGTGAGGAGCGGCGCCAGCATCGCGGCGCGGAGCGGTCGAACTGCGGTCACGGACCACCTCGGAAGTTGGGGAACGCCGCCAGATCGGCGGCACTCCCGAAACTACGACGCCGACGCGTTTGCCTCCAGACGCTGGGCCAATCCCAACGAGCGATACGCGGTGAGGCCATCCAGCACGACATGACCAACCATCGCCCCGACCAGCGTGCCGGTATACCAGACGAGCACCTGCATGAGGAGCGCCTTCACGAAGATGATGGCCACGGACTTGCTCCCCTGCACCTGATGCGCGAGCGCGAAGGCGCCGGCGACGAGTAGCGCCGCCACTGGGGTCGCGACCCGCGCCGCGCCGTCGAGGGGGAAACCGCTGATCCACCAGTGGAGCGCGTTGAACCCCATGCCGCGGTACGCCGCCTCCTCGCAGACGCCCGCGACCACGGCCACAGCACCGAACGTCAGCCAGTCGCGGCGCGTCCGCGGGACCAGATCGAGCATGGGCATGTCACGCAGCTCCGCTTCGCTGCGCCACGCGCGACTGAGCCGCCCGACGCTGAAGCTGGCCACCAACCAGACCACGCAGGCCACGAACTCGCGAGTGCCGAAGTGGTCGACCCGGAACAGACGCAGCCGCGCCTCGTAGGCGGCCATGAAGGCCAGCGCCCCCAGGATGCCCATGTTGAACAGCGTGCCGATGTAGATACTGGTCGGCGTGGGTACGGTCCCGGCCGTCGAGCGGCCGGCGGCTTTCGCGGCGCTCCGGTTGGCGCGCATGGCCTCAAAGCGCCGTGCGCTCTTGTAGACGCCCAACGGGAGCAGCACGAAGAGATAGGCGAGCAGCAGCAGATTGAACGGATCGGGGAGATGCATGCGCAGCACGAAGGCGGTGGAGCACGCCCAGGAACACATGAACGGCTCAGGTCCATCGGGGTGCGCGGGGAACGTACGGCGCGGAAATCCACCGTGTCCAGCCCAGCCCCACCGCCTCCGTCAGAACTGCCAGCTGATGCCGATAGAGGGAATCAGCGACGAAACGCCCTCTTCATACTGTGTGCGCTGCAGCCGCGGATTCCACTGCACGCGCGTGGTGTTGGCGCGGGCGAGCAGGTTCTGCAGATCGAGATAGGCGACCAGCTGCTTGCCACGCGGCTGCCACCGGCGATCGATGCGCAGATCGACCTGCGCAAACGCGGGGACCCGTCCGCCGCTGTTGTAGCGCGTGAAGTCCAGCGTGCCGGCGTTGGGTCCGCTGGTGACATACGGGGTGATGGGGATGCCGCTCGAGGCGCGCACCCGGGTGGCCAGCTCCCACTTGGCGTTGGGGCGCCAGCCCAGCAGCAGGCTGCTGGTGACGGGCGTGTCGTAGGTACCGCGACGCGCGACGCCATCGAGCCCTTTGAACCGCCCCGAACTCCAGCCGAGGGCAAACACCGTGTACACAGGAATGTCTGACAGGCGTTTCTGTGCGAGCAGTTCCAGCCCCACCACACGCCCTGATCCGGTGCTCTGCAGCGGCTCCAGACCAAACGGGATATCGGTGGTCACATCGCTGAAGCCGCCCGGCTGGAGCGCCGCCTGCGGTCGGAACACACGCACCGGATAGTCGCCGTACACCTTCGCGTAGCTCTCGATCTGCACTTTGAGATCATCGCGCAACAGGTGTTGCCAGCCCACCACGATCTGGTCGGCGCGGAACGGCGTGAGCGTGCGGCGATTGGAGGGGTCGCCCACCAGCCAGATAGACGGCGGTGCCTGCCAATAGCGGCCACCGGCCAGCGACAGCGAGGTCCGCTCACTGACCGCGTAGGTCAGCGCCGCACGCGGGGCCGCGCGGGTGGCGAAGGTCCCGTAGTCGTAGCCATCGACGCGCAGCCCCGCGCTGGCGCGCAACGCAGACGACACCCGCACGGTGGCCTGTGCAAACGCCGCCAGACGCGCGGTGGTAAATGACGTATCAAGCGACAGCGGCGCCGCCGCGCCGGTCTGCGTGGTACGACGATCACCACCCAGCGTGACGTTGTACGACAGCGGCGACTCCAGCTTGACCTGCGCCCCGGTCTCGACTTGCACCGCCTCGCGCCATTGCCACGTCACATCAGACCGCAGCGACGTCTCGGCTTCGGTGCTGAGGGTGCGGAAGATCACCTGCGGGGCCTGCGTGGCGCTGCCGGTATCCTGCTGCGTGGTGCGGTAGCGGGCCCACGTCTGGCCAAGCGTCGTGGTCCACAACCCGCGCGGCAGCGTGTGCTGCCACGACACGCCGGCAATGACCTGATCCTGCGTGGGCGCCGAAAACCGTGAGTTATCGAAGCGCTGATCGGCGCTGTCGTTGGTAAAGCCAAAGCGATCAACGGCGCCGATAAAGAGCGTGGAGATGCGGTCGCGCGAGGTGGGGCGGAAGACGGTCTTGAGCGTGAGATCGGTGTAGCTGGGGATGATGGCGAGCCCGATGGCCGCGAACAGGAAATCGAGATAGCTGCGTCGCACGCTGGCGAGATACGTGCCCTTCGCCCCCAGCGGCCCTTCACTGATGGCGGAGGCGCCGGTGGCCGAGACGTTGAGCTCCGTGGCGCGCTGATCGCGGCTGCCTTCGCGCAGCTCGAGGCGCGTGACGCTGGAGACCTTGTCGCCATCGCGCACGCCGAAGCCGCCGGCCGACACGCTGACGTCGCGCACCAGACTCACCCCCACCAGCGCCACCGCGCCGGCCGAAGAGCCCTGCACGCCGAAGTGGTTGATGTTGGGGAGCTCGATGTTGTCGATGACGAACAGATTTTCGAAGGCCGCGCCCCCGCGCACCACGATGTCGTTGCGGCCGGGGCCGGTGCTGCCATTCACGCCGGGCAGCGCGCTGAGCACGTTCAGCACGTCCTCCTGCGCACCGGGGGTGCGCCGGATTTCCTCGGCGCTCAGGCTCTGCGTGGACACCGCGCGCGACGGCGGCGGCAGCGTCGCGAAGTACGACGGTTTGACCGTAATGGTGGAGAGCGACGCCGCCGCCGGCGTGAGTTCAATCACGACCTCGGCCGGCTTGCCGGCGCTGACCACGACATCGGGCACGATGCGCACAGCGTAGCCGATGGCGCGCGCCTCGAGACGTACGATACCCACCGGCACGTCGCGGATGATGAAGAGGCCATCGGGCGTGACCGGCGCGCCGAGCGTGGTGCCGACCACGCGCACCGAACCCGTGCCCACCGGCGCGCCCGAGCCGGAGGCCGCGAGACGGCCGGTGATGAGGCCAGTGGGCCCCTGGGCGGACGCGGTCCCGGAGGTCAGTCCGGCGAGTACCGCACCGAGGAGCAGGAGGACGAACGGGAGGGAGAATGGTCCCGAGCGGCGGACGGACCGCGCTGGACGCGGCGTCGGCAAAAGGAGAGGCATCTGCATGGCGGGTGTCTGCATATCGGGTGAATGTACGAACTAGGCCCGCGAGTTCCGATGGGGCGCGCGGCGTGCCCGCGCCACGATCCCCATCCCCGCTCCCTATCCAACCCCTCGCGCCCGGCCGATACTCTCCGCATGCGCACTCTCTTTTCCGTCATCGCCGCCGTGCTCGTGCTGGCCATTGCGCTCGGCGCGATGGTCTGGCCACAGATCCTGTGGGCGTACGTTGTGGTGCTGCCGCTGGTGGCCCGCGGCATTGCCGACATGCTGCAAACCAAGCACGCCATCAAGCGCAATTTTCCGCTGATCGGTCATGCGCGGTACCTGTTGGAAATGATCCGGCCGGAGGTGAACCAGTACTTCATCGAGTCGAACAGCGACGGCAAGCCGTTCAGCCGCAACGATCGCTCCATCATCTATCAGCGCGCGAAGGGCGAGCTCGATTCCCTCCCCTTCGGTACCCAGCGCGATGTGTACGCCACCGGCTACGAGTGGATCAATCATTCGCTGGCGCCGGTGCACCCAGACCCGCAGTTCGCGCGCGTGATGGTGGGCGGCCCCGACTGCACGCAGCCATATTCGGCGTCCATCTTCAATGTGTCGGGGATGAGCTACGGCTCGCTCAGCAAGAATGCGGTGCTGGCGCTCAACACCGGTGCCAAACAGGGCGGCTTCGCGCACAATACGGGTGAGGGCGGCCTGAGTCCGTATCATCTCGAGC
Source organism: Candidatus Kuenenia stuttgartensis (assembly GCA_943330235.2). GTDB lineage: Bacteria > Gemmatimonadota > Gemmatimonadetes > Gemmatimonadales > Gemmatimonadaceae > Gemmatimonas > Gemmatimonas stuttgartiensis_A. The sequence goes on from CALQGY020000050.1 coordinate 15,972, forward strand.
CCGGCGGTGACGTGTTCTGGCAGATCGGCACGGGCTACTTCAGCTGCCGCGACAAGGCGGGGCGTTTCAGCGAGCAGGAATTCGCGAAGCGTGCGACGCTGCCCAATGTGAAGATGATCGAGGTCAAGCTGTCGCAGGGCGCCAAGCCCGGGCACGGGGGCATCCTACCGGCCTCCAAGCTGACGCAGGAAATCGTGGACATCCGCGGCGTGGAGTTCGGCCAGGACGTGATCTCGCCCCCGGCGCATACGGCGTTCAGCACGCCGACCGAGTTGCTGCAGTTTCTGAAGCGACTACGCGATGTCTCAGGCGGGAAGCCGGTAGGCTTCAAACTGTGCGTGGGCAAGCGTCACGAGTTTCTGGGGATCGTGAAGGCCATGATGGCCACGGGGATCACACCGGATTTCATCACGGTGGACGGCGGCGAAGGCGGCACAGGCGCGGCGCCGCTGGAGTTCTCCGACTCGGTGGGCACGCCGCTGAATGAGGGGCTGTCGTTCGTGCACAATGCGCTGGTGGGTGCCGAGCTGCGCGACCGCATACGCGTGATTGCGTCGGGCAAGGTGAACACCGGCTTCGCGTTGGCGACGAAGGTGGCGTTGGGGGCGGACATGTGTAACGCCGCGCGCGCGATGATGTTTGCGATCGGCTGCATTCAGGCGCTGCGCTGCAACAGCAATCAGTGTCCGACGGGGGTCGCGACGCAGAATCCCGAGCTGGTGGCGGGGCTGCATGTGGGGGACAAGTCGGAGCGCGTGGCGCGCTATCATCGCGAGACGGTGAAGAGTTTCTTCGAGGTGCTGGGGGCGGCGGGGCTGCAGCGTCCGGCCGACCTCAAGCCGTGGTTCATCATGAAGCGCGTGAGTGCGATGGAGATCCGTAGCTATGCGGAGATCTACCCGCAGCTCGTGCCTGGGCAGCTGCTGACGAGCCCGGGGACCAGCGGCATGTCGCGGGCGTGGGAGCACGCGAACGCCCTGCAGTTCTAGCCGTCGGGCGGTAGCTTCTGCGGGTCGGTGCGCGGGAGGGTCCCGCCGTGCGCCGCTCACTTCCGGAGCTCTGCCATGACCCGAATGTCCGCCTCGATCCGCTCGTCGTTCGTTTCGATGGCCGTCCTGTTGCTCGCCGTGGGCACACCGGTGGCCGTCTCACCGGCCTTGGCGCAGACGGCCAAGGGCCCGGTCGATGCCCGTCTGCTCGCCGACCTCGGTTGGCGCAATCTCGGTCCCTTCCGCGCCGGCCGAGTGGGCGCGGTGTCTGGCGCCATTGGCCAGCCGGGCGTGTACTACGCGGGCTATCCCGGGGGCGGCGTGTGGAAGACCACGAGCGCCGGGCAAACGTGGTTTCCCGTGTTCGACGCGATCAAGGATGTCTCGTCGGTGGGCGCGATTGAGGTGGCCCCGTCAGATCCCAATGTCGTCTACGTCGGCACCGGCGACATGATCACCGGCGGCACACTGGATCAGGGCAAGGGCGTGTACAAGTCCACCAACGCCGGCGCGACGTGGACGGCTCTGGGGCTGGAAGGCACGCGACACATCCAGACCATTCTGGCCGATCCGCGCTCGGCCGATGTGGTGCTGGTCGGGGCGCTGGGCGACCACGTGCACGCCAGCGCGGATCGCGGCGTCTTTCGCAGCACCGACGGCGGTCGGACGTGGTCGAAGACGCTCTTCGTGGACAGCATGACCGGCGTCACGAAGCTGGCGCGCGCCTTCGATGTGCCGGACGTGATCTTCGCGACCACCGGACGGCACTATGCGCCGCCGGGGTACGCGGTGGGCTCGTTCCGGTCGTGGCAGCTGAGCGTGAGCGGGGATACCACGAAGGTCACCACGGGCCTGTTCAAGTCGCTCGACGGCGGCCTGACCTGGAAGCCCGTGACCGGCGGCGGCTTGCCGCGGCTGGACGGGCGCCTGTCGGTGGCCGTGGCCATGGGCACCAACGCGCAGCGCGTCTATCTCATCAGCAATACGGCCCTCTACCGCTCTGATGACGGCGGCGCCACGTGGCGCCGCATGGCCGCGGACGACGAGCGGATTCACAACGGGCAGGGCGGCTACAGCTGCGGCGTGTACGTCGATCCGCGCAATCCGGATCTGATCTACACGCTCAACACCGCCGCATATAAATCCACTGACGGTGGAAAAACATTCACGGGCATGAAGGGCGCGCCCGGCGGCGACGATCCGCAGCAGATGTGGATTGACCCCACCAACGGGCAGCGGTTGTTCATGGGGCTGGATCAGGGCGCCACGATTTCGCTGGACGGCGGTGCGACGTGGAGTTCATGGTACAATCAGTCCACCGAGCAACTGTATCACCTCGCGGTGGACAACTCGTACCCGTACTGGGTGTACGCCACGCAGCAGGACGCGGGCGCGATCCGAACGCGCGTGCGCGGCAACGACGGCGCCATCACGATGTTCGATTGGAATCCGGTGAATGGATGGGAGTGGGGCACCATTGTGCCCGATCCGGTCAATCCGCTGAATGTCTTTGCCAGCGGCAACGGCATCGTGCGCATGAGCTATCCGAGCGAACAGTGGATCAACGTCAGCCCGGCGGTGGATCCGGCGGCGAAAGTGCGCACCACCTCGTCGCAGCCGTTGGTGTGGGCGCCGTGGAATCCGCGCCTGCTGCTGGTGGGGCTCAACTACGTCGCGCAGACGCTCGACGGCGGTGCGCACTGGACGCGCATCAGCCCCGAGCTGTCCATTCCGGCGGGGATGGACTCCGTCACCGCCGCCACGACGCTGGGTGGTCGGGGGGCGATTGAATCGCTGGCGGCATCGGCCGCGATGCCCGGACTGCTCTGGGTGGGCACGAACAACGGGCTCATTCATGTCACGCGTGACAACGGCGCGACGTGGCGTGACGTGAGCGTCCCCAACCTTCCGTCGCCGCGTCGTGCGAATATTTCGTCGGTGGATGCGTCGCCACATGCGGCGGGAACGGCGTATGTCGCGGTGGAGTATCTGCGCATCGGCGACCACACGCCGTACGTATTTCGCACGCGCGACTTCGGCAAAACGTGGACCAAGATCGTGACCGGCCTGCCCGTGGACGAAGCCAGCGGCAGTTTCGTGCGCGTGGTACGTGCCGATCCGAAGCAGCCTGGCTTGCTGTTTGCCGGCACGGAAAGCGGTGCGTACGTGTCATTCGACGACGGCGATCACTGGCAGCCGTTGCAGGGCAACCTGCCCAATGCGCCGGTGCGCGATCTCCTGGTGAAGGACAACGACCTGCTCGTGGCCACGCACGGGCGCGGCCTCTGGGTCATTGACGACATCTCCGCGCTGCGGCAGATGACGCCGACGCTGGCCACGACGCCGGTGCATCTGTTTGCTCCGGGTCTCACCACGCGCGTGCGCCGCAACACCAACTCCAATACGCCGCTGCCGCCGGACATTCCGCATGCGCTCAACCCCGTCGACGGCGTCATCATCGACTACTGGCTGGGGCGCTCGGCGGACGCCGTGGTACTGGACGTGCTGGATGCGCGCGGCGCCGTCGTGCGCCATCTGACGAGCGACGCCATCGCACCGGTGGCCGAAGCCGCCAAGCCGCCGCATCCAAACTTCTGGGTGGCCACGCCGCGCGCGTTGCCCACCGCGATGGGCGCGCACCGCGTCAACTGGGACCTGCGCTACAATGCCCCGCCGGCGTTCACACACAGCTTTGAGATCAATGCGAATCCGGGGCTCACGCCGGCCTCCCCCGAGGGGCCGCTGGCCTTGCCCGGCGTCTACACGCTGCGCCTGACGGCCAACGGCACCACCGTGACGCAGCGTGTGACCGTGCGCAATGATCCGCGCTCGACGGCGCCAAGCAGCGCGCTGGTGGTGCAACACGCACTGCTGTTGCAGATCACCGACGTGATGCGGACGACGTGGGATGACCAGGCCGCCGTCACAGCGGTGCGGACAGCACTCGCGCAGACGTCCACTGCGAACACAGAGGTCGATGCGGCCGTGCGCACGTTGCGTGCGGCCATTGATGCGGCCGTGGGCGCCGAGCCGGCGCGTGCAAGTGGCGCGCCGCGACCGACGTTCCGATCGCTGAACGAATCGTTGGCATCGCAGTTGAACGCGCAGGACAACGCCGACTTCGCGCCGACACCGAGCATGCGCGCCGCGTACGCGGGCGTGTGCCGCGATCTCACCACGCTACACGGCGCCTGGCAGCGCATTGTGCAGCGCGATCTCCCCACCATGAACGCCGTGCTGACGCGCGCCGGCCTTCGTACTATTGCCGTTCCCACCCAGACGACCCGGAGTTCTTGCTGATGCGCGGTTCTGCTGTTGTCACCACGACGGTGACCTCTGTCCTCTTGTGTGCGCTCGCCGCGACGTCGGTCGTGGCGCAGACACCCCCCGCCGCGCCTGCCAAGACGGGCGCGACGATCTCGGCGAAGCAGCCGCCTGTGACGCGGGTGGCCGGTGTCCGCCTCGATTCGACGCGTCGGGATAGCACCCGCGCCGAGGGCACCGATTCGTCGGCGACCCGCGGCGTGGCCGGTGCGCTGAGCGCACTCATGAAGCCCCGTCTGATCGGCCCCGCCGTCACGGGTGGCCGTATCTCCAGTCTGGCCGTGCACCCCGACAATCCCGGCATCATGTACGTGGGCGTGGCATCGGGCGGCGTGTTCAAGACGGACAACGGCGGTGCCACCTTTGTGCCCGTCTTCGACAAGCAGACATCGTACAGCATTGGCACGGTCACGCTGGACCCGCGCAACCCCAACACGGTGTGGGTGGGCACGGGCGAGAACAACTCGCAGCGCAGCGTCGCGTACGGCGACGGCGTATATCGCTCCGACGATGCGGGGCGCAGTTGGAAGCGTATGGGGTTGGAGAAGTCGGAGCACATCGCGCGCATTGTGATCGACCCGCGCAACAGCGATGTGGTGTATGTGGCGGCGCAGGGCCCGCTCTGGTCCGACGGTGGCGACCGTGGGCTGTTCAAGACCACCGACGGTGGCAAGACGTGGTCGTCGCTGATTACGGTGAGTGAGCGCACCGGCGTCACCGATGTGGTGATGGACCCGCGCAACCCGGACGTCCTCATTGCCGCGACATGGCAGCGTCGCCGGCACTTCTACACCCTGATCAACGGCGGCCCGGAGAGCGCGCTCTATCGCTCCACCGATGCCGGCAAGAGCTGGAAGAAGATCAGCACCGGCGTGCCGGCGGGGACGCTGGGCCGCATCGGCCTGGCCATGTCGCCCAAGGATCCGAGCGTGGTCTACGCGACGATCGAGTCGTCGGCCGCCGACGCGGGCATCTATCGCTCGCTGGACGGCGGTATCTCGTGGGAGAAGCGCTCCAGCTATCAGGCGCAGCCTATGTACTACGCGACGATTTTCGCTGACCCGTTCAACGCGCAGCGGGTGTACGCGGTGGATGTGCAGAACCAGGTGTCGGATGACGGTGGCGCGACGTGGCGCAATCTGGGCGAGCGCACGAAGCACGTGGACAACCACTACATCTGGGTGGACCCGCGCTTCCCCGATCACCTCATTAACGGCAATGACGGCGGTCTCTACCAGACGTGGGACGGTGGCAAGAATTGGATTTTCTATGCCAACCTGCCCATCACGCAGTTCTACGATGTGGACGTGAGCAATACGGCACCGTTCTACATGGTGTGCGGTGGCACGCAGGACAACAACTCGCTCTGCGGCTCCGTGGCCACGCGCAACAATGCCGGCATCCTCAACACCGACTGGTTTGTCACCAACGGCGGCGACGGCTTCGTGTCGCGCATTGACCCGGAAGACGCCAACACCGTCTACGCCGAGAGTCAGGGCGGCGGCATGGTGCGCCTGGACGTGCGCACGGGCGAAGCGATTGGCATCCAGCCCTCCGAGGGGCGCGGCGAAGCGCCGAGCCGCTGGAACTGGGATACGCCTATCATCATCTCCCCGCATTCGCATACGCGCATTTACACGGCGTCGCAGCGCCTCTATCGCAGCGATGACCGCGGCAACACATGGAAGGCGCTGAGCGGCGACCTCACGCGGCACCTCGACCGCAATGCGCTACCGGTCATGGGCAAAGTGTGGGGGCCGGACGCGATCGCCAAGAACCAGTCGACGGCGTTCTACAGCAACATCAGCATGATCGCCGAGTCGCAGAAGATCGAGGGGCTGTTGTACGTGGGCACCGACGACGGACTGGTGCAGGTGTCGGAGGACGGGGGCACGACGTGGCGCAAGAACGATTCACTGCCGGGTGTACCGAGCAACGCGTATATCCAGCGGCTGATTACGTCGCGTCATGACGGCAAGACAGTGTTCGTGGCCGTCAATAATCATCAGAATGGCGACTACGCGCCGTACCTGCTCAAGAGCACCGACGCTGGCCGCACGTGGGTATCGATTGTCGGTGACCTGCCCAAGCGCGGCACGGTGTACACGGTCGCGCAGGATCATATCGATGCCTCGTTGCTCTTTGCCGGCACGGAGTTCGGCGCCTATGTGAGCAAGGATGGCGGCGCACACTGGATGAAGATTCCGGGGCTGCCCACCATCCAGGTGCGCGATATCACCATTCAGCGTCAGGCGGACGATCTGGTGCTGGGCACCTTCGGCCGCGGCATCTATGTCGTGGACGACTATTCGCGGTTGCGCGACATCAGCACAGAATCGCTGGCCGCGACCGCCACGCTCTACCCCATGAAGGACGCCATTTCATACGCGCGTCGCGGCACGTTCGGCGGCGCGGGCAAGGGGTCGCAGGGCGAAGCGTTGTTCTCCGCGCCCAACCCGGACTACGGCGCGGCCATTACGTACTCGCTGAAGGATGCGCTCTTCACGTCGCGTAAGGACAAGCGCGTGGAGGCGCAGCGCGCCGCCGAGAAGGCGGGTAAGCCCATTGTGTATCCGACGCCGGAGGATTTCATCGCCGAAGCGGAAGAGGAAGCGGTGGTGTTAGGTGCATCGATTGCCGATGCGACAGGAAAGGTGTGGCGGGTGTTGACGCTCTCCGGTTCGCGCGGTCTGCATCGCGTGATGTGGGATTTGCGCGGATCGCTAGAGGCGCCGGGTGATGGCGGTGCCGCAGCGGGCGCGCCCGGCGGCGGCGGTGGCGGATTCGGCGGCGGCGGGGCGGCGAGTGCGGTGCCCCCCGGCAAGTACACGGTGACGCTGGTGCGTCGCGAGAGGGGCGTGCTCACCCCGATTGCGAGCCCGGTCACGTTCTCCGTGTTGCACGATCCGGCGGCCAGTACCACGGTGGCCGATCGTGAAGCCAACACGACGTTCCGCGCGCAGACGCAAAAACTCTCGCGCCAGATCGCCTCGGCCATCGAGGCGGGCAACCTCGCGAAGACGAAACTCGACGCCATCGTGAAGGTGCTGGATCAGATGCCGCAGGCCCCGAAGGCGCTCACCGATCGGGTGCGCGACGCGAACAAGCGACTGGCGCTCTCGATGCGCGCCCTGCGCGGCGACAACATCAACGCGGCACGCGGTGAACAGGTACCCGTGTCCATTCAGGCGCATGCCAGTAACGCCACGCCGGACGGGATGCTGGCCGCGCCCACGAGCACGAATCGCGAACAGTATGCGATTGCGTCGGCGGACTTCGCGGCGGAGTATGCGAAGATGAAGCCGATTCTGACCACCGAGCTCGCGGCCATCGAAGAAGAACTCAATCGTCTGGGTGCGCCCCCCACGCCGGGGCGCATTCCGCCGCAGTCGTAGGTACCGGCAATGCGCGGTACCACACGCCTGATCATTGTCACGCTGGGCACCCTGCTCTGTCGCCACTCGGCGATGGCGCAGGGTGCGGCACATCGGGCGTTACGCGGGGTGCTCCCTCGTCCCGCCACCGTCGAGGTGTCGACGACGGCCGCGCCGTTCGTGCTAACCGCAGGCACGACGATTGTGATTCCCGACGGATCGGCCGCACTGCGTGAGGTGGCGCAGCTACTGGCGGCGGAGATCCGTGTCCGGACCGGCCGGCCGCTGATGATCACGCACCAATCATCACCGACCGGTGTGCCTGCGGCGCCGGTCATCCAGCTGGACACGTTGTGGTCGTCGGTCAACCGCGAAGCGTATGCCGTACGCGTGGATGATCGCGGCATCGTGGTGAGCGGCGCCTCGTCCGCCGGCACGCGCTGGGGCGTGCAGACGTTGCTGCAGCTGTTGGCGCGTGAGAACGCACGCACCCAGAGCGATGGGTGGCAGGTGGCGGCATCGCGTATTACCGACGCGCCGCGCTTTGCCTGGCGTGGTTCGATGGTGGATGTCGGCCGTCATTATCTGCCCGTGCGCGACATCGAGCGGCATATCGATCTGCTGTCGCGCTACAAGATGAACGTGATGCACTGGCATCTCACGGAAGATCAGGGCTGGCGATTGGAGATCAAGCGCTATCCCCGCCTGACGAGTGTGGGCGCGTGGCGCACCGAAGCCGACGGCTCGCGATACGGCGGTTTTTACACACAGGCACAGGTGCGTCATCTGGTCGCGTATGCGCGCACGCGTGGTGTGACCATCGTACCGGAAATTGAACTGCCGGGGCATTCGTCGGCGGCGATCGCGGCGTATCCCATGCTGGGGTGCAGCGATGCGCCCGTCGCCGTTGCCACGTCGTGGGGGGTGTTCGCGGATATTTACTGCGCGGGGAAGCCGACCACGCTCCCGTTTCTGTTTGGCGTGCTGGATGAAGTCATGGATCTCTTCCCGTCACCGGTGATTCATATTGGCGGTGACGAGGCGCCGAAGGACCGCTGGAAGGCGTGCGCGCTGTGCCAGGGCGTGATGCAGCGCGAAGGGCTGGCGAATGAAGAGCAGCTGCAGAGTTGGTTCATGCGGCAAATCGCGCAACATGTGGCGCAGCGTGGTCGTCGTGTGATGGGATGGGACGAGGTGATGGACGGACCATACGTGCCCGGCGGCATGGTGCAGTCGTGGCGTGATTCGTCGTTCACACGCACGGCCGTGATGCGCGGCTTTGACGTGATCGCCTCGCCCAGTGACTTCACCTATTTCAACCGATCGGCGGGCGAGCTACGCGTGGCCGATGTGTATCGCTACGAACCGATGCCGCCGGGGCTCGACGCCGCGCAGTCGGCCCGCGTGTTGGGCGCCGAAGCGCCGCTCTGGAGCGAGCACATTGTATCGAGCGCGAATCTCGAGTTGATGGCGTTGCCGCGACTGTTGGCATTCGCCGAGCTCTTATGGAGCGCCGCACCGCGCGATCTCGCCGAGGTGCAGCGTCGACTGGACGATGTGCAGTTGCCGATGCTGCGCGCTGAGGGGTATGCGGTGGGCTTACCGGACGGCCCGATTGCCTCGATGTCGGTGCGCTACGACTCGGTTGCGAAACGTCCGATGCTGCGCGTGTCATCGCTGGCGCCGGGTGTGGTCGTGCGCGCCACCACCGACGGTCGCCGTCCCACGCCGGCATCCCCCATGGTGCGCGACGGTGCCATTCTGCGCGCGGATTCTGTGGTACGCGTGCAGACCTTCTGGGGCACGTCGCCGGTACTCGAGCCGCGTCGCGTGACCATGACGCGTCACGATGCGATCGGTGCACGCGTGCGTACGGAGCCGGCGGTGGATGCTCGCTACCCGGGCACGGGGCCGTTCAATCTCGTAGACGGCATGACGGGCAGCGGCGAGCACGGCGACGGACTGTGGCAGGGGTGGTGGGTGCCGGAGGTAGCCATCACGGTGGAACTCGCCGCTCCCATGGACGTGGCTCGCGTGGATGTGCGCTTCCTGCAGAACCTGCGTTCGTGGATGCTGTTGCCGGGGACGGTGTCCTTTTCGTGGTCGGCCGATGGGAGCGCGTGGTCGGTGCCGGTGCGCACAACACATCAGGTGTCGGCGACGCGCGAAGGGGCAATTGTGCAGCCGTTTGGGGTCGCGCTCCCGCGTGGGTCGCGTGCGCGGTTTGTGCGGGTGGTCGCGACGGCGGGCGGGCCGCTACCGGTGGGGCATCCGGGGGCGGGACAAGCGGCTTGGCTGTTTGCGGATGAGGTGCGGGTGGTCGGGCGTCGGTTACGGGGCGGGATCTAACTGCATTTGACACAGAGGGCACAGAGGGCACAGAGGGGCACTCCCGCCGTTCTCCGTGCCCTCTGCGACCTCTGCGACCTCTGTGTCAAGGTTGTTCAGCCCCGCGCCCGCCCAGAGCATCCCGCGCGCAGCGCCCTACTTCGCCGCCACCGGCACCGCGACGCGCCCCACACGCCCCGCCCACACCCGCTTCACCCCCGCGTACGCCGCCGGGATCTGCGTCTCCACCAGCGCATTGAGCGCCGCCACGGCCGCACGCGC